>DASSNH010000260.1:0-13675 GCA_035701405.1 Rhodanobacteraceae bacterium
GTGGGCGACCTGTTCACGCGCGGCGAAGAACAGATCATCACCGCGCTGCCGCTGTACCACATCTTCTCGCTGACGGTGAACGCGCTTTTCATGACGTACTTCGGCGGCGAGAACGTGCTCATCACCAATCCGCGCGACATACCCGCCTTCATCAAGACGCTGAAGCAAAACCGCTGGACCGCGATAACAGGCGTCAACACACTGTTCAACGCGCTGGTCCACCATCCCGACTTCGCATCGATCGACTTTTCGCGGGTGAAGTTCTCCCTGGCCGGCGGCATGGCGGTGCAGCGCGCGGTGGCGGAGCGCTGGAAGAAAGCGACAGGCATCCCGCTGATCGAGGGCTACGGCCTTACGGAAACCTCGCCGGTGGTCACCGCCAATCCGCTGGACGTCAAGGAATACTCGGGCTCCATCGGGATGCCGCTGCCGTCCACCGACGTCGTGCTGCGCGACGACGGCCACGAGGCGCCGCCCGGCGAGCCGGGGGAGCTGTGCGTGCGGGGGCCGCAGGTGATGAAGGGCTACTGGAACCGCCCCGAGGAAACGGCCAACGTGATGGACGGCGACGGCTGGTTGCGGACGGGGGACATCGCACGCATGGACGAGAAGGGTTTCCTGTACATCGTCGATCGCAAGAAGGACATGATCCTCGTGTCCGGCTTCAACGTGTATCCGAACGAGATCGAGGACGTGGTCGTCCGCCATCCCGGGGTGCTCGAGGCCGCCGCGATCGGCGTGCCGGACGAACACTCGGGGGAAGTCGTGAAACTGTTCGTGGTGAAGAAGGATCCCGCGCTCACGGAGGCCGCGCTCAAGCAGTATTGCCACGACGAGCTGACCGGCTACAAGCGGCCGAAGTACATCGAGTTCCGCGACGAGCTGCCCAAGAGCAACGTCGGCAAGATCCTGCGACGCGAGTTGCGCGACGAGGGAAAAGAGCGGGAACAGGGAACGGGGAACTGGGAACAGAAAAGCAGCCCACCAGCAAGGTAGAAACTCCAGACCATGCCCAGGATCGACATCGAAGCGACGCCCCGCCACACGGGTTGCGGTTACCCGCCGCCATTCGACGAGCCTTGCCGCCCGCGCATCCGGCAGCGGCTCGGAGACGCTGGCGGACTCACGGATTTCGGCGTGAACCTGCTGGAACTCGCGCCGGGTGCGTGGTCCAGCCAACGCCATTGGCATTCCGCCGAGGACGAATTCGTGTGGGTGCTGGACGGCGAGGTCACGCTGGTCGACGACGGCGGCGAGCATGTCCTCCACGCCGGGGAATGCGCGGCATTCCCGAAGGGCGATGCCAATGGCCATCATCTGGTGAACCGTTCCGGCGCGACGGTCCGCTGCCTCGAGATCGGCTCGCGCAAACCGGGCGCCGACGCCTGCGACTATCCGGACGTCGATCTTCGCATCGGTCCCGGCCGCGACGCCGGCTATACCCATAAAGACGGTTCGCGGTATTAGCGCGAACCCGAGGCCGGCATTCCCCCATATCGCGTGCACGCGGCGGACGTGGCCGCCCTGCACCATCACGCCGACCGATCCCAACGCTGAATCCGCGCCCAACGCAGCATGAACGCTGCTCGACCGCGACGGCGCTGCGCGTCAACTGGCGCCGCCTCGTCGCGTTCAAACGTTTGGGCCAACCCCGGCCCGACCGGAGGATCACCGTGAAGCGCATTGCTACAACCGTACTGGTTGCAGGTCTCATGGCCACGCCGATGCTGGCGTTGCCGCCGCCCGCGAAGGCGGCGATCAGCGTCGGCATTTCGGTCAACCTCGCGCCGCCGCCGCTGCCCGTGTACGGGCAACCGGCCGTTCCGGGGCCGGGCTACATCTGGACGCCGGGCTTCTGGGCGTGGGATCCCGGATTCGGCTACTACTGGGTGCCGGGCACGTGGGTGATGCCGCCCCAGATCGGGCTGCTGTGGACCCCGGGCTGGTGGGGCTGGTCCGACGGCTACTATCGCTGGCATCCCGGATACTGGGGCCGGCACGTCGGCTTCTACGGCGGCATCAATTACGGCCACGGGTATTTCGGCGCCGGCTACGTCGGCGGCGAGTGGCGCGGACGCGACTTCTACTACAACCGCGCCGTGAACAACGTCAGCGTGGCCAACATCCACAACGTGTACGTCAACCGCACGGTGGTGAGGAACGTCCATGTCGATCGCGTGAGCTACAACGGCGGTCGCGGCGGCATCACGGCGCATCCCACGGCCGCGCAGCGCGCAGTGGCGAACGCACGTCGCTGGTCGCCCACCAGCATGCAGGAGCGCCAGCGCGAGGTAGCGAAGGGCAACCCGGGCCAGCGCTTCAAGGCCCACCAGGGCCGGCCCGCCGTATTCGCCACGCAACATGCCGGCAAGTTCGAGGGTCCGCATGCGGTGCACGCGCCGTCCGCACCGCGCGGGTATGCAACGGGTGCGTCGAACCATGCATCCCGTGCTGCCCCGCAGCCACACCCGGCCAACACGCCCGATCGCGCACGCACCATGGTCCAGGCACCGCGCGAACGTACCCATCCCGCCCCGAACAATGTGCCGAACCGCGGACACGCGCCCGTCCAGGCCCCGCGCGAACGGGCACGCCCGGTGCAGCAGCAGCCGATGCAACCGCAGCCCTCGTTCCGGAACGCACCTGTCCACGGCAACGCAAGGCCGAACCCGTCGCACCCGGCGACCTTGCAGAACGCGCCCCGCAACGCACCGCCGCACAACGGCCAATCGAGCCGGGGCCAGCCGCCTGCATCGTCGTCACACGGCAACGACCGTGGCGGGAAGCCGCAAAACGACAAGCACAAGCACGATGGCGGTCATCGAAACTGACAATGTGCGGCACATGCGAACGGGGCGACCCATGGTCGCCCCGTCGTCGTCCGACCGCTGCCCGGCTCAGCCGCGAATGGCGTCGAGCTCGTCGTCCCACCGCTCCAGCGTGTCGGCATAGCCCCCGAGCAGGTTCCACAGCGACACCTGCACTTCTTCCGGAATCCGCGCGAACGCGAGGGCGACGTGCGCCGCGGTAACCCGCACGACTTCCGCCATCACGTGCACGTTGATGTCATCGCTGAAGAGCATGTCCAGCACCCAGACGTCGCCCGAGCTGCCGTGCCACTCGGTCGGCCGCGCAAGACGCACGCCCGTCGCCGAAATGTCGGCGAGGTCGGTCTGCCAGACATCGCCGCGACGGCTCATCAGCACCGCCGTCTCGCGCACCATGCGTGCATGCCGCACGTGATCGACCGTCCGATCCGTGTTGTAGTCCCCAGCCACCTCGAACATTCCCTTGGCTCCGTATCGTGTTCGCCGGCGCGCGGCCGGTCCCCCATTGAACGACGTTCTGCCGCCTCATGGCAAGCAAGGAATGGGCCAAGCCGGCGGCAAGGACCGCTGGACTTGCAACCGGTTAGCCCTTAACCTACGCACGTGACGCCGGTGCACCTTGGCCGGCACCCGGTAACCATGTTGCCGCGACCCGGTGCCAGGGGCATCGGGCGGATACGGGATCGGGGGATCCTTCGACCCGGGATAGCGCGAAACCTGCCCGACGCCGTTGGTGAGTCACCGATGCCCGGCTCGGCAAGTCCAGAGGCCAGCCTGAGTCCGAGCCGATGCCGCCGCGCGGGAATGCGCGGTCGCGGGCGCGTGCACACCCGAACCAGCGACGCCCGGTCCGCGACAGTTGATGTTGCACGATGAGCGAATTTCGCCAATCCGAGGATTGCGGCACCGCGCGTGCCGTGGATCCGATCCATACGAGTGCCGGATGAGCACCGAATCGCAGTCCACCATGAGCCCCGCTTCCGCGCCGGAAGCGTCCGCTGCAACCGCGGCACCGCGCCAGGAAGAGATGCCGCTGGCGGTCGTGCTGGGGCAGCCGGTCCTGCGGATCCCGCAGGACCTTTACATTCCGCCGGACGCGCTCGAGGTGATCCTCGAGGCGTTCGAGGGTCCGCTGGACCTGCTGCTGTACCTGATCCGCAGGCAGAACCTCGACATCCTCGACATCCCCGTCGCCGAAATCACCCGGCAGTACATGGACTACATCGACGTGATGCGCGAGATGCGGCTGGAGCTCGCCGCGGAATACCTGGTGATGGCCGCGATCCTCGCGGAGATCAAATCCCGGCTGCTGCTGCCGAGGCCGCCACAGGAAGAAGGCATCGAGGAAGATCCGCGCGCCGAGCTGGTGCGCCGCCTGCAGGAGTACGAGCGGTTCAAGAAGGCAGCCGAGGACATCGACGCGATGCCGCGACTGGAACGCGACCTGGAGAACACCCGGGCGTTCGTCCCGGACCACAAGGTGGTGAAACTGCCGCCGCCGGTGGAGCTTCGCGAAATGCTGCTGGCACTGCGCGACGTGCTGCACCGCGCGGAACTCTACGGGCACCACGCGGTGGAACGCGAGCCGCTCTCGGTGCGCCAGCGGATGAGCGACGTACTGCGCAAGCTCGGAGATGGCGCCTTCCACCGCTTCGAGACGCTGTTCGAGGCCACCGAAGGCCGATTGGGCGTGGTGGTGACGTTCCTGTCGCTGCTCGAGCTGGCCAAGGATCGCCTGGTGGACATCATGCAGGAGGTTCCGCTGGCGCCGATCTACCTGAAGGCGCGCGCGACGGCGGAAACGGCGGATTGACCGGCGGAAAAGAGCATCTATCCGCAAGCAAGCGCAAAGAACGCAAATGCAAGCAATGCCTACTGCTGCTGATGTAACCAGATGACAGTTGATCGTTTTTCGGAAGGCCTTTTTTCCGACGCGGATCAAAGCCGGTGAACACGGATAAGGGGCTTTTGCTCAGCGAATATCCGCGTTCATCCGCGTCAGGAGCTCTGCCTTTGATTTTGGACAACGCGCTCAGCGAGGCGTAAGTGGAACAGGAAAAGCTGAAGAACATCGTGGAGGCCGCCCTGCTTGCGGCGCACCAACCATTGACCCTGCCGATGCTGGCGGCGCTGTTCCAGGACACCGATGCGGTTTCCCACGAGGATCTCGCGCGGGCGGTCGAGACGCTCGGCCAGGCCTGCGAAGGCCGCGGCATCGAACTCCAGGAAGTGGCTTCGGGTTTCCGGTACCAGGTGCGCGAGGATGTGCATCCGTGGGTCTCGCGGTTGTGGGCCGAGCGCCAGACCAAATACTCGCGTGCCCTGCTGGAGACGCTGGCGCTGATCGCCTACCGCCAGCCGATCACCCGCGGCGAAATCGAGCAGGTGCGCGGCGTCGCCGTCGCCACCAGCATCATGCGCACGCTGGAGGAGCGCGAATGGGTGCGCGTCGTCGGCTACCGCGACGTCCCCGGCAAGCCCGCGCTGTTCGGCACCACCCGCCAGTTCCTCGATTATTTCAACCTCAAGTCGCTGGACCAGCTTCCTACGCTCGCGGAGATCCGCGAGATCGCCGATCCCGACCCACAGCTCGCGCTCGCGAGCAGCCGGGACGACGCAGGCAACCCGCCGGATGCGCCGTCGGATCCTTCCGACGGCACCGATGAACCTGCCGGCGCCGATGCGCCCGCCGATGCCCCGCGCACCACCGAGGACGCCGCATGAGTTCCGCACCACGTTCCCTGCTGACCCTGAAGCGGTCGTCTGCCCATGAGGCCGATGGCGCCCTGGAAGAACGCCTGCACAAGGTGCTCGCCAACGCCGGCCTGGGGTCGCGCCGCATGCTCGAGGAGCGGATCGGTGCCGGGGAGATCCTGGTCAACGGCAGCGTCGCGACGACCGGCTCGAGCGTGCGTGCCGGCGATCGCGTGACCGTGGACCGCAAGCAGTTCGTCGTCGCCACCGATACCCACGAGCGCGCGGCGGTCCTGATGTACCACAAGCCCGAGGGCGAGTTGACCACGCGCGACGATCCCGAAGGCCGTCCCACGGTGTTCGAGAACCTGCCCCACCTGAACGGTTCGCGCTGGATCTCGGTAGGTCGCCTCGATGCCAATACCACCGGCTTGTTGCTGCTGACCACCGACGGCGAACTCGCCAATACGTTGATGCACCCGAGCCACGAACTCGAACGCGAATACCTGTGCCGCGTGCACGGCGAAGTTCCGGACGAGGCGCTCGAAAAACTCAAGGCCGGGGTGGAACTGGACGATGGCCCCGCCCGCTTCGACGAAATCCACGTCGTCAACCGCGGCGGCAGCCACTGCTGGTTCCGCGTCGTGATGCACGAAGGCCGCAACCGCGAGGTGCGCCGGCTGTGGGATTCGCAAGGCTTCCTCGTCAGCCGCCTGAAGCGCATCCGCTACGGCAACGTCGAGTTGCCGCGAGGCCTGCGGCCCGGCCAGAACGAAATGCTCGCCGAAGACGCCGTGAGGTCGCTGCGCGAACTCGCGGGCGCGGGCCCCGAGCAGCCGACGCTGACGCTGAAACCGGTGCTCCACCAGCGCCACACGCCGCGGGGGGTGACCGAGGTCAGGCCCGCCGACCAGACACCCCACGCATGGACCGGCGTCCGCCACGACGAGGCGCGCGAGCTGGCGGCGTTCGACCGGGTCCGGCCCGATGATTTCAATCCGCGCGGCAAGCGGCGCCGCGGACCGCCGCGCGGCGACGTCAATGGCAATGTCCTGAAACCCGAGAAGCCTTCCGGGCGCAAGCGCAAGAACCGGCGTGGCGTCGCGCCCGGCCAGGAGCTGCCGTCGGTGCGCACCTGGTTCGCGGGGGACAAGCGTCCCGGCGAACGCCAGGGGCGAAGACCCGGTGGCGGCAAGCGTGGGCCGGGCGGCGGCCGCGGTCCCGGCGGCGGCAAGGGCCGCAACGGGCCCCGTGGCTGACGAAGGGGGCTCCATGAGCACGCGACCGGGCGTCACCATCTGGCACAACCCGCGCTGCTCCAAGTCGCGCGGAACCCTCGAGCTGTTGCAGGGGCGCGGCATCGAACCCGCGATCGTCGATTACCAGAAGACGCCGCCGTCCACGTCGGAAATCGCGCGCGCCCTGGAACTCCTCGGCATCGAACCGCGCGACCTTATGCGCAAGGGCGAGGCGGCCTACGCGGAACTCGGACTCGAAGACCCGAAGTTCACCCGCGAGCAATTGATCGACGCGATGGCGACCCACCCGATCCTGATCGAGCGCCCGGTCGTTTTCGCGAACGGCAAGGCCGCGCTGGGGCGCCCGCCCGCAAACGTCCTCGCGATCCTGTAACTCCTCTCCCGCCGGGAGAGGGGTTGGGACTGAGGGTTCGGCACGGCAAACGCATTACACGCGCCGCCGTTTGTTGCTCCTTGCGGGACCGAACCCTCATCCGGCGCTGCGCGCGAAAGAAACGGCGGCGTTCCCCGCCCCTTCTCCCGAAGGGCGAAGTTGTCACGTCAATTCGAACGCGTCGGCATCCATCCAGGCGGGAAACTTCTCGCGGAATGCGGCGAGGGCATCGGGATCGAGCGCAACGGTCACGGTTTGCTCCTGCGCGCCGATGTCAGCCATCGTCTGGCCGAGGAAATCCAGCACCGCGCTGTCCCCCGAATACGGCAACTGGTTGCCATCGGTGCCGACCCGGTTGACCCCGGCGCAATACGCGAGGTTCTCGATCGCACGTGCGCGCAGCAGCATGCGCCACGCGTGGGCGCGCGCCGCCGGCCAGTTGGCAACGAACAATGCAAGGTCGTAGTCGAAGCCCTGCCCGGCGTGGTGTCGATTGCGCGAGAACACCGGAAACCTGAGGTCGTAGCAGACCAGCGGACAGATCCTCCAGCCTCGCCACTCGACCACCAGCCGCTCGCCACCGGCGGCATAGCGTTTGTGTTCGTCGGCGTACCGGAACAGGTGCCGCTTGTCGTAGTGCCGCAGCGCGCCGTCCGGCGTCACGAACAGCAGCCGGTTGAACACTTTGTCCGCAGCGGGCCCCTCGCCCGCCCGCAACTGCATGCTGCCCGTGACGGCGGCATCCAGTGCCGCCGCCTGCTCCTTCAGCCAGGCCACGCTCGGACCCTCCATGGTCTCGGCATCATGGATGGCTTCGTTGGAAAAACCGCTGGTGAAGGTTTCCGGAAGCACCACGAGGTCGGTGCGCCCCGCGAGCGGGGCGATCAGCGACGCGTAGTAGTCGCGGTTGGCCGCCGGGTCATGCCAGCGGGTCGCACCCTGGACGAGCGAAACTCTCAGTGCTTGCATTCAGTTCACCGACACCGAAGCAACCTTCTTGACGCGGATGAACGCGGATTAAGGCGGATGAACATCGATCACAAGGCTCCCATTCGCGTTGATCCGCTTCTAAGCCGCTTCCATCTCACAGCTTGCACAAACGCTCCGCCGCTGCCGACAGCGTATCGTCGTTCTTGGCGAAACAGAATCGCACGATCTTGGCGGCGGGCGGCGCGTCGTAGAACGCCGACACCGGGATCGCGGCCACGCCGGCCTCACGCACCATCCACTCGCAAAAATTGAGGTCGTCGGTATCCCGGATCTCCGAATAGTCGGCCAACTGGAAGTAACCGCCGCGCACCGCCGGCAGCACGAACCGCGATCCCGACAGCAATTCGCGGAAGCGGTCGCGCTTGTCCTGGTAGAACGCCGCCAGCTCACCGGGGTGCTGCGCGTCCTTCTCCATAACTTCGGCAAAAGCGCACTGTGCCGGGTGGAACGTGCAGAACGTAAGGTACTGGTGCACCTTGCGGAACTCGGCAGTCAACGGTTTCGGCGCCACGCAATACCCGACCTTCCAGCCGGTGCAGTGCCAGGTCTTGCCGAACGAGGAGATCACGAAGCTGCGTTCGGCAAGCTCGGGCTTGCGCGAAGCGCTCATGTGACGCGCACCGTCGAACACGATGTGCTCGTACACTTCGTCGGAAATCACCAGCAACCCGTGGCGCGTGACGATCTCGGCCAGGGCGTCCAGGTCGTGCTGCTCGAAGATGGCCCCCGATGGATTGTGCGGGCTGTTGACCATGATCATCCGCGTCTTCGGCGTCAGCGCGTCGCGCACCCGCTGCCAGTCCACCGCGAAATCCGGCAGCGCCAGCGGCACGTGCACGGCCTTGCCCCCGGCCAGCGCGATGGCGGGCTCGTAGCAGTCGTAGCAGGGGTCCAGCACGATCACCTCGTCGTCCGCGTGCACCGCGCACGCGATCGCGGCGAAGATCGCCTCGGTCGCGCCGGACGTGACCGTCACCTCGGTATCGGCACTGATGCGGCGGCCGTACAAGCGGTCCACCTGCAGCGCAATCTGCTCGCGCAGCTTCGGTATGCCGCTCATCGGTGCGTACTGGTTCCTGCCCTCCTCCATCGCGCGGGTCAGCGCCTCGCGGAGGTTCCGCGGCGTCTCGAAATCGGGAAAGCCCTGCCCGAGGTTCACCGCCTTGTGTTCCAGCGCGAGCTGGCTCATCACCGTGAAGATGGTGGTGCCGACCTTGGGCAACTTGGTTTCGATCTGCATGGGCACCGGCATCCGCACAACGGTATTCGTTCGATGTTAGCACGCAGAAGTGGCGGCGCTGCTGCGCAAGTCCGGGGGAAACCGCTGCGTGGGTTCCGACCTACCTGTGGCCATTCGTTGGCCGCGGGGAGGAAGCGGCATGGCCGCTTCCGCCGCCCGCCATCGACCCGTCGCGTACGTCGCGCGCGAACGTCTCGGCCAGGAAATCCACCAGCGCGCGCACGGCCGGCAGCATGCCGCGCCGGCTCGGATACACCATGTGCAGCGTGCCCTGCGGCAGACCCCACTCGGGCAGCACGATGCGCAGCCGGCCGCTGCGAAGTTCATCCGCGCACGAGGATTCCGGCACCCACGCAATCCCTATGCCTTGCGCCGCGGCTTCGATAAGCACCCGGAAGTCACCGGTAATGAGGCGCGGCTTCACCGCCACCGCGGTCTTGCTGCAGGTGCGATCGTAGAGATCCCAAGCCTGGTCCCCTTCGTGCTCGAACATGCTGAGCACCGGCAACGTGGACAACGCATGCGGCGACGCCGGTTCCCCGTGTTCGGCAAGGAAGCCAGGGCTCGCAACCAGCACCACGCGCAGCGCGCCGAAGCTCCGTGCCACCAGCAGCGCATCAGTGTCCAGCTTCTCGCGCACACGGATCGCGACATCGAAGCCCTCGCCGATGATGTCGACGCGGCGGTTGCTCACGAACAGCCGGACCTGCACCTCCGGATGCTCGGCGAGGAAAACCGGCAGGTGCCGGGCAAGCAGGCTTTGCGCGACCGAGACCGGGCAACTGATCCGCACGACGCCACGCGGCTCCCCCGCGAGCTCGGCGGCCGCTTCGGTCGCCGCCCGCGCCTCGGCGAGCATGCCCTGGCAATGACGGTAGAAACGCTCGCCAGCTTCGGTCACCGCGATCTTGCGGGTGGTCCGCTGCAACAGCCGGACACCGAGTTTGTCCTCGAGCTGGGACACCCGCTTGCTGAGCCGCGATTTCGGCACGTTCAAGGCGCGGCTGGCGGCCGAGAAGCCGCCGTGCTCGACCACCGCGGCGAAAAAATAGAAATCGTTGAGATCCGGCAACGACCCATTGGCGGCGGGCACGGCGTTCTCCACGGCGAACGATGCGTTCGGATTGCGGCATCTTATCGAAGCCGCGCCTGGAGCCTATCGTTTGCGGGTCGCCGCACCATGCGGCTCCATCCGGAAGCCATCATGAAACTGCTGCACATCGATTCCAGCGTCCTCGGCGAAAATTCCGCTTCGCGGTCGCTGAGCGCGGCAATCGTCGCGCGCCTGCGCAGGGAGCATCGCGACCTCGAGGTCGCCTACCGCGACCTGGCGGCGCAGACCCTTCCGCACTTCACGCCGGCGCTGGCAGACGGACATCCGTGCGTCAGCCGCAACGCCGAGATCCTGGACGAATTTCTCGGCGCCGACATCGTGGTCATCGGTGCGCCGATGTACAACTTCACCATTCCCAGCCAGCTCAAGGCGTGGATCGACCGCATCCTGATCGCGGGCAAGACGTTCGGCTATTCCGAAAGCGGTCCGGAAGGCCTCGCCGGCGGCAAGCGCGTGATCGTCGCTTCGGCGCGCGGCGGGATCTACAGCGAAGGTCCGGCATCCGCGATCGATTTCCAGGAAAGCTACCTGAAGCACGTGTTCGGCTTCATCGGCATCACCGACGTCGAATTTGTGCGCGCGGAGGGATTGAACCTGGGCGCGGAGCAGCGCGAAGCTGCGATGGCGCAAGCCCACGGGCAGATCGCAGGGGGAATGGCAATCGCGGCGTGAATCTGAAACCCCTCTCCCGCCGGGAGAGGGGTTGGGGTGAGGGTCCGGCACTACGAACTACTCGCACAGGACGTGCTTGCTCGCCTCTTCGCGGGCGCTGCGCGCTCGGCCCAAGCCCGCCTCTCGCGCAGCGACATGGATCAAACGACAATCCGCACCGGCACCGACTTCGCGGCCGGCGTCTTGCTCTCCTGCGCATGGTGCCAGTACGGGATCAGCGCGTTGCACTCGGGGTAGTAGCCGCCGATACAGCCCTGCGGTATGTCGTAGCCGACCACGCGCAGGCCGCTCACTTCGCGGTGGACGTCGTCGCCCGCGTCCGACACCAGCGTGATTTCCTGCCCGTCGCGCAGCTTGAAATGCGCGATATCGGCCGGATTCATGAACACGATCATGCGGGTGCCGTGCACGCCGCGGAACCGGTCGTCGTTCGAATACACCGTGGTGTTGAACTGGCCGTTGGACCGCAGGGTCACGAGTCGCAACCGGTCGGGCGCGTCCTCGAATCCGGTCGCGCTCAAGGTCGGCGGCGAAATGAAATTGGCCTTGCCGCTCTCGGTCTTCCACTGGCGATGGCGTGCGGCATTGGGCCGGTGGAACCCGCCGGGGCTGAACATGCGCTTGTTGAAGTCCTTGAACTGCTCGGGATAGGTCTGCTCGATCGCGTCGCGCACTTTCGAATAATCGTTGACCCATTCGTCCCACGGCACGTTCGGGTTCGATGCCAGCGTCGCCTTCGCCATTTCCGCGACGATCCGCGGTTCCGAGAGCAAGGCGTCGCTGATCGGCTTGTGCTTGCCGAACGAGCCGTGGATGCAACTGGTGGAATCCTCGACGCTCACCACTTGGGGCTTGCCGTTCTGCACATCCAGGTCGATCCGTCCCAGGCAAGGCAGCAGGTAGGCGACCTCGCCGTTGATGAGGTGCGAACGGTTCAACTTGGTCGCGATCTGCACGGTCAGCCGCAGCCTGCTCCAGGCCTCTTCCACCCGCGGACTGTCGGGGACCGCGCGCAGGAAGTTGCCGCCGAGCCCGATGAACGCGTGCACCGTCCCTTTCAACACGCCTTCGCAAACCTGCACGGTCTTCATGCCCGGCTCGCGGGGCGGTTCGAAACCATACTGCTCGGCGAGCCGGTCCAGCGGCACCAGCTTCGGATCGTCGGCGATGCCGACCGTACGCTGCCCCTGCACGTTGGAATGCCCGCGCACCGGGCACAGGCCGGCGCCGGGCTTGCCGACGTTGCCGCGCAACAGCAGCAGGTTGGCGATCATGTGCAGGTTGTGTTCGCCGAAATGGTGCTGGGTGAGTCCCATGCCGTAGATGCCGATCGCGGCGTGCGACTGTGCGTACACACGCGCGGCCTCTTCCAGCGCGGCACGTTCCAGTCCGGCTGCCCGTTCGATCGCGTCCCACTCGTGCGAGTGAACGGAAACGGCGAATTCCTCGAAACCATGCGTATGCTGCGCGATGAACTCATGGTCCAATACGCGCGGCAGGTTCTGCGCGACTGATTCGTCGTCCAACGCGAACAGCGCCTTGCAGATCCCCATGATCGCCGCGATGTCGCCACCGGCTTTCACCTGGTGGTATTGCGAGCTGATCGGCGTGGCCTTGCCCCCCAGCATCTGCACCGGGTTCTGGGGATTCTTGAAGCTTTCGAGTCCACGCTCGCGCAGCGGATTGAAGGTGATGATCGGCACGCCGCGCTGCGAAAGATGCTGCAGCGAATGCAGCATCCGCGGACTGTTTGAGCCGACGTTCTGGCCGAAGAAGAACACGCAATCGGTCTTGTCGAAGTCATCGAGCGTCACCGTGCCGACCGGCGAACCCACGCTCTTCTTGAGCGCCGTGCCGGTGGTCTCGTGGCACATGTTGGAGCTGTCCGGCAGATTGTTGTGGCCGTACAGACGCGCGAACAGCGCGTACATGTAGCTGGTTTCCAGCGAGGCCCGGCCGGACGCGTAGAACACCGTGGACTTCGGGTCGAGCTTCTTCAGCTCCGCACCGATGGCCGCGAAAGCCTCGCTCCACTCGCATGGCATGTACGTGTCGGTGGCGCGGTCGTAGCGCATCGGCTGCGTCAGCCGCCCATGCCGCTCCAGTTCGTGGTCGGTCCAGCCGAGCAGCTCCGTGAGCGTGTGCTCGGCGAAGAAATCCGGTCCGGTCGTTTCGCTGGTCAGTTCCCAGGCAGTGGCCTTGGCGCCGTTCTCGCAGAACTCGAAGGGATGCGCGTCGGCGGGCTTGGCCCACGCGCAGGACACGCACATGAAACCGTCGGCCTTGTTCTGCCGCATCAGCTCGCGCGCGGTCCTGAGCGGTGCCTTCTCCCGCGCCAGGATGCTGCCGACGGATTTCAGGGAGCCCCATCCACCGGCAGGTCCCTTGTAGGGTTCCACTTTCGGTTTGCGCTTGTCGTCCATGGCACACCTCGCGCTGTTGACCTGCCCACAGTGTAAAGCGATCAGCGGCGAGTGGCGGAGGGAGTGGATTGCTCGGCGCATC
>DASSNH010000261.1:0-6000 GCA_035701405.1 Rhodanobacteraceae bacterium
GGGTTTCGGCGGCGATCCCGCACACCCCGCGCCCCATGGCGATGCGGATGCAGGCCGGTTTGCCCTGGAAAGGCCCCACCACCAGTTCCCCACCGTCGAGGAAATAGAACCCGCACCAGTTGATGTCAGGCAGCGCGTAGAAGACCAGCGCCGCGAAATTGGCGGCATTGGCGACGAGGTTGGTCTCGCCGTGCAGCAGGCCTTCGGCCTGCTGGGCCAGCTCGGCATACACGCCGGCTTTGTCAGTGGCGGTGATCGGTGCAGCTTCGAACATGTTGACTCCCTCGCGCGAGAAGCGCTTTGAGTTAAGCGGCGCGCAGCCCCTGCGCGTCCGCTTGAACGAACGGATTGCGATTCCCTCTATTATCGCGCGATGCCGGAGCCGCCATCGCCAGCCGAAGCGGACGCGGGACGCGAACCTGCGGAGGGCGCGCGGCTCGACAACTTCGTCGACGGCGCCTTCGCATTCGCGATCACCCTGCTGATCATCAGCGGCGGCAGCCTGCCGCGGAACGTCGCGGCCCTCGAACACGCGCTGCGCGGCATCCCGGCCTTCGCCGCGTGCTTCGGGCAATTGGCGTTCTTCTGGTTCGGCCACGTGCGCTGGCGCGACACCGTGCGGCTGATCGATGGCACCAGCATGTGGCTGTCGCTGCTGCTGGTGTTCTTCGCGCTGATCTTCGTGTTCCCGTTGCACCTCGTGTTCGCGGGCTTGTTCAGCAGCGTCACCGGCGGGGCGCTCTCGTCGGACTTCACGAGCGCGCCGGGCAACGCCATCGGTGACACCGCGGCGCTGTTCGTCTGCTACGGCCTGTCGTTCGCCTGCATGGCAGGCACGCTGGCGACGCTGTACTGGCACGGCGTCCGCGTCGCCGCACGAAACGGCGGCCCCCAGCCGGTCAGTCCGCGCCTGCGGGTGGTGCTGTGGGGCTATGTTGCCGCCGTCGGGCTGCTGTCGACGCTTATGGCGCTGGCGCTGCCCCCGAACATGGGCGCCGTGGACGGTCTTCCGGGATTCGCCTATTTCCTGCTCGGGCTGCTTGGCCCGATCATCCATTTCTATCGCAAGCGGCTGGCAAAGAGGCTTCCAACATGAAGGCAACAGGGGTGTTCATCGCCGGCACCGACACCGGCATCGGCAAGACGCGCGCGGCCTGCACGCTGCTGCACGCATTGCGTGCAGCAGGATTGCGCGCCACCGGCATGAAGCCGGTCGCGAGCGGCTGCGAATCCACGCCGGAAGGCCTTCGCAACGAGGATGCGTTGGCGCTGATCGAGGCCAGTGATCCAAAACCCGATCGCTACGAGGACTGCAATCCGTTCGCGTTCGCGCCGCCGATCTCGCCGCACATCGCCGCCGCCGAGGTCGAGCGGGAGGTCACGATGCCGCCGATCGAGGATGCCTACGACACCATCGCCCTCGCCACCGACGCCGTGGTGGTCGAAGGCGTGGGCGGCTGGCTGGCACCGATCTCCGACTCACTGCGCGCCAATGCGATACCCCGGCACCTGCGGCTGCCGGTGATCCTGGTGGTGGGACTCAAGCTGGGTTGCCTCAATCACGCGCAGCTCACCGCGCGTGCGATCCATGCCGACGATTGCGAACTGATCGGCTGGATCGGCAACCGCATCGACCCGGACATGGCACGTCCCAAGGAAAACCTTGTGACACTGAACCGCGCGATCGCCGCGCCATGCCTGGGCGTGATCGCGCATGGCGCCGCACCGCTCTCCGCGGCGGCTTCCTTGCGGGATGCCGCCGACGCGCTCAACGCCCTGCGCCGCTGAGCGTCAGCCAGGCAGCGCGCCGCCCGTTCGGCGATCCATGGCGCCGGGCCGCAGCCGGCACCAGCGAAGAACGCGCGCCCCGCGATGGGACGCGCACGCTGTATCAGCCCGCCGGCGCGGCGCTCGCTGCGGCCTTTGGCCGCATGTGCGGCGGCGCCTTGTCCAGGCCGGGCGGCTGCGGCGGCAGGTTCAGCGGATGCGCCTGGATCTCCTTCTCAAGCACCTCGATCGCCTTGTCGAGCTGCGGATCCTTGCCTGCAAGTTGCTGCGCCACGTCTTCCTTCACCACGATGTCAGGTTCGACGCCGTGGCCCTCGACCGCGTACTTGCCGTCGAGGCCGACGATGGCCGCGAACTGCGGCACGAACACGTCGCCGCCGTCGATCAACGGCCCGAGCCCGCTGATGCCGACCACGCCGCCCCAGGTGCGGGTGCCGATCAATGGCCCCAGTTTCGCCTGCTTGAACATGTACGAGAAGATGTCGCCGTCCGACGCGGTGGTGCCGTTGCTGAGCGCCGCCAGATGGCCAAGCGGCACCGCACCGGGATAGGTGCCGGTGATCGAACTGCCGCGCGTGTAGTTGTAGGCCAGCAGCTTGCGTGACAGCCGTTCGATCATCGTCTGCGACATGAAGCCGCCCCCGTTGTCGCGCACGTCGATGATCAGGCCCGGCTTGCGCATTTGCGGGTAGTACCACTTGATGAATTCGCGCGCGCCATCGACGCCCATGTCCGGGATGTGCAGGTAGCCGATCCGGCCATCGCTGGCCTTGGCGACGTACTCGCGATTGGACCGCACCCAGTCGTAGTAGTGCAGGTCCGTCTCGCTGCCGATCGGTTTCACCAGCACCGTGCGGGCGCCATCGGTGCTCGGCCGCGAATTGACAAGTAGCTGCACCATCTGTCCCGGCGCGATCCTGAGCAGCCGGTACGGATTTTCGTCCGCGGTCAGCGCCGTGCCGTTGATCGCGAGGATGTAGTCGCCCGGCTTCACGTCCACGCCGACTTCGGTCAACGGCGAACGGTAGCGCGGCTCGTCGTTTTCCCCGGGGAAGACATCGGCGACCTGGTAACGGCCGCTCGCGGCATCCAGCTTGAAGTCCGCACCCAGCAGGCCGACGTGCGGCTTGTCCGGCAGCCCCAGGTCGCCGCCGGCGATGTAGGTGTGCGAGTTGGACAACTCGGCGACCATTTCGCCCAGCACGTAGTTGAGGTCGGTGCGGTCGCCGACGTACTGGAGCAACGGCTCGTACTTGGCGCGGATCGCATTCCAGTCGTAACCGTTCATGTTGGTGACACTGAAATAGTCGCGATAACGCCGCCACACGTCGTTGAAGATCTCGGCGTATTCGGCCTTGGGATCGACGCGCATGAACAGGCCGTCCAGCTTCACGTCCCTGGGCTTGGGCTTGGATGCGTCGAGGTCGATCCGCTTGTAGTCGTCGCCGTCGTGCACCAGCAGCGTCGAACCGTCCGGCGACAATGCCAGCGGGGCCGCGCCGCCACCGCCTTCGCCACCGCCGCCCTCGGGTTTCCAGGTGTAGACGTCGCTGTCCTTGCGTTCCTTGAACGACCACGCATGCACCTTCAGCGGCACCGCGCCTTCGCGCCCGAGGAAGGGCGCGCCGGTGGTCGCGTACAGGATCGCCTTGGGCGTGACCGCGACCCAGGGGATGTTGTCGGGATCGATCGGCGCGCGCACCAGGCGTTGCTCGATGCCGTCGAAATCGATCTTGTCGTTGACTTCGGAAGCCGGCTTCGGCCGCTTGTCGTCACCCTTGTCCTTGTCTTTTCCGGCTGCGTCCTTGTCGTCCTCGTCTTCGGCGGCCGCGCTGTCATTGCGCGGCGCGAACGGATCGTCGACATCCTTGCGCAGGGCGTAGGCGAGGATCTGGGTGGTGCGGTTGGTCGCGTAATCCAGCTCCACGCTGGAGAACTGCGGCGACCACTCGCGATCGCCGACGAAGAACAGGTATTTCCCGTCGGGCGAAAAGGCCGGCGCGCTGGCGTCGGCGGACGCGCGCCCGAGTTCGACCGCCTTGCCGGAAGCGAGGTCGTACACGTACAGCCGCGACAACTGGGTGTCCTTGTCGGTCAACGAATAGGCGAGGTAATGCCCGCCCGGCGACCACGCATAATCGCGCCGCGATTGGCCGGGATCCTGCGCGACCACCTGGTCGTTCGCGCCGGCCGAGCTGCCGATCACGTGGATGCGGTTGCTGGAATCCACGAACGCGATGTGCTTGCCGTCGGGTGACCATTGCGTGTTGTACAGGCGGCCGATCACGCCCTTCGTCAGCATCACCGGGTTCGTGCCGTCGGCATCGCGCACCCACACCTCTTCCTCGCCGCTCTGGTCCGAGATGTAGGCGACGCGCTTGCCGTCGGGCGACCATGACACTTCGCGTTCGTGCGCGCCCGGGGTGTGGGTGAGGTCAAGCGTGATGCCGTGTTCCAGCGGCACGCTGAAGACATCGCCGCGCGCGGTGAACGCGGCGCGCTTGCCGTTCGGGCTGAGCGCGTAATCCTCGACGTATTTCTTCACACTGCGCTCGGACGCCCGCGAGGCGACCAGGTCGCTCGGCACGTGGATGGTCAGCGCGCGATCGCTGCCGTTGCGGGTGTCGTAGACGTGCAGCGTGCCGGTGACTTCGTACACGATCTGCCCGGCCGCATCGCCGCTGGCCCAGCGCGCGTCGTCGGTTTGGTAATTCGTCAGTTGCGTGGTCTTGCCGTCCGTCGTGTCGTAGCGATACAGGTTCAGGTGTGGGCCACGATCGGACAGGAAATAGATGCTCTTGCCGATCCACACCGGGTCGCGATCGGTGTTGGGATCGTTGGTGATGTTCTTCGCCGATTTCGAGGCGAAGTCGTAGATGAAAAGATCCTGCGCCCAGCCGCCCGAGTAGCGGTCCCAGTCGCGGAAGTCGCGGAACTTGGGCGAGTACACCATCTGCTTGCCGTCGGGCGAGAAGCGCGCGGTGCCCGATTGCGGCATCGGCAGCACGCTCGGCAGACCGCCCGTGACGGCCACGGTGTACACGCGCGGATCGGAGATGTTGCGCGAGTCGCGCCACGAGCGGAACAACACGGATTTTCCGTCCGGCGTCCAGCCATACACCTGGTTGTCGAAACCCCAGCGCTGTGGCAACGGCCCCATCGCGGGATAAAACGTCAACTGTTTTGGCTCGCCGCCGCCCGCGGGCACCACGTACACCTGGCTGTCGCCGCCGTACTGGCCGCTGAACGCGATCTGCCTGCAGTCCGGCGAGAAGCGCGCGGCCATTTCCAGGCCCGGCCCGGCGGTCAGGCGCGTCGCGGTGCCGCCTTGCGTGGAGGCGGTCCATAAATCGCCCGCGTATGTGAACACCACGCGATCGCCGCACACGTCGGGGAAGCGCAACAGGCGCGTGCCTTCGACATTGGCGCCCGTGGAGGCGACGGCATTCGAAGTCGCGGGCGCAGGTGCCGGCGTGGCGCCGGTGGACGATGCAGGCGTCGACGGCTCACCCGGCGCGGCGGGGGGCGACGGGGACTGCGAGCAGGCGGCCAATCCCGCGCCGGCAAGCACCGCGCAACCTGCCAGAACGGCCTTGCGAATCATGGATGACATGCTGCGTCCCTCGTGTGGTGGCATGGACGGCCCTGCTATACCGGCATTCCGCCCCGCGAACCACTGCGGAAAGTCACGGAGTGTGCCGCCTTGCAAGGAGCTTGATGAAGTCGCCGGCAGGTTCTTGCGGCTGACTTACTAGGGAATCTCTGATTTTGCTCGTCATTCCGGAATCGCGAAGCGATATCCGGGACCCAGCGACTTTGCATTTCAGTACGTTGCGTGAAAGTCACTGGGTCCCGGCTTTCGCCGGGATGACGAGTGACGGAATTGACCAGAGGTTCCCCAGGCGCGGCGACGAGTCATGGCGGGCGCTATGGCGAGGAGCCGCAACAACGCCAGACGCGAAAAAGCCTGCCCCGGACTTGATCCGGGGACGCGGCGAGTTCGCAAGATGCTTGCGGGGCGGCACGCTCGGGCATGACTTGCGGCACGGATGGCACGTCGCGCCCGATCACGGCATCATTGATCGTCCGTTCCCTCCCGCCTTCGTGCGTTCCCCGGAGCCCGAACTTGACCCAAGCCCAACGGTTCTACATCACGATCGCCAATCTCGCGCAGGCGCGCGGCCCGGATCCCGACCTGGCGTTTCAGGGATC
>DASSNH010000262.1:0-6049 GCA_035701405.1 Rhodanobacteraceae bacterium
GTAGCGGGGAGTCCTCATGGCATCGCTGTTGGCCCGGCAGAATCCCGATGCGGAACTGCAGGCGGCATTTCGCCGCCATCTTCCGCAACGCCTGCGTACGCTGCTTCGGCGCGCGCGCGCGCAGTGCCGTGCCGGATGGGATTGCAACGTGCTGCGATCGCTGCACGACGAGATCGCGCAGTTGGCGGGCACCTGCGGCCGCTACGGCATGCTCGAGACGGGTGAGCGGTTGCTGGCGCTGGAATCGGCGTTGGCGCCCGCGCTCGCCGCGCACGATGTTCCGGATGCGGCCAGCAATGCCAGGATCGATGCATTGCTCGACAGCCTGCGCCCGCATTTGCAGCAGGTGTCCACGGCGCCCAGCCCGCCGGCATGGACGCAGGACGCGACGCCGGCCGCCGCCAAGGCTCCGTTCCCGCGCTGCGAAGTGCCGCCGGCGAATTACCGCGTGCAGCTCGGTCTCGTCGCCGGCGAAGACGAAGACGCCGCGCCCACGGCGGACGCCCCCGAAGTCGCCAGCCCATCGCCGCAGGTTCCATTGCCCGAACCCGCACGCGGTCCGCGCGTGCGGATCGTCAACGACGACGATCCGCTGGTGAATGAATTGATGGTGCGGCTCGACCAGCAGGGCTGCGACGTGGCGCTGGTCGAGCGCGTGGAGGACCTGGCCGAGCAGTTGCGCAGCGCGCCGCCCGACCTCGCGGTGGTCGCCGCGGACGCACGGACGCCGCTCGAGGCATTGACGCCGGTGCTGCGCGATGCCCGTCGCGATCCGGCCCACCGCGTCCGCCTGCTGGTGCTGTTGCGCGAACCCGACGTCGAACTCCGCTTGCGTGCGCTGCGCGCCGGTGCAGACCGCTGCCTCGCGATGCCGGCGGCGCCCGGCGACGCCGTCGCGGCGGCGCTCGAACTCGCGATGGTCGACCAGGAATTGCCCTACCGGATCCTGATCGTCGACGACGACGCGCCGCAGGCCCTGTTCGCCCAGGCGATCCTGCGCAGGGCCGGCATGGAGACGCGGGTTCTCGGCGAGTCGCTGGCGGTGCTGGAAGAACTGGACCGTTTCCAGCCCGACCTGCTGCTGCTCGATTTGAACATGCCGGACTGCGACGGTTTCGAGCTGACCGCACTGGTGCGGGAGCGGGAAGGCTACGTCAACACACCGATCGTGTTCCTGTCGGGCGACCAGGACGAGGACCGCCAGTTCGCGGCGCTGGATGCCGGCGGCGACGATTTCCTGATGAAGCCGATCCGTCCCGCACACCTGGTCGCCGCCGTCACCAACCGGGTACGGCGCGCGCGCGCCGCCGCCTCGCGCAGCCGGCGCAAGCGCCGCCGGGACGCGACGACCGGCCTCCACGAACGCATGCAAGTGCTGGATGCATTGTCCGAACACCTTGCCGCCGGGGGCGGCTACGCGGCGCCCGGCGGCCTGCTCGCGATCGAGGTGCAAAACGCCGCGACGCTGCGCACCCGACTCGGTCTCATCGGCTTCGACCAATTGCTGACGCAAATCGGCGAATTCATCGTGCGCAATGCCCGCGCCGGCGCGATGACCGCGCGCCATGGCCAGGCCGGGTTCCTGATCTTCGCGCCGGCGCGCAACGAGCGGGAGCTGCTGGCACTGGCCGGTGAACTGGCAACCGCAGCCCGCGACCAGCGCTTCGGCGCCCAGGCTTCGGCGGTACGGCTGGCATTCGCCGCCTGCGGCTTCGACCCGGATACCAGCGAATCCGCGATCGCGCTGGCGGCGGTGGAACACACGCTGCGGGCCGCGCGGGTGAGCCCCGACGGCATCGCCGCACATTCCAGGCTTGCATCCGGCACCGACACGATCACGCAACGCATCGAATCGGCGCTGGACAATGGTGCGTTCGACCTCGCATTCCAGCCGATCATCCCGATCCGTGGAGCGGCCGCGCCGCATTACCAGGCGCTGCTGCGCCTGCGCCACGACGGCCGCGAGTTCCTCGCCGCCGAACTGGTTCCGGCGGCGATCCGCGCCGGAACGATTGGGGCGGTGGACGCATGGGTAGTTGAGCGCTGCATCGGCATCCTCGAGGAACGGCAGCAGGAGGGCGAGCCGGTATGTCTGTTCGCCAGCCAGTCGCTGCGCGGGTGGCAGGAGGGCGTGCGCCGCGAACAGTTTGCCGCCCGCCTCACCGAGGACATCGGAACGGGCGTGCTGGTACTGGAGTTCCGCTGCGAGGAAGCGCACGCCAGTCCGGATGCCTGGGCCGAGCTCGCACGCGCGCTCCAGCAGGCCGGTGCGCGCCTCTCGCTGGCCGGCATCGACGCCGGAGCCGTCGCGGCGGGGCTGCTCGATGACCTGCCGCTCGACTTCGTGAAGCTTGCGCCCGACGTTGGCGATGGCGACCTCGAGCGCATCGTGGCGGCCGCCCATTCGCGCCAGTTGCGCGTCATTGCCCCGCAGGTCGACGCGGTCGCGCGCGCCGAGCGGCTGCAAACGGCCGGTGTCGACCTGCTGCAGGGCAACTACTTCCAGCCCCCCGTTGCCACGCTCGACCAGGCATTCCGCGCCGGAGGACCTTGATCGTGGCGAGTCCGCGCGACGGAAGCCTGGTCTCGTGGTCGCGCGTCACGGGCAGCCTCGCGCTGGTCGCCGCCGGCGCCGTCGCTGCGCTGTGGGTGGCGTTTCCGCACGTTGTCGTGCTCTGGGTGTTGCTGCTGGTGGCACTGATCCTGATCTGGCTGGTGCGGACGCCGCCCAGCGAACGCGCGCGTGCAGTGACGACCATGCCGCTGCAGGACCCGGTGGACGTGGCGATGCGGACCCGCCTCGCATCCGCGCAGGCGGAACTGAGTTCGCTGCGTGGCGTGCAGCGCGAACTGCTCGCGGCCAAGGTGTCCGCGGAAGCCGCGATGCTCGCCAAGAGCGAATTCCTGGCGAGCATGAGCCACGAGATCCGCACGCCGCTCAACGGCATTCTGCCGTTGCTGGACATCGTGCTCGGCACCGACCTTTCGCCGAGCCAACGCGAATACCTGGTCACCGCCAACGCCTCGGCCAAGGAATTGCTGCGGATCGTCGATGACATCCTCGACTACTCCAAGGCCGAAGCCGGCAAGCTCGTGCTCGAGTCGGTGAGCATCAACATCCGCGAGCTGGTCGACAGCGTGAAGCGCCTGCTGGAAAAGCCGGCCGAAGCCAAGGGCCTCGCGATGCGCTCGGTGGTGGACCCGGACGTCCGGCCGGTGGTACGCGGCGATCCGATGCGGATCCGTCAGATCCTGACCAACCTGATGAGCAACGCGATCAAGTTCACCCAGCGCGGCGGCGTTTCGGTGCGGGTCAGCCGCCGCAACGAGACCGCCACCCAGCACGAACTGCTGTTCGCCGTGCGCGACACCGGCATCGGCCTCGCCGCCGACGCAGCGGCGCGTTTGTTCCAGCCGTTCACCCAAGCCGACGCCTCGGTGACGCGACGCTACGGCGGCACGGGCCTGGGCCTCACGATCTGCAAGAAACTGGTCGACCTGATGGGCGGCCGGATCGGGGTGCGCTCGGAACCCGGCCGCGGCTCGGTGTTCTGGTTCACGATCCCGTTCGAGAAGGCGCCCGGCGACATCGCCGGCCCGCAACAGCACATCGCCGGGTCACGCGCCCTGCTGGTTGCCAGTCCGCAGCGCGCCCAGCACATCCTGCCGCTGCTGGCAGCCCTGGAACTCGACGCCGCCCAGGTCGCCGACACGACGAGTGCGCTCAACCGCGTCCGCCAGGCCGCGCCGCTGGGCCGCGCGTTCGGATTCGACATCCTGATCATCGACGGCGAGAGCGCGACCGGCGATGCCGGCAAGCTCCTGCGCAGCGTGCTGGCCGACCGCCAGCTCGATTCGCTGCGGCTGATGGCGCTCGGATTGGACAACGCACCCGACGCCAGGGTCGTGCTGGCGCCGTCGGGCGCCACGGACGCGGCGATACGACAGGGCGTGCGCAGCGCGTTCGGGCTCGGCGCCCAGGCACGGTCGCAGCCGGTCCTGACGGTGCCCGCCTTGCCTTCGGGCCCCGCCCTCGACGGGTTGCCGCTCGCCGGCAAGGTGTTGCTGGTCGAGGACCATCCGGTCAACCAGAAGGTTGCCCGGAAACTCCTGGAGCGCCTCGGCCTGACGGTGGATGTCGCCGACAATGGCGAACTGGCGCTCGACCGCCTGCGGGAACAGCCGTACGCCATGGTCCTGATGGACTGCCAGATGCCGGTGCTCGATGGCTACAGCGCGACCCGCAGGCTGCGCGAAATCGAGGCCGAGCAGGGCAAGACCCGTACGCCCGTGATCGCGATGACCGCGCACGCGATGTCCGGCGACCGCGAACGCTGCCTGCAGGCCGGAATGGACGACTACCTGTCCAAGCCGCTGGACCGCCAGCTCCTGGAACAGACGCTGTCGCGCTGGATGCAGCATGCGCCAAACACCGCCCCGGCCATGGACGATCCCGTGCCGCAAGATCCCCCCGCGCCCCCATCGAAGGCTTCCGCACCCGCCATGCACACCGCATCCCCGCCCGACACCCTGGACACCGCAACGCTCGTCGACCTCGAAGACATCATGGGCGACGAGTTGGCGACGCTGGTGGATGCCTATTTGCGCGACGGCGATACCCGGATGCGCAACCTGCACGAGGCGGCCGCGCGCGGCGACAGCACCGAGGTCGGCAAGCTCGCGCATTCGCTGAAGTCGTCGAGCGCGAACCTCGGCGCCATGCCCCTGGCCAATCGCGCCCGGCAAGTGGAAGAGGCCGCCCGCAGCGGCACGCTCGCGAACCCGGTGGACAGCGTCGCCGCGCTGGAGCAGCTTTACGCGAACGCCGCGGCAGCGCTGAGGGAACGTTACAAGCGGCCGTAGCAGCGAACGCTCGCCTTGGCGTGCCTTCCAGGAAACAGACGCGTCATCCCGAACTGCCCGTGACGTGGGCGCGGTCCGACTGCGCCATCTGCGCTCCCGTGCTGGTCCGCGGACAGTCTCCGCCCAACCCCGGTTCGCATGGGGCGGGCATTGCCCGCCGCCGACGCATTCCGGAATGACGATTCATCGGACGCTAGCTGCGGATATGCGTCTGCAGGTAGCGTTCCAGGCCAACCTGTTCGACCAGGCCGAGCTGGGTTTCCAGCCAGTCGATGTGTTCTTCTTCGGAATGCATGATGTCGGCGAACAGCGTGCGGCTGACGTAATCGCCGATCGATTCGCAGTGTGCGATCGCCTCGCGCAGGTCCGACCGCGCCGCGCGCTCGAGCTTCAGGTCGCACTCGATCGCTTCCTTCGGATTCTGGCCCACCAGCAGCTTGTTGAGCTTCTGCAGGTTCGGGAGTCCCTCGAGGAACAGGATGCGCTCGATCAACCGGTCGGCATGCTTCATCTCGTCGATCGATTCGGCGCGCTCGTGTTCGGCGAGTTCCTGGAACCCCCAGTTGTCGTACATCCGGTAATGCACGAAGTACTGGTTGATCGCGGTCAGCTCGTTGCACAACACGCGATTGAGGAACTCGATGACCTTGGCATCGCCTTGCATGGTGTACTCCCGGAATGAAACGGCACTCGCGACTATAGCGCCGACGCCACTTCAAGGCGGCTGTTGTGCAAAGTCGGCCCATGGAAGGACGTTTCGGTGCCGTTTACCAAGCGGCCACAAGGCGAAGAGAAATCCAGCGGTGCCGCGCCCGGGGACGATCGCAGGAATAGTTCTCAGGCCGCGACGGGCAGGGCCGGCTGCACGGCGTCGAGGCTCGCCTCGAACACTTGGCGAGCCTCGGGTTCGCAGCAGCCGCAACAGGTGGCGCAGCCGGTCCGCGCCTGCACGTCTTCGAAGCAGCGCGCGCCGTCGGCAACCGCGCGGCGGATGTCGTGATCGGAGACGGCTTTGCAGATGCAGACGTACATGGCGAACCCTCGGGGGCGCCATTGGAATACGAATGCGAATGATTGTCAAGTAGCTTTGCGACGCCTGGATCTACGCCGCCGCCGGCCTTCCATCGGGCGTCCCCGGCGTGGTCCCGAGTTCAACGGAACATGCCGCTTCCACCAGGGGCGCGAA
>DASSNH010000263.1:0-9497 GCA_035701405.1 Rhodanobacteraceae bacterium
CGCCATGTACCGCATCATCGCCCACACCACGACGGCCAGCGGCAGCGTCGGCAGCAGCACCACGACGATCCTCAGCCACGGCACCTCGATACGGGAATACATCGGCCAGACGTTCAACATCAGCACCATGTAGACGATGAAAGTCGGCAACAGCACGCGCACGTACCAGCGGTCCACCTTGCGCATGCGCTCGTTGAGCACGGCCTTGGACGAATACGTGAGCAGCACCAGGCCCACGCACAGCACCGCCAGCGCGAGGCCCTGCACCACGAAGCTTCGGAACATCAGCAGCAATGCCATGCCGCCGAGATACAGCGCCCAGCTCGTCAGCCAGACGCTCCAGCGCTGCCACTTGGGCCACTCGTTCATCCTGTCCATCGAAATCCGTCTCCCCAGGCTCGCTTCGGACATGTTCATCGTGTCAAGTTGACTTGACACACGAGGTTAGAGGGCGATTCCTATGTTGTCAAGCTTGCTTGACAACGCCCACCGCACAATCCCACGACCGACGATCCTAAGCGCCACCTAAGTGTGGGCTGGCACCTTGCCGGCATGCCCGATTTCGAGGCGCGCCTGTTTCGCACGCTCCTGCCAATCGCCTTCACAACACTGGCCGGCTGCGCCGTGTTCCATCCGCTGCCGCTGGCGAGCAGCCGTGGACCAAAGCGGGTGGAGGACATCACGGTGCCCGCCGCTTCGATGCCGACGCCTGCGCTGCGTGCGTATCCGTTCGATCCGTCGAACGGCCTCGACGTCACCGAGATCGCGATGCTCGCGGTCGCCAATGATCCGCACCTGATAGTCCAGCGCGACGCAGCGGGCGTGGCCCATGCGCAGGCCTACGCGGCGGGTCTCCTGCCGGACCCGCAGCTGAACTACGAGCACGATCGCCCGACGGGCGATTATCCCCCGGGCACCACCGATGCCTACACGGCCGGGCTGACGTTCGATCTCGGCAACCTGATCACGCGTTCGGCGCGGGTGGAATCGGCACGGGCCGGCGCTCGCCAGGTCGATCTCGATCTGTTGTGGAGCGAATGGCAGGCGATCGCGCAGGCGCGAACCCTGTTCGATCGCGTGTACTACCAATACCAGTTGGTGAGCCGGCTTGAGCAGGAGCAGTCCGCGCTGGCACCGATGCAAGCCGCGATCGCCCGCGCGTTGCGGTCGGGCGACCTCACGTACGACACCGCCAGCACCGGCCTGAATGCGGCGTCCGACGTCGCCAACCTGCTCGGCGATGCACGACGCCAGCTCGACTCGGCCGAGCACGATCTCCACGACCTGCTGGGTCTCGATGCTTCCGTGCCGTTGCACCTGGCCGGCGGCCCCTTTGCGGTCGACCCTGACGCTCGGGAAGCAAGGCGGGCACTCGACGACATGACGGTGCGGCGCCCCGACCTGCTGGCGCTGCAGGCCGGCTACCGCGCGCAGGATGCAAAGCTGCGCGCCGCCATCCTCGCGCAATTCCCGGCGATCACCGTCGGGTTCGTGAAGGCGCGCGACAACAGCAACATCTCCAGCGAGGGTCTTTCGATCGCGCTTTCGCTGCCGCTGTTCGATGGCAATCGCGGCAACATCGCGATCGAACGCGCGACGCGCCGGCAACTGCACGACCAATATGCGGCGCGTCTGTTGACCGATCGCAACGACGTGCAGCGCCTGGTGGGGGATCTGCGAAACGACCGCACGCAACGCACGGCGTTGGCTGCGCACGCCGCGCAACTGGCACTGGCGCGCAAGAATGCCCGCACCAATTATGCGGCCGGACGCCTGGACTGGCCGACCTACCTCGCGCTGCGCACGCAATCGCTGGCAGCCGACACCGCCTTGCTGGCGCTGGACCAGAACACCCACGAAACCGCGATTGCGCTGGATGCGCTGGTGGGCGACTGGCCTGACGCATCGCGTGCGCTCCAGAAGCGGCGACTCGCGAACGGACCCCCATGAACGGAAAAAGATTCCCCTTCCAGCCGCACGCGCTGGTGATCGGCGGACTGCTTTGCCTGCTGGCGGCTTGCTCTTCCGGCACACCGGATGCCGAAACGCAACCCGCGATCGCGGTCGGCACCGCGCTGCCGAAAATGCAGACCTTCCGCGCGAACATCGCGGCATTCGGCCAACTCACCGCCGGAACAGGCAATGCCCTCACGTTGACGCTGCCGCAAGCGGGGCAGATCCGCGCTGTCCATGCGATCGCCGGCCAGCGCGTCCAACGCGGCGCGGCCTTGCTGGAGCTTGAAACCGATCCCGCCACGCACAGCGCCTACCTTCAGGCACAAAGCGCATTGAAACTCGCACGCGACGAACTCACCCGCACCGAACACCTGCGTTCGGAAAAACTCGCAACCAATGCGCAGTTCGATGCCGCACGCAAGGCACTGGTCGATGCGCGGGCGACGCTGGATGCACAGGCGAAGCTCGGCGGCGCACAAACGACAACCATCTTGCGTGCGCCGGCCGCCGGCGTCGTCACCGCGCTGGCGGTGCAGCGCGGCGAGCGGGTGGCCGCCGGCGCCGCCTTGCTGCAGCTCTCGCCGACCTCGGCGATGGAGGCGCAACTCGGTGTCGATCCGGGCACGGCCGCCGACATCAACCCCGGCATGTCCATCACGCTCGTGCCGGTCTACGCCGGCCGCGGCGCACCACCGTTGCACGGCACCGTCGCGATGGTAGCCGATGCGGTGGACCCGCAATCGCACCTCGTTGACGTGATCGCGACCCTCGATTCGCCGGTGTCGCTTCCGGCCGGCACCGCGTTGTCCGGAAGCATCGTCGCCACGCCATTCAAGGCTTGGGCGGTCCCGCGCGATGCCCTGCAAAACGACGACCAGGGCGACTTCGTTTATCAGATCGAACACGGCAAGGCCAAGCGGGTCGACGTGCAGGTGCTCGCGCCGAACGGCAGCCCGATCGGCGTCCGGGGCGCGCTGGACGCGCAGGCGCCGGTGATCGCGCTCGGCAGCCATGAAGTTTCCGATGGCGACCCGGTGCGCGCGTCGGCGCCGGCGTCCGGCGCGTCGCAGGGAACCGCGGCGCGATGAATATCGCCGCATGGTTTCAGGCACATCGCCGTTCTTTGCTGTTCCTGGTCCTGGTCCTCGCGCTGGGCGGACTGATATCCGTCTTCAGCTTGCCGGTGGCGCTGTTCCCGAACGTATCGTTCCCGCGCATCCGCGTCAGCATCGATGCCGGCGATCGCCCCGCCGACCAGATGGCGGTGGCGGTGACACTGCCTGCCGCGGAAGCGATCCGCGCGGTGCGCGGCGTGCGCGATGTCCATTCCGTCACCAGCCGTGGCAGCGCCGAGATCAACGTGGACTTCGATTGGGGCGCGGACATGGGCCGGGCTTATCTCGACGTGAATGCCGCGATGAGCCGGATTCTTCCGGAGTTGCCGGCCGGTGCGCGCGTCGAGGCGGTGCGGATGGACCCGACCGTTTCCGAGCCCGTCATCGCCTACAGCCTGCGCAGCAAGACGCTGACGCAGACCCAACTCCACGATCTCGCGAAGTACCAGCTGGTCCCGCTGCTCAGCGGCGTCGAGGGCGTCGCGAAGGTGGACGTGCAAGGGCAAGGAATCGGCGAACTGCATGTCGACATCGATCCCGGGAAGCTGCGCGCGCAGGATCTCTCCGTCGCCGACGTTGAGCACGCAGTCGCCAGCGCAGCCGACATCTCGGGGTTGGGCAGACTGGCCGATCACTACAAGCTGTTCCTGATCCTCGCCAACAACCAGCCCGGCAGCGTCGATGCATTGCGCGACGTGGTCGTGCGCGCCGGGCCCCAAGGCGTGGTGCGGGTGGGCGACGTCGCCGCCGTCACGCGCGACATCAAGCCCGAGTGGGTGCGCACCGTCGCGGATGGCCAGCCCGCGATCCTGGTGCAGGTGTTCCAGCAACCGTCCGCCAACAGCATCCAGATGGTCGACGCGGTGAAGGCGAGGCTGGCCGATTACGCCCCGCAGATGCCCCGCGGAGTGAAGATCGCGGCCTGGTACGACCAGACCCAACTGGTGCGAGGCGCGGTCGGCAGCGTGCGCGACGCGATCCTGGTCGGCATCGTGCTCGCCGGCGTGGTGCTGTTCCTGTTCCTGCGCAACACGCGGGTGATCCTTGTCGCGCTGCTGGTGGTGCCGGCGACGCTCGCGATCACCACTTTGCTGCTGAAGATCTTCGGGATGAGCTTCAACATGATGACGCTGGGCGGGATGGCGGCCGCGGTCGGATTGTTGATCGACGACGTGGTGGTGATGCTGGAACACATCATGCGCCGCATCCGCGAAACAAAGGGTGAGATCGGCACGCGCATCACCCGGGCGGCGCGCGAGTTCGCGCATCCGCAGGCCGGTTCGTCGCTCGCGACCATCGTGATCTTCCTGCCGCTGGCGTTCCTGACCGGGGTGACCGGTGCATTCTTCAAGGCGCTGTCGCTGACGATGGCGAGTGCGCTGGTGATTTCGTATCTCCTCACCTTCGTCGCGGTGCCCCTTCTGGCTGGGCGCCTGATCGATGAGCGGCACGTGGAGGAGCGCCCGCCGACGCGGCTGTGGCAGCGCTCGATCACGCTTTACGAGAAGGTGCTTTTGCGCACCCTCGAATGGCCGGCGCTGCTGCTGCTTGGCCTCATCCCGCTGGTGGTCATCGGCTTTCTCGCTTGGAGATCGATTGGCAGCGGCTTCATGCCAAGGCTCGACGAGGGCGGCTTCGTGATCGATTACCTCTCCGCGCCGGGCACTTCGCTCGAAGAAACCAACCGGCTGCTGGAGAAGGTGGGCGCGATCCTGCACGCGAACCCCTACGTGGACACCTGGTCGCGCCGCACCGGCCTGCAACTCGGCGGCGGCCTCACGGAAGCCAACCGTGGCGACTTCTTCGTGCGCCTGAAGGATGGCTCGCGGCCGCCGACGTGGGCGGTGATGGAACACATTCGTCAACAGGCTGCCGCCAGCGTTCCGGGGCTGGACGTCGATGTCTCGCAATTGATCGAGGACATTATTGGCGACCTAACCGCGGTGCCGGAGCCCATCGAGGTGAAATTGTTCTCGGACAACGTGACGCAGCTGGATGCCGCATCGAAGAAGGTCGCCGCGCAACTCCGGAAGATACGGGGCGTGGTCAGCGTGCACGATGGCATCAATCCTGCGGGCGACGCGCTGGAGGTGCACGTCGACCCGGTGAAGGCGGCGTTGCTGGGACTCGACCCGCAAAGCGTCGCCGCCCAGGTCAATGCCGCAGTGGCGGGCACGCTGGCGGCCGAGCTGCCGCAGGGACCGAAGATGGTGGGCGTGCGCGTGTGGGTGCCACCGGATGACCGCACCGAAATCGAACAACTCGCCGCGCTGCCCATCAGCGATGGCCACGGCCACGTGTATCCGCTGTCGCGCGTCGCGACGCTGACGCAACAACGCGGCCAGCCCGAGATCGACCACCAGAACCTGAAGCGCATGGTGGCGGTGACCGCGCGCATCGAGGGGCGCGACCTCGGATCGACGATGGCCGACGTCAAGCAGGTGCTGCAGACCCGCGGCGAGTTGCCGTCCGGAATGTATTACGAGCTGGGTGGCTTGTACCGGCAGCAACAGATCGCGTTCCACGGGTTGCTGCTCGTGATGGCGACGGCGGTCGCGCTGGTGTTCACGCTGCTGGTGTTCCTGTACGAAAGCTTCCGCATCGCGATCGTGATCCTGGTCCAGCCCTTGCTGGCGATCTGCGCGGTGTTCATCGGCCTGTGGGTGACCGGCATCGAACTCAACATCTCGGCCATGATGGGCATGACGATGATCATCGGAATCGTCACCGAACTCGCGATTTTCTATTTTTCCGAACTCGCCGAGGTCCAGGCCCATGGCGGCGACGAACAACGCTCCCTGCGCGAACTGCTGCTGGAAGCCGGCAAGCGGCGCAGCCGCGCGATCCTGATGTCGGCGATCGCCGCCATATTGACGCTGTCGCCGCTGGCGCTGGCGATCGGGCGTGGTGCGCGGATGCAGCAGCCGCTGGCGATCGCGATCATCTTCGGGATGGCCGCAGCCGTGCCGCTGGTGCTGGTGGTGATGCCTACCCTGTATTCGCTGCTGCTGCGGCAGGGATCCGACCGATCACGAACGTGAGCGGCGGCTACCCGTTCCATGAATCGTGTGTCACCCTGGTCCAGACCACCGACGCACACAGCACGCCATCGCGCAATGCAAACGACAACCTCATCCGCAGCGCCCTGGCGGCGGCCGCGGCCAAAGCCAGACCAAGACCCGCGTGACCCGCGCCCTGCGCATCCTTGCGCCAGAAGCGCTGACCGAATTTGGCGAGATCGTCGGCGTGCAGCGCAGGCGCCGCGTTGCATACGTCGATTCCGTCCCGCCTCGCGTGCAGTCTGACAACGCCGCCGGCCGGGACGTAAGCCACGGCGTTGCCGAGCAGGTTGTCGAGCACGATTTCGAGCAGCGTCGGATCGGTGTCTATCGCCAGATCCGGATCGTCCGATCCCGCGATTTCGATGCGCACCTCGCGCGCACGCGCAGCATCCTGGTGTCGCTCGCACACACGCGCGAGCTGCGGCCCCAGCGGCACGTGTTCGGGACGTGATTGCTCCAGCCCCGACTGGATGCGCGTCAGTTGCAGCAGCGCAGTGACGGTCGCCTCCAGCTCCGCACCGATGCTGCCGATCTCGCCGAGCAGGCCATGCGCGTCGCGTCCACTCGGATAGCGGCGTTCCACGTCCACCAGCGCGCGCAATTCGGCGAGCCGCGTACGGAATTCGTGCGCAAGGCCCGAGGCGAACTGGCGTTCGCGAGCCAGCCCTTCGTCCATCCGCACCAGCACCTCGTTGAAGCGCGCGACCAACGGGGCCAGCTCGTTCGTGTCGCTTGCCGGCAGGCGACCGCCGGGTGCATCCGGGCCGATGTCGGCCATCGCGCGATCCAGCACCGAGAGTGGGCGCAGGCCACGCCGGACAAGCCACGGCGTCAGCAGCAGCACCAGTGCGCAGGCGCCCAGCAGGCAACCCAGCAGGATGATGTCGAGTGTATCCAGAAGCTCATCCAGCGGTCCGCTCTCGAGTGCATAGGTGAGCGCGCAGCCCGGTGCGACGCCCGGGGCGGCCCGCCCGGCCTGCGCTGGCGTGAACCGGAAGGCGACCACGCGCAGCGCGCGGCCATCATGCGAGCGCGCATCCGCGAACACGGGCTCGACCTGGGCGGCGAGAGAGGGCGGCGCTTCCGCGCTGCGCGCGATCACCGTGCCATCGCAGCGCAGGTCGTACCAACTGGATTCCGCGTCACCTGGAAACACCGCGGCGGCCGCGTTGTCGGCGTCCACGGCGACGCGGCCATTCTCGATCCGCGTCAGCGCCGCCAACGATTGCGCGCGCGACAACAACGAAGCATCGAAGCGCTGTTGCATCTCGGCGTCGGCGCGCCAGTCCACGATTTTCGCTGCCGCGCCGAACACCACCAGCACGGCCAGCGCCAGCAGCAGCGTCAGGCGCGCACGCAGCGAGAAGGATTTCTTTTTCATCGCGATACTCGATGCTCGCTTGCCCTCATCCAATCCTGCGCCCCCTTCTCCCGCGTGCGGGAGAAGGGAACCCTGCGCGGCGTTTCGCCGCACCACGTTCATGGAATCAGATATCCGGCGCCGCGCCGGTTTTCGATCAGGCCACCGCAGCCGGCGTCGGCGAGCTTACGCCGCAGGCCGAACACGACCACCTCGATGCTTCGGTCCGACGCTTCGCTTTCGCTGCCGGCAATCCGCTCCAGGATGTCGGCGCGCGGAAACACCCGGCCGCGATGGCGCAGCAGCAATTCAAGCAACCCGAACTCGCGCGGCGTGAGTTGCAGCACGCTGCCGTTCGCGCTGGCTCGACGCGCCTGCGGATCGAGCCGCACACCCGCGTGTTCCAGCACGTCCGTATGCGTCTCGGCGGGACGTCGCGCCAGCGCGTGCAGGCGCGCTACCAATTCCTCGAACGCGAACGGTTTCATCAGGTAATCGTCGGCACCGGCATTCAGCGCATCCACGCGATCGGCGACCCGGTCACGCGCCGACAACACCAGCACGCGTGGCCGTTCCCCGCCCGAAGCCAGCGCGCGCAACACGCCGAACCCGTCCATTCGCGGCAGCCCGAGATCCAGCACCACGAAATCGTAACCGTAGGTCGCAAGATAGCCGGTGGCTTCGACGCCGTCGGCCGCGGCATCCACCGTGAATCCCGCGGCGCGCAACCCGCGCGCCAGCGTTGCGCGCAAACGTTCGGAATCTTCGACCAGCAACAGCTTCATGCGCGTCGTCCGCGTGGCGGTGGGCTAAAAGCTATCACCCTGAACACGCCCCCACCACCAACGACACCCAAAGCTCGGCAAAGCAATGGCTAAGGCGGCGGGTTCAGTCTGGGTTTTCCCCGCAAAAGGAGTGTCCGTGATGAAACGAAGCACCACAATCCCGCTCGCATCCGCTCTGGGCCTGGCGCTGGCCCTGCCGGCGCTCGCCGGCAGCATCGCCCACGAAGACCGGATGGAGATGACCGCGGTGATGCAGGCTCCGATTACGCCGAGCCACGCCATCAGGATCGCCGAAAATGGTGGGGGAACCGCTTACGGCTACGGCATGGAATCGACCCGGAACGGCCGGAACTGGTATGTCGTGGACGTGCTGCGAGGGGGCGCGAAATTGGCCGTGCGCATCGACCCCGCCACCGGCAAGGTGCTCGGCAGCAGCGCCGCCATGGGCGAAGGCGCTGAAGGTTCGAATGCGCTGGCGGGCAGCAAGCTGAGCTTCAGCGAAGCCGTCGCCCGAGCCGAACGAGTCGGACATGGCCCCGCACTGGAAGCCAACGCTGCAGGTCACGGCGGCAATGCCCACGTCGACGTGGACGTCGTCAAGGGCCCAAACATCGCGCATTACCGCGTGTCCATGCGGGGAGGTCAGATCAAGACCGCATTGACCGGGACGGACGGCTGAGCCCGCCACCGCAAGCTTCGGGCGCCGAGGACACCCCGCCCGCGGCTGCCTTGCAAGGTTCCCGAAAGCCACGGCGAAGCGGCCGCTAAGCAAGCGGCTGCAAAGTGTCGCCATCGCAAAACCGACGATCATCGGCATGCAATCAGGCACCCTGCTGCGACGCTTGGCGATATGGCTGCTGATCGGCATTGCAGCCACCGCGCCGACGCGGGCAGCCTTTGCCGCGAGCGGTCCGTTCGGCATCGATCACCGCATCGCCTACGACAACAGCGGAGTCTGGGCTCGCCACAACCAGAAGGTGTTGATGGGCGCCACGATCGTGACCGTGGCGGGCGGCTCGCTCGCACTCGGCGACCGGTCCAAGCTGGGTGACACGTTCTGGCGCGCGCTGGATTCCATGGCAGTGTCGTCTGCGGTCTCGCAAGCCGCCAAATGGACTTTCCAGCGCGAACGGCCGTCGCAGACGCCGAATCCGGACGAGTTCTTCAAGGGCATTCGCTACGAGAGCTTTCCGAGCGGCGAGGTCACCGCGATGGCCGG
>DASSNH010000264.1:0-6489 GCA_035701405.1 Rhodanobacteraceae bacterium
CGCCATCGGCAGCGGCGTGCGCCTGACCGGCGTCACCCAGCAATTCGGCAACGGCGACATCGAGACCACCCAGAACAGCCTCGACCTCGCGATCAGCGGCAACGGCTTCTTCACGACCAAGGGCACCAACGGCCTGGCCTACACCCGGGCGGGTGACTTCCAGCAGGACAAGTCTGGGTACGTGGTCACCCCGGAAGGCAATCGCCTGCAGGTGTTCCCGCCCAATGGCGCCGGCGGCTTCGACATCAGCACCATGCAGGACCTGCAACTGGTCACCACGCAGAGCAAGGCCCAGGCGACCGGGAACGTGCAGATCGCCTTCAACCTGCCGGCCGATGCGACCACGCCGACCACCACGCCGTTCGATCCCGCCGACCCGACCAGCTTCAACCAGGGCACGCCCTTCACGGTGTACGACTCGCAGGGCGGCACCCACAACGCGACCGCGTATTACGTCAAGACCGCGCCCAACCAATGGGACGTGCACCTGATGATCGACGGCCAGGACGCGGGCACCAACTCGATGACGTTTTCCAATACAGGTTCCCTGCAGATCCCCGCCAACGGCCAGTTGGGCTTCAACTCGGTGGTCGTGAGCCCGGGCGCGGATCCTGTCCAGTTGACCATGGACATGTCCAAGGCCACCCAGGTCGGCAGCGCGTTCTCGACCGGCGCGGTCGACCAGGACGGCTTCCCCGCCGGCCAGTTGTCCAACATCGACATCTCCGCCGACGGCGTGGTGTCGGCGCGCTTCTCCAACGGCCAGTCGACGCCGCTGGGGCAACTGGCGCTCGCGAACTTCGCCAACCTCCAGGGCCTTCGGCAGCTCGGCAACACCAGTTGGGCGGAAAGCTACGAGTCGGGCCAGGCCGTGCGCGGCACGGCCGGCAGCGGCAAGTTGGGCGGCATCCAGTCCGGTGCGCTCGAGGCTTCCAACACCGCGGACCTCACCTCGCAGCTCGTCAACATGATCAAGGAGCAGCGCAACTACCAGGCCAATGCGCAGGTGATTTCCACCGACAACAAGCTCAGCCAGACCATCATGAGCATCACCTCGTAAGTCGCACGGGACTGAGGACTTCCCATGGACCGCTCACTCTATGTAGCCATGACCGGCGCCACGCAGATCCTGCGCGCGCAGACCGAAGTCAGCCACAACATCGCCAACGCCTCGACCACCGGGTTCAAGGCGGAGCTGAGCGCCTTCCATGCGCTGCCGGTGCTGGGCGACGGCATGCCGACCCGCATCAACGCGGTCGACCGCGGCAACGGCTACGACTTCACGCCGGGCAACCAGAGCACCACCGGGCGCGATCTCGACGTCGCCGTGCAGGGCCAGGGCTGGATCGCGGTGCAATCGCCGAACGGCGGCGAAGGCTACACGCGCGCCGGGAATTTGCAGCTCACTGCGGATGGAATGCTTACCGACGCCGGCGGCAATCCGGTGTTGGGCGACGGCGGCCCGATCACCCTGCCACCGGCCTCGCACATCGACGTCGGCGCGGACGGCACGGTATCGGTGGTACCGCTGGGCCAGACGCCGGACACCCTGGTCAATGTCGGTCGCATCCGGCTGGTGAACCCGCAGGTCGATCAACTCGAACAGGGCGGCGACGGACTGATGCACCTGCGCGACGGCAGCCAGGCGCCGGCCGACGCCACCGTACAGCTCGCCTCCGGCGTGCTCGAGGGCAGCAACGTCAATCCCTCCACGGCCCTGGTGAAGATGATCGAATTGTCGCGCCAGTTCGAAATGCAGATCCGCGCGATCCACAGCGCGGACGAAAACGCACAGGCCGCCAGCCAACTCCTGCAGGCAAGCTGACATGACAAACGCATGCCGGTTCCGGCCATTCACGCTCCAACCATTCGCAACCTGCCGCGTCGCGGCAAAGGGATAGTCCGATGTTTTCCGCACTGTGGGTCGCCAAGACCGGATTGGATGCGCAGCAGATGCGCATGGAGGTCATCTCCAACAACCTGGCCAACGTCAATACCACCGGCTTCAAGAGTTCGCGCGCATCGTTCCAGGACCTCGTCTACCAGAACGTGCGCCAGCCCGGCGGCCAGACCACCGAACAGACCGAATCGCCCTCGGGCCTGATGCTGGGCACCGGCGTGCGCGTGGTCGGCACCGAAAAGCTGTTCACCCAGGGCAACCTCAGCCAGACCGGCAACGCGCTGGACGTCGCCATCCAGGGGCGCGGCTTCCTGCAGGTGTCGATGCCGGACGGCTCCGTCTCCTATACCCGCGACGGTTCGCTGCACATGGACCAGAACGGGCAACTCGTCACCGCCAACGGTTATCCGCTGAATCCGTCGATCACGATCCCGCCCAACGCGCAGGCGATCACGATCGGCACCGACGGCACCGTCAGCGTCACCGTGCCCGGCCAATCCGCGCCGACGCAAGTCGGGACGCTGCAGATGGCGGACTTCGTCAATCCCGCCGGCCTGCAACCGACCGGCGACAACCTGTACGTCGAAACCGTCTCCAGCGGCTCGCCGCAGCTCGGCCAGCCCGGCTTGAACGGGATGGGCAGTCTCAACCAGGGCTCGCTCGAAACCTCCAACGTCAACGTGGTGGAGGCGCTGGTCAACATGATCGAAACCCAGCGCGCCTACGAGATGAACTCGAAGGCGATCTCCGCGACCGATTCGATGCTGCAGTACATCAACAACAAGGTGTGATCGCAATGAACCCCCGCTTCGCCCGCCTCGCCCTGCTGCTGCCCGCGCTCGCCGCGCTGGCGGCCTGCGCGACCACCGCGCCACACATCGATCCCGCGTTCGCGCCGACCCTGCCGATCGCGCAGGCGGCGCCGCCCCCGGCCGATGGCTCGATCTACCACGAGGCGGGATCGATGGAACTGTTCGCCGATCCGCGCGCGCATCGCGTGGGCGACATCCTGACCATCGTGCTCGCCGAGAACACCCAGGCCAGCAAGAAGGCCCAGACCACGACCTCCAAGAAGGACGACGTCGACATCGGCGCCGCCACCTTGTGGGGCAAGAGTTTCCCGCTCAACGGCGGCAAGATCGCCAGCGTCGGCGGCGAGCGCGGCTTCGACGGCTCGGGCTCCAGCAGCCAGAGCAACCAGTTGAACGGGCAGATCACCGTGACCGTCGCGGAGCGCCTGTCCAACGGCAACCTCGTCATCCGCGGCGAGAAGTGGCTGACCATCAACCAGGGCCGCGAGCTGGTGCGGATCGAAGGCATCGCGCGGCCGCAGGACATCAGCCCCGACAACACCATCCTGTCGACCCGCATTGCCAACGCGCAGATCACCTATACCGGCAGCGGCACGCTGGCCGATGCGAATTCGCAGGGTTGGCTATCGCGCTTCTTCAATTCCAAGTGGATGCCCTTCTGATGAGCACGCACGTTCCCGCCCGCCGCATCCCCGTCGCACGTATCGGGCGCAGCAACGCCCGCAGTCGCTGGCGCGCCTGCTTCGCCACCCTGCTGCTGGCCGCGATCGCCGCGCTGTCGCTGCCGTTGCACGCCGAGCGAATCGGGGACCTGGCCCAGGTGGCCGGTGTCCGCAGCAACCAGTTGATCGGTTATGGGCTGGTGGTGGGCCTGGAAGGCAGCGGCGACCAGACCAGCCAGGCGCCCTTCACCACCCAGAGCCTCGAGAACATGTTGCAGCAGTTCGGCGTGACGGTGCCGCCGAACGTGCGGCCGCAGTTGCGCAATGCCGCCGCGGTGGTCGTCACGGCGTCCCTGCCCGCTTTTTCCAAGCCCGGCCAGGCAATCGACGTCACGGTCGCCTCGATCGGCAACGCCAAGAGTTTGCGCGGCGGCCAGCTATTGATGACGCCGCTGCGTGGCGCCGACGGCAATACCTATGCGATCGCCCAGGGCAGCGTGCTGGTCGGCGGCATCAACGCCGAGGGCCAGAGCGGTTCCAGCGTGCAGGTGAACATCTCGTCGACCGGGCGCATTCCCAACGGTGCGAGCGTGGAGCGCACGGTACCGTCCAGCTTCGCCAGCGCCGGCAGCCTGACGCTGAACCTCAACACACCCGACTTCACCACCGCCAACCGGGTGGCCAAGGCCATCAACGACCAGTTCGGCGCAGGCACCGCCGAGGCACACGACGCGGTGTCGGTGCAGGTGCGCTCGCCGCAGGATCCGACCCAGCGCGTCGGCTGGATCGCCAGCATCCAGAACCTCGACGTCACCCCCGGCGAAGCGCCCGCGCGCGTGATCGTGAATTCGCGCACCGGCACCGTGGTGATCGGGTCGGACGTCAAGGTCAGCGCCGCCGCCGTCGCGCACGGTTCGATCGAAGTCAGCATCGGCGAGCAACCGCTGGTCAGCCAGCCGGCGCCCTTCAGCCAGGGACAGACCGCGCTCGTGCCGAGCAGCAACGTCAAGATCGCGGAACACGGCGGCCACATGTTCAAGTTCGGACCCGGCGTCAGCCTCGACCAGATCGTGCATGCGGTGAACCAGGTCGGCGCCTCCCCCAACGACCTCATCGCGATCCTGCAGGCGCTCAAGCAATCGGGCGCGCTGCACGCGGAACTGGTGGTGATCTGATGGACCCGGCGGCGTCCGCGCCCGCGCTGCACGGCCCCGACACCTGGACGGACATCCAGGGTCTGGCCGGCCTGCGCCGTGCCGCGGGCCAGGACGGCGGCAAGGCCGCGCTGCCTGCCGTGGCACGGCAGTTCGAAGCGGTCTTCACGCAGATGTTGATCAAGTCGATGCGCGACGCCAGTTTCGGCGGCGGCATCCTCGACAGCGCGCAATCCGACCAGTGGCGCGACCTGTTCGACAAGCAGATCGCGCTGTCGCTCGCCAACGACGGCAAGGGCATGGGCATCGCAGCGATGCTGGTGCGCCAGCTCGGCGGCAAGCCGGCCAGCACCACCGCGGCCGCTGCGGATCCGACCGCGCTGCCGGCCGAGGCACGCGCCACGCGCACGCTCGCGGGCCTGCCGATCGGCATCCCGGCGCCAGCGATCGCGGCAGGCGGACCGATGGCGGGCCTTGTCAATTCCACCGCGTCGTCCATCGGCAACGCCGCGGACGCCGCCGGGGGTTTCCTCGACCGCGCGCTGCAGTTCGCGAAGCAGGCCGGCAGCAGTGCTCTCCACGCGGCGCGCGACTGGGCGTTCTCCGGACCGGACGATTTCGTGCAGAAACTCGCGCCCTACGCGCAGGCCGTGGCCCAGAAGCTGGGTGTCAGCGTGCGCGCGGTGCTGGCCCAGGCCGCACTCGAAACCGGCTGGGGCAAGCACATGCCCAGGCAGGCCGACGGCAGCAGCAGCTACAACCTGTTCGGCATCAAGGCCGGCGGCAGTTGGGACGGGCAGCGCGCCAACGTGCCCACCATCGAATTCGAGGGTGGCGCGGCGGTGCGCCGCAACGCCGCCTTCCGCGCGTACCAGGGGCCGGTGCAGTCGCTCGCGGACTATGCGCGGCTCCTCACCGGAAGCCCCCGCTACCAGGGCGCGCTCGGCCATGGCGAGGACATCGCCGGCTTCGCGCGTGCACTGTGCCGGGCCGGCTATGCCACGGACCCCGGTTACGCAGACAAGCTCACGGCCATCGCCGACAGCGACACCATGCGCGATGCGCTGGCCTCGCTCAAGGATCCCCAATCGCAGCCGACAACGGAGCTGTAACGATGCGCATCCCTACCAGGAGTACCCGTCATGGCTGACCTGCTGGGCACCGGCATCTCGGGCCTGCTGGCGGCGCGCGTGGCGCTCGACACCACCGGCCACAATATCGCCAACGCCAGCGTCCCCGGCTACAGCCGGCAATCGGTGACGCTCGCGACACGCGAGCCGGAACGCGCGGGCAGCTACTTCATCGGCCAGGGCGTCGACGTGGTCGGCGTGCAGCGCGCCTACAGCCAGTACCTGACCACGGCGCTGTGGAACCAGGACTCGTCGTTGCAACGGGCCGCCACCTTCAACCAGTTGACCCAGGACCTCAACAACCTCCTGGGCGGCAGCAACAACCTGCAGAGTGCGCTGGACGGCTTCTATGCCAGCGTCCAGGACGCCGCGAACGACCCCGCTTCGGCCTCCACGCGCCAGGCGATGCTGGGCAAGGCCGGTTCGCTGGCCGGCACCTTCCATACCCTCGACCAGCAACTGGGCCAGCAATCCGCCCAGGTCAACCAGCGGATCTCCGACAGCGTCTCGGCCATCAACAGCCTCTCGCAGAGCATCGCCAGCCTCAACCAGCAGATCCAGAGCCAGGCCTCCGGCGGAACGCCGCCGAGCGACCTGCTCGATCGCCGCGACCAGCTCGTGCAACAGCTTTCGGAGCAGGTCGGCGTCACCGTCTCCGCGCAAGGCAACAGCATCAACGTCTTCACGGGCAATGGCCAGACCCTGGTCAGCGGCTCGACCGCGCTCGCCCTGAAAGCCGCGCCCGATCCCTACGACCCCACCCGGGTGAACGTGGTGTCGCAGACCGGCGCCACCCTCGATGGCCAGTTGCAGGGCGGCAACCTGGGCGGC
>DASSNH010000265.1:0-2049 GCA_035701405.1 Rhodanobacteraceae bacterium
GAGCCGCAGTCCGTCGAAGCGGTATTCCTCCAGCCAGTACAGCGCGTTGTCGATGAAGAACCGGCGCACTTCGCCGACGCCGAAATCGATGGCTTGGCCCCAGGGCGTGTGGTGCCGGTCGGTAAAGAACTGCGGCGCGTACGCGCCAAGCCAGTTTCCGCTCGGGCCGAAGTGGTTGTAGACGACATCCAGCAGCACCATCAGCCCAAGTCCGTGCGCTTCATCGATCAGCCGCTTCAGCGCTTCGGGGCGGCCGTAGCTCGAATCGGGCGCGAACGGCAACACGCCGTCGTAGCCCCAGTTGCGGCGGCCGTCGAAGTCCGACAGCGGCATCAGCTCGAGGGCGGTGACGCCGAGATCGGCGAGATGACCCAGCCCTTCGCGCACCCCGTCGTAGTCGCCGCTCGCGGAAAACGTGCCGACGTGCGCTTCGTAAACCACCGCTTCGTGCCAGGGTCGGCCGTGCCATTCGGGGTGCCGCCACGCGTGGGCATGTGGATCGATCACCTCGCTCGCACCGTGCACGTCGTCCGGCTGGAACCGTGAAGCCGGGTCGGGGACTCGGGTGCCGTTTTCGAGGACATACCGGTAGCGGTCGCCGGCCCGCGCGTCGCCGGTGACGAGTTCGAACCACCCGTCGTCGTCGCGCGCCATCGGCAGGTCGCGTCCGTTGCCGGAGGATTCGAGGTGCAGGCTCACCGCTTGCTGCGCGGGTGCCCACAGTCGGAAGCGCACCGCGTCGTCGCGCACCTGGGCGCCGAAGGGCATTACGTGCTGGAATGTCGTCATCCTTGAACCATTGTGTCCATGCGGTGCCGCATCACCCGGCGCGGCTGTACCAATCGAGCCGGATCACTCAAGAAATGTCGTCATTTCCGGGGCCATCGTCGGCTTCATCGGCGATGGAACCCGGAATCCAGCTCCTTGCGTACGGGTGGCACACAGCTGGATTCCGGGCTCTGCCCGCGACGACGCGGGCAGCTCCCACATGACGAATCCTTTTTCCCTCGTGCGCAAATGAGCAACACCGTGGTTCTATACCTCCACCGCCAGATGGAACAGGACCACCGAGCGGCCGGCGAAACGGAACGTGGAATCGAATTCGTGCAGGGTGGATTCGGGGCGCCGCGCGGGGGCGAGCAGTTCGACCCAGCCGGAGCCGAAGGGCAGCGCGGGCAGGTGGAAATCGATGTCCTCCGGGTGCGCGTTCAACAGCAGCAACAGGATCTCGTCCAACGGAAGTTCGCCGAAGCGGCTGTCGGCTCGACCGTTCAGCAGCAGTCCGACGCTGCGTCGTTCGGGATCGCTCCAGTGGCCTTCGTTCATCTCGCCGCCTTCGGGGGCGAGCCAGGTGATGTCCTTGATGCCCTTTTCGCATTGCACCCAGCCGTGCATGAAACGCGGCCATCGCAGCGCGGGATGGTTGCGGCGCAGGCCGATCAGGCGTCGCACGAAACGGATGTCGCCGTCGGCGGCCTCGTCGATCGCCTCCCAGTCGATCCAGCTCGTCTCGTTGTCCTGCGCGTACGCGTTGTTGTTGCCGTGCTGGGTGCGTCCGAATTCGTCGCCGGCCACGAGCATCGGCGTGCCCTGCGACAACAGCAGGGTGGCCAGCATGTTGCGGCGCTGCCGGCGGCGCAATTCGAGGATCGCCGGATCGTCGGTTTCGCCCTCGGCGCCGTAATTGGCGCTGAGTCCGTCCTCGCGTCCGTCGCGGTTGTCCTCCTGGTTGGCTTCGTTGTGCTTGTGCTCGTAGGACACCAGGTCGCGCAACGTGAAGCCGTCGTGCGCGGTGACGAAATTGACGGTCGCCCGCGGGTTCCTGCCGTCGTGGTCGAACAGGTCGGACGAACCCGTGATGCGCGTGGCGAGTTCCGGCAGCGCGCCGGCGTCGCCGCGCCAGAAGCGGCGCACGCTGTCGCGGTAGCGATCGTTCCATTCGGACCAGTTGGCGCCGAAGCGGCCGACCTGGTAGCCGCCCGGTCCGACGTCCCAGGGTTCCGCGATCAGCTTGGTCCGTGCGAGCAACGGATCCTGTGCGACCGCGTC
>DASSNH010000266.1:0-2414 GCA_035701405.1 Rhodanobacteraceae bacterium
TGCCGTGGCGCAGACCGGCGACAACGTGGCGAAGTCCGCATTCAACTCCGCAGCGCGCTCCAGTTCTTCCGCGTCATGGCACGATGCACCTACCCACGAACCGAGTGGTAGCGGTCGCTCGACCAAGTGGCGCAACTGCGAAGCCTTGAGGTGCACGCCGACGCCCAACTCTCGCGCGAGCTCGACGTCCCGGTTGATCAGCAGCGACCCTCGGACCTCGGGGTTGGTCGCCAATGCATCGGACGCGAACCGTCTGATCTCGTCGCGACCGGCTTCGGGCATTCGCAGTTGCCACAACACTCGTTCGGGTACGGCGCCATGCGCAACGAGGGCCGGCGCAAGCAATGCTCCCGACGCAACAATGGCGTAGCAAGGCGGCAGGTGAAGCGCGGTGACGATCGGCGCGTCGGCGGGTGGCATCGTGCTCACGTCGATGTCGGGCAACGCGGACCAGCGCAGCGGATGGCCTTCCCGCGCGCGCGGCTCACCGCGCCACGCCGTCACGCGCAGGGCGTGCAGACGCACGGCCTTTTCGGGGTATCGCCACGGCAACGAGATCAATGGCGCCGACGCGAGTACCGCGATGCCGAGTTCCTCGTTCAACTCGCGGACCAGCGCCTCGTCGATGGTTTCACCAGGTTCGACCTTGCCGCCCGGAAATTCCCACAGGCCGGCGAGATGCTTGCCAGGCAGCCGCTGCATCAACAACACGCGACCGCGGTCGTCGACGAGGATGCCGGCGGCGACTTCGATCATCGCCGTTCGTAATCGACGAAATCGAACGCGAAGGGGTGTTTGGCATCAGCCGGGTGATGCACGCGCGCAACCTCGCGCCAATCGCGCGGATCGAACGCGGGGAAAAACGTGTCGGCACCGGAAGCGGCAGTGTCGATTTCCGTCAGATGCAGGCGCGTGGCGCACGGCAGCGCCAATGCATAGACTTCGCCACCGCCGATCACGCACAGGTCCGAATCACCCGCGTGCGCGACGGCCTCGTCCAGCGAATGCACCACGGACTGTCCCGCGAACGGCGCGGTATCGGCGCGTGTCAGCACGAGGTTCGGGCGTCCCGGCAACGGTCGGCCGATTGCGAGCGCGGTCTTGCGGCCCATCAGCACCGGCTTGCCGAGCGTCAGCGCCTTGAACCGCTTCAGGTCGTCCGGCAGGTGCCACGGCATTGCGCCGGCACGGCCAATGGCGCGATTGCGGTCGAGCGCGGCGATCAATGAAATGGACACGGGCGCGGGCACCATCCGGAAGTCATGGTGTCGAGCGGCCCATGCAATAACGCAACAGCCACCCTAACCTGCGTGGAATCGTAACGAATCGGAGGCCCGACATGAACCATGCTCTCGTTGCCGGCGTCCTGTCTTTCGCCGCGATGGCCGCGTCGCCTGCGTTTGGCGGATCCCCCGGCAGCAAAGTGCTGCCTACGGTTTACGAAGCGGGCCATTTCTATGCCACCCCGGAAACCACCAATGGCCAGAATCTCAGGCTGCTGGTCGACACCGGCGGCGGCGGGCGCTACGGGATGTACTGGATCACCACCGCCGCCGCCAGGCGCCTGCTCCTCAAGACCCGCGCCTGCAAGATCGGGGACAGCTCCGTCACTGTCGCCGACGTTCCGGAGTACCAACGCGGCCATGGCCTCCCGCCACCGTCGGGCCCATGTGGCAACGTCGTCATGGTCCAGAACGTTCCCGGGACCTACGCCGGTATCTCGCACGATGACGGACAGTTCAGCGGCAGCTATTTGTACGCCAAGGGTGTCTGGACGTTCGACTATCCCGGTCAGCGCCTCATCCTGCAAGGGAATGCCTGGCGCCCGCACCCCGCGGCGCACCCCACCCCGCTCGGATTCCAGCGTGACGATCAGGGACACGCGACTTTCGGCTACGCCCGTATCACGATCCGCGTCGATGGCCAGCCACTTGACCTGCTTCTGGATACCGGTGCGACCGCGCACCCCACACCCGCGGGCGAACAAGCCAGCGGTGCTCCCGTCGTCAATGGATCCGGCGTGACCAGCTACATCACCGCCAGCGTGTTCGACCGCTGGCACCGGGCACATCCGGACTGGCGGGTCGTAAGGGAGGGTGACGAGCTGTTCGGACCCAGACACCCCATGCCCATCATCGAGGTTCCGGAGGTCGAAATTGCCGGCTGGTCGGTGGGGCCGGTGTGGTTCACCGAACGTCCGGACCCGGCCTTCCACGACATGATGTCGAGCCTGATGGACAAGCGGATCGAAGGCGCCGTCGGTGGCAACGTTTTCCGCCACTTCGTGATGACCATCGACTATCCGCAGGCAACGGCGTATTTCCGCTGCGCGAGTGGCTGCAAGTCTGCCGCTAAACCGCGACAGGTGCCTTGATTGCCGGGTGCGGATCGTAATCGACGATGCGGATGTCTTC
>DASSNH010000267.1:0-4726 GCA_035701405.1 Rhodanobacteraceae bacterium
GATTTCCCCGGCGTGCCTGTCATCAATCGCGGATTCGGTGGCTCGGCGATCGCCGACAGCACGCACTACGCGGACCGGATCGTCATTCCCTACCACCCGCGCGTGATCGTGATGTATGCCGGCGACAACGACGTCGAGGAACGCTGCACCCCGCGGCAGGTGCTGGACGAATTCGAGGCATTCGTGTCGCGCGTGCGCCGCGACTTGCCGGACGTGGCGATCGTGTACATCTCGATCAAGCCGAGCCTCGCGCGCTGGTCGCTGTGGCCGCGGATGCGCGAGGCGAATCGTGAAGTCGAACGCTGGGCGCGGACGCAGGCGCGGATGACATTCGTCGATGTCGCGCCGCGGATGCTGGGTCCGGACGGGAAGCCGCGCGCGGACCTGTTCCGCGAGGATGGCCTGCACATGACGCCCGCCGGTTATGCAATCTGGGTCGAGGCCTTGAACCCCGTTCTCGCCGGTTACGGCTTCCGCCCCCACGCCACCGGCGATTGAACGAAGCGCGCGTGTGGCTCCCGCGAGCGTCCAGCGAAGGAAGCGTTTCACACGTGCTTCATCCCGTCGCGACCAACATGCCGCATGCGGCGAGCGCCGGTGCGGAGCGACCGCGCGTGCGCGCCGTTGCATGCAATGGAATGACGATGCCATCGATGCTCGGCAAAAGGGAATGGACGATGGGCGCGGCCGGCGCGCTGGCGATCGCTGCCGGTGCCTACGCGCTGCGGCGGGAAACGGTTTCGCGCCGGCGCGGTGGGCGCGGGCACTGGGTGCCGGTCTCCGCCCATCGAGCTGCCATCGTCGAAGCGGCGCAGCGGTTGAATCGTGGCGCCGGCCTGATCGCGACCTCCACGCTGCTGGACAGCGCGGTCGAACATTTCCGCGGATCGTTCCACAACAAGGCGATGTTCACGCCGCTGGTCGCTTCCGCCCTGACGCTCGCCGTGAGCGTGCACGGCACCGCCGACAAGCGCAAGATCGCCCACAAGGTGCGCGATCCGGTGTACGCCGCCGCCGCGATCACCGGCCTGGTCGGTACCGGCTTCCATATCTACAACGTCACCAGGAGGCCCGGCGGCTTCTGCTGGCAGAACCTGTTCTATGGTTCGCCGCTGGGCGCGCCCGCCGCCGTCGCGTTGTCGGGATTGCTGGGGTATTACTCGGAGCGCTTGCGCGACAGCCATTCGATGCGGCCGCGGGTATTCGGATTCCGCGCCGGCCGTGCGATTGCCGCGCTGACGAGTGTCGGACTGCTCGCCACTGCGGCCGAAGCAACGCTCCTGCATTTCCGCGGCGCCTACCACGATCCTTTCATGTTCGTGCCGGTGACGGTGCCACCGGTCGGAGCGCTTTTGCTGGCGGAAACCGCGGCCAGCCATCCGCGCAGCCCTCGGCGCTTCGCCGGTTGGTGGCTGCGGCTGACCGCAGTGGTCGGATTCATTGGATCCGCGTTCCACGCCTTGGGCGTGTCGCGCAACATGGGTGGCTGGCGCAACTGGCGGCAGAACGTGTTGAACGGGCCGCCCATTCCGGCGCCACCGAGCTTTACCGGCCTCGCCTTGGCTGGCCTCGCGGCCCTCGACCTGTTGAGGAAGCACCCGAATGCATGATCGATACCCCGGTTACGACGTGCTGCGCAAACGCGACACGCCGTCCTGGAACGACGCGACGCGCAGCGTGATCGATGCGCGCCTCGCGATTCCCGATGCCGCGCGATTCCTCGCGGCCGAAGAGTGGCAGACCCTTACGGCAGTCTGCGACAGGATCGTGCCACAACCCGCGGGCCGGCCGCGGGTTTCGATCGCGGCACTGGTCGACCACAAGCTCGCGAACGACCACCGGGACGGCTATCGACAAGCGAGCCTGCCGCCCTTGCGCGAGGCGTGGCAGCGCGGACTCGCGGCCCTCGACGCGGAGGCGCAAGCCAGGCACCAGCGGCGTTTCCATGCGTTGACGGTCGAGTCCCAGGACGAATTGCTCAAGGCGATGCAGGACGGCAAGCTCGACGGTCCGGCGTGGCAGGGGATGTCTCCAGGTACCTTCTTTTCCGAGCGGGTCACCCACGACATCCTCGCCGCCTACTACTCGCACCCGACGTCATGGAACGAACTCGGCTTCGGCGGCCCCGCAAGTCCGCGCGGCTACGTGCGCATGTACTTCGACCGCCGCGACCCCTGGGAGGCCGTCGAGGCGAAACCCGGCCATGAAGAAGAAGCGCGGCGGGCCAACCAGCAGGTCGGAACCTGGAAGCCAGAATCCCTGACGCGGATGAACGCGGATGAGGAGGAACAACATTGATACGGATTCAGAAAGAGCTTTGACGCGGATGAACGCGGATAGAGCTCTTTACCTTCCATCAGCTTTGTCCGCGTAAATCCGCGTCGACAGCCCCTTTGCCATTCCACGACCATGAGTGCCAAGTCGAACGATCTGCATGACGCGTTGCACAACCCGCGCGGCAAGGACGGCCGCGCACCCGATCCACTGCGGGTCGGCGGTTGGTTGCCGATGCGGCAGTACCGCGAAGACGATGAAGTCGATTTCGCAATCGTCGGTACCGGCGCAGGCGGCGGCACCCTGGCGTGCCGCCTGGCGGAAGCCGGTTTCTCCGTGGTCGCCTTCGACGCCGGTGCGTGGTGGCGGCCGCTCGAGGAATTCGCTTCCGACGAAACCCACCAGGCCAAGCTCTACTGGACCGACGAACGCATCTGCGACGGCGACAATCCGCTGAAGCTCGGCAGCAACAACAGCGGCAAGTCGGTCGGCGGCTCGACGGTGCACTTCGCCATGGTGTCTCTGCGCTTCCGTCCCGAATGGTTCAAGTCGCGCAGCCTGCTCGGCTATGGCGCCGACTGGCCCATCGACTGGCGCGAAATGTGGGATTACTACACGGAAGTGGAGCAGGCCTTGAAGATCGCGGGGCCGGTCACCTATCCGTGGGGGCCGCCGCGCCCGCGCTATCCGTATCGGGCGCACGAAGTGAACGCAGCCGGCTGGGTGCTCGCCAAGGGTTGCGAGGCGATGGGCATCCCGTGGACCGAAACGCCGCTCGCGACGATCTCGGCGCCGCGTGGCCTTGCGCATCCTTGCGTGTACCGCGGCTTTTGTGTAACCGGGTGCGCGACCAACGCCAAGCAGAGCGCGTTGGTCACCTGGATTCCCCGCGCGGTCAGGGCCGGGGCCGAAATCCGCGATCTCGCGATGGTCGGACGCATCGAAACCCACGATGCGGGTCTCGCGACGGGCGTGCACTTCCATCGCGAGGGCAAGTGGCGTTTCCAGCGTGCACGCAACGTGGTGGTTGCGGGCTACGCGATCGAGACGCCGCGGTTGCTGCTGAATTCCGCCAGCGCGCGCTATCCGGACGGACTTGCCAACAGCTCGGGTCTCGTCGGAAAAAACCTGATGGTGCAGACCAACCAGGGCGCGTTCGGCGTGATGGACGAGGAGATCCGCTGGTACAAGGGACCGCCGTCGCTGACCCTAACCGAGCACTGGAACTACACCGACGCGGGCAAGGACTTCTTCGGCGGTTATGCCTTCATGGCGCAGGGGCCGCTGCCGCAGGCGTGGGCTTCGACGCAGGCCGGCAACCGCGGTTTGTGGGGTGAGGCGCTGTTGCGCGAGATGGAAAAGTACAACCACCAGGCGGGGCTCAAGATCGTCGGCGAGGTGCTGCCGCAGGAACGCAACCGCGTAACCCTCGCCGATGAAAAGGACCAGTACGGATTGCCGGTCGCGCGGGTGACCTTTTCGTTGTGCGACAACGACAAGGCACTGGTGAAACACTCCATCGATTTCATGACGCAAACGCTTTGCGCCGCAGGCGCGCACGACGTCTGGGCGGAATCCGACGACACCGCGCATCTCGGCGGCACGGCCCGGATGGGAGACGATCCGCGCAGCAGCGTGGTCGATGGCGATTGCCGAAGCTGGGACATCCCGAACCTCTGGGTGTGCGACGGGTCGGTGTTCCCCACCGTCGGTGGCGCCAATCCTTCATTGACGATCCAGGCGATCGCCTGCCGCACCGCGGATCGCATCCGCGCCCTCGCGGCGCGCGGTGAGCTCTGACGGGAAGTGGTTCTCCGCGGGTCGGGATGAACGGGGGCGCGATCCATGGCCCATGATTCACGGCCGTTTCACCTGTTGTCGCGCACAGTGATTCTTCGACATGGCGTCGATGACCGCCCGGGCGGGCGTGGAACGCATTACGCAGTTTCTCGGCGCAGCAATACGACAAGGAGGTTCCATTCATGTCATCGCCCATGGTCAGCGATTTCCTGCTCAACCGGCTGCACGAATGGGGCGTGCGGCGTATGTACGCCTACCCGGGCGACGGGATCAACGGCCTGATGGGGGCGCTCGACCGCATCGGCGACAAGATCAAGCTGGTGCGCGCGCGCCACGAGGAGATGTGCGCGTTCATGGCCTGCGCGCATGCGAAGTTCACCGGCGAAGTCGGCGTGTGCATGGCGACTTCGGGCCCGGGTGCAGTGCACCTCCTGAATGGGTTGTACGACGCCAAGCTCGACCACCAGCCGGTGCTCGCGATCGTCGGACAGCAGGCGCGCACGGCCCTCGGCGGACACTACCAGCAGGAGGTCGATCTGCCGAACCTGTTCAAGGATGTCGCGAGCGAATTCGTGGAAATGGCGACGGTGCCCGCGCAGATCCGGCACCTGGTCGACCGGGCGATGCGGATCGCGATGTCGAAGAAGACCGT
>DASSNH010000268.1:0-2868 GCA_035701405.1 Rhodanobacteraceae bacterium
AGCGCTGAAAACCTACCTTGCCGCCGTCGAGCAGGCGTTCCGTGCAGGCAACGCCACCGAGCACACCTACCGCCCCGCCTTCAAGGCACTGATCGAGGCGCTGGCCGGCCCCGGGATCACGGCGGTCAACGAGCCGCGCCAGATCGATTGCGGCGCTCCCGACTTCATCATCGTGCGCGGTACGGTGCCGCTGGGCTACATCGAAGCCAAGGACGTCGGCACCGATCTCGCCAGGATCGAGAAGGGCGAGCAGCTCGCCCGTTACCGCGAATCGCTCGGCAACCTGGTGCTCACCGATTACCTGGAGTTCCGCTGGTTCCTCGACGGCGAATTGCGCCTGACCGCCGCGCTGCCGCGGCCGGACAGGAACGGCCGAATCCGCTGGAACGGCGACGCGGCGTCCGAAGTCGCGCACCTGCTGGACCAGTTCCTCTCCGCCGACATTCCGCTTAAGTCCACCCCGCAGGACCTCGCCACCCGCATGGCCAAGCTCGCGCTGCTGATCCGCGGACTGATCACGCGCGCCTTCAAGTCGGAGCAGGGCGAAGGCGAACTGCACGCGCAGTTCGAAGCCTTCCGCAAGGTCCTGATCGAATCGTTGACCATCGAGCAGTTCGCCGACATGTATGCGCAGACGCTGGCCTACGGCCTGTTCGCGGCGCGCTGCAATGCGCCGGCGGCCGGCTTCACGCGCCAGAGCGCGGCCGCGCAACTGCCCAGGACCAATCCGTTCCTGCGCAGGCTGTTCAATTCGATCGCCGGACCGGACCTCGACCCGCGTGTCGCCTGGGCGGTCGACCAGCTTGCCGAGCTGCTGGCGCGCGCCGACATGAGTGCGATCCTCGAGGATTTCGGCCGCCGCACCCGCCGCGAAGACCCCGTGGTGCACTTCTACGAAACCTTCCTCGCCGCCTACGACCCGAAGATGCGCGAGGCCCGCGGCGTCTATTACACGCCCGAGCCGGTGGTGAACTACATCGTGCGCAGCGTCGACCACCTGCTGCAGCGCGAATTCGGTCTGAAGGATGGATTGGCGCATTCGGGCAAGCTGCGCTGGAAAACCGTCATGGCCGAGGCCACCCACTCCAGGCGCAAGTCGTCCACGCGCATCGAAGAGAAGGCGCCGTGGGTGCACCGCGTGCAGATCCTCGATCCCGCCACCGGGACCGGTACGTTCCTGTACGCGGTGATCCAGAAGATCCGGGAGCGCTTCGAAGGCAACGCCGGCGCATGGCCGGGCTACGTCGCCGAACACCTGCTGCCGCGCCTGTTCGGCTTCGAACTGCTGATGGCGCCGTATGCCGTGGCGCACATGAAACTCGGCATCGAGCTGGAACAATCCGGCTACGACTTTTCGAGCGACGAACGGCTCGGCGTGTTCCTGACCAATTCATTGGAGGAAGCGCACGAGAAAACCGGGCTGCCGCTGTTCACCCAGTGGCTGGCCGACGAATCGCAGGCGGCCTCGCGCGTCAAACGCGATGTGCCGGTAATGGTGGTGCTGGGTAATCCACCGTACTCGGGGCATTCGGCCAACAAGGGCGAGTGGATTTCGCAACTGCTGCACGGCGAAGACACGCTGAACCACTGCCGGACAGAAAGCTATTTCGAGTGCGACGGCAAGCCCCTGGGCGAGCGCAATCCGAAATGGCTGAACGACGACTACGTCAAGTTCATCCGCTTCGCGCAGTGGCGGATCGAGCAGACCGGCCACGGCGTGCTGGCGTTCGTCACCAACCACGGTTACCTGGACAATCCGACCTTTCGCGGGATGCGCGAATCGCTGTTGCGCGGCTTCGACACGATCTGGCTGTACGACCTGCACGGCAATACCAAGAAGAAGGAGCAGGCCCCGGACGGCGGCAAGGACGAAAACGTGTTCGACATCCAGCAGGGCGTGGCGATCGGGATCTTCGTGAAGCACGCTTCGCTCCCCTCTCCCTCCGGGAGAGGGGCTGGGGGTGATGGTACGGCGGAGCTGGAACGCCGCGGTGACCCCGAACCCCCATCCGGCGCTTCGCGCCACCTTCCCCCGGAGGGGGAAGGGAAAAGCCTCGCCCGTGTGTTCCACGCCGACTTGTACGGAACCCGCGCACTGAAATACGGCACCCTGGACGCGGAATCGGTGGCGGACACGCCATGGACGGAGCTCGCCCCGGCCAGCCCCAGCTACTACTTCGTGCCGGAGGACGGCGCATTGCGCGAGGAGTACGAGCGCGGCTGGAAGATCACTGAGGTGATGCCGGTGAACAGCGTCGGCATCGCAACCGCGCGCGATGCGCTGACTATTCATTTCACTGATGACGAAACCTGGCAAACGGTGAGCCGGTTCGCTGAACTATCCGAAGACGAGGCACGTGAAACCTTCCAGCTTGGCCGTGATGCGCGCGATTGGAAGGTGGCGTTGGCACAGGAGGATGTACGGAGATCGGGGCCATCGCGAGATCGTGTGACTCCTATTCACTACCGCCCCTTTGACGTGCGGAGCACCTACTACACCGGGAATTCCCGGGGCTTCCAATGTATGCCGCGCCCGGCTGTGATGCAGCACTTCTTCCAGCACGACAACTTGGGCCTTGTGACCTCGCGGCTAACGAAAGGCGAAAATTTTGCGCACGCGCAGATGACGCGTCACATCACGGAAGTCATCTGCATGTCGCCAAAAACCTCGAACAACGGATTCGTGTTTCCGCTTTGGCTCTATCCCCGCGCCGACGAAGATCTGCTGGATGCGGCGCCGAAGCAAAAGACCGCCAACCTCGCGCCGGCCTTCGTGACGGCGCTCACCGAAGCGGCGGGCGACACGCCGACGCCCGAGGACACGCTCGCCTACATCTACGCCATCCTGTACGCGCCGTCGTATCGCGC
>DASSNH010000269.1:0-9720 GCA_035701405.1 Rhodanobacteraceae bacterium
GATCCCGAGAGCGATCATCGCAACGGCGAATAGCATGCGGCTCGGTTGCAGCGTCGTGTTCACGGCGTCACCTCCGGTTTGGGGGGTTACCCATCCGTTATGTACAACGTGTGGCGGCACTTTACCGCTTCCGGCATCGAGCTTCCTGTGCACGTGTATTTCGCGATGCCCCCCCCCGCACGGCGCCGGCATCAAATCGCTTGGGCGACTCAGAGATGCAGTGTCGGGTTATTGAGACTCATTTGCGTATTCAGCAGGCGCATGCGCACTTGTTGCGCTGAAAGGCCGGTGGGAAGATGGCGGCGGGGAAGCACCCTCAGAAAGTAGCTTGCATCAAGCGGAAGCCGGGTCCGGGGGTCTTCGTGTCCGGAATTCGTCCAACGCCATGTCTGTCGGCCCCGCGCAAAGCCGACGCGCTTTCCTGCCTGCGCCTTCAACGAGGAACGCCATCGTGCTCAAGAAGAAGGGTTTCGCGCTTGGTGTGCTGGCAGTGCTGGCGCTCGCGGCCAGTTTTGTTCCTGCCCTGGCTTTTGCCTCCACGTCCCCCGCCGCCGCTGCAAACACCGCTTGGCCTCGATTCTTTGTCGCGCAGGATGGCGTGGCATTGTCGCAGTTCCCCTCGCGGAGCCGGCTGGCGGCAGTAGTGCGCGTCCTCGCGACCCAGCCGGTCGCCACACCTGGCCGTTGGCGCGCGAGCTCCAGCGCGGCGTGGCTCAGCGTGACTCCCCATGGCAGGACAGGACAACCGCTCCGGCTGACCGCGGATCCAACGGGACTGGCCACCGACACCCTTCACTCCGCAACCATCACCCTTCGCGGAACTGCCGGGTCGTCGGTCATAGGGAGCATATCGATGCGTGTCTCTCTCTGGATCGGCTCAAGCGATCCGGGCAACCAAACCATTGATCACGACGCTGTATCACTGGCCGCCAATCCGGTCGAACCGTGGGTCTATGTGAGCGACGGCTCTTCGAACATCGACGTGTTCAATGTCTACAGCGGGCGGTTGGTTAGATCGTTCACCGGCGTGGCAACGAGCGTCGGACGATTGCAGACCAGCAGTGACGGGTCGGAGCTGTTCGCGGTCGATACGACGAACTACGCGATCGTTGCCTTGAACGCGATCTCCGGGCGGATCCTTAAACTGTACGCGTTGGCCGGTCCGATAAGCAGCGACTTCAATTTCGCGTACGCGCGCCCGGCAGGCATTTCCACCCTCTTTGCGCCTGGCCAGGCAGCCATCGACGTCGCCACGGGAAATGAGGTGTCCTCTCCGCTTACCGGAGGATTCTTCTACGACCCGTTTATCACCTCCACGGCCGACGGATCGCACCTCGCCATCGTCGAGCGTGGCTTGAGCCCGGGAAGCTTGTATTCGTACACCGTGGCAAGCGACCACGGGTACTTGACGATCACGCAGGTGAATGGCTCGGCCCTTGCCGGCTCGAACTGCCCCGACGTGGCCATTTCCCCGGACGGTTCACGCCTGTATCCAGCCTGCGGATGGCCGTACGAATTCGACGTCTATGACTTCGCATCGCTGGAGCAGATACAGACACTTGCGGCGACCAATTACCCGAACAATGCCGAATTCGACTCTGACGGCGACTTTGTCGGAGGGCTCGATGGCATATACAACCCCGCAGACGTTTTTGTCTTCGACGTCAGCGGCCACAGCCTTGGAACTGTTCCAGAGATCGAATATGCGCAGTCCCAGGGAGACGCGCTCATGCAGATATCGGGCGATTCGACTCGCGTCATATCCGGCATGTGGAATCCAGGTGGCCAGCTCATGTTCCGCGAAATGCCACGTCCGTGATGATTGTAATCTGACAAGTGTCGGGGGCGGAGCCGCGGCTCCGCCCCTTGTTTTCCGGCAGCGTGCAAGCAATCGGGGCCGCTCAGGTTGGAGTGAACGTCGCGAACGGCTTCGCATGGAAACGGACAAGAGCCCATGCCATTCTCGCGCACGATCATCTTTGCGGCACTGGCGCTGGTCGCATTCGCGGGGAACTCGCTGCTGTGCCGCGCGGCGCTGGCGCACACCCATATCGACGCGGCGAGTTTCACGACGGTACGGTTGCTGTCGGGCGCCGTGGTGCTGTGTTGCCTGGCGTTGCTGCGCGGTGGTGCCCGGACGGGACGCGGCAACTGGCGGTCGGCGCTGGCGCTGTTCGCGTATGCGGCGGGCTTTTCCTTTTCCTATCTGCACCTGACCGCGGCGGCGGGCGCACTGCTGCTGTTCGGCGCGGTGCAGGTCACCATGATCGGCTTCGGCGTCTGGTCCGGCGAACGCATGCGCTCGCTGCAAGTCGTCGGACTGGTGCTCGCCTGCGCCGGGCTTGTTGGTCTGTTGCTGCCGGGCCTGTCGGCACCGCCGTTGCCGGGTGCGCTGTTGATGCTGGGCGCGGGTTTCGCTTGGGGCGCCTACTCGCTGCGCGGCAAGCGCGGCGGCGATCCGCTGAAAATTACCGCGGGCAACTTCATGCGTGCCGTACCGATGGCGTTGGGGCTGAGTCTCGTGCTGTTCGCACGCGCCTCGCCGGACCCGGCGGGTATCGGCTACGCGTTCCTGTCCGGCGCCTTGACGTCCGGCGTGGGCTACGCCATCTGGTACGCGGCGTTGCCGGCGCTGAAATCCACCACTGCCGCGACCGTGCAGCTTAGCGTACCCGTCCTGGCGGCGGCCGGTGGCGTGTTCTTTCTGGGCGAACCGCTGACGTTGCGCTTGCTGATCGCCTCGATGGCGATTCTCGGCGGCATCGCACTGGTGATCCTGACCGGCGACCGACGCGTCAAGCCCGCCGCGCCCGCGCTGGTTTCTGGCGGAAGCCGTCCGAAACCGCCTTGACCCGGGAAAAGGGCGGCCGTTGCAGCAATGTCGCGATTCCGGTCTACTTCCGCCGCGCGCACCGAACCGCCTCGGGGTACATGGCATGACGCAGGTTCCATCAGGCAACGAACTGATCCGGGCATTCCTGCCGACCCGGGATTTCGATCTCTCGAAGAGGTTCTACGAAGCGCTGGGGTTCGAGAAGGTGCTGGATGGCGACGTGGCCATTTTCAACGCCGGCTCGGGCGGCTTCATCCTGCAGCGATATCACCAAAAGGACTGGGCGGAAAATGCCATGGTGCAGTTGATGGTCGATGATCTCGGCGCGTGGTGGGCACGCATCCAGTCATTGGACTTGCCCGAACGTTTCGGCGTTCCCGCACCGCGCGCGCCCGCCGTGCAGCCATGGGGGCTCCGCATTGCCTACGTCGTGGATCCCGCCGGTGTGCTCTGGCACGTGGCGGAGCGGCGAGCGAGCGAGAAGCAGGATCAATAATCGATCGGAGCGATGCCCATGCTGGTCGAATCCTGTATCCCCGTGGTCCCCTGCGCGGATCTCGAAAAGAGCCTGCGGTTCTGGGTGGAGGGCCTTGGACTGACAATGGATCGCGACATGCAGCAAGACGGCCACCTGGTCGGCTGCATGGTGCACAACGAACACCTGTCCTTCTGGCTCAACCGGCGCGCAGGCTTGCCGGACAGGCCGCGCGATTACGAGGGGCTGCGACTGTATTGGGCACCCCGCGATCTCCATGCAATGCGCGAGCGGTTGCTGCACCTCGGCTATCCGGTGTCGGAAATCGTGGAACGGGATTACGGACAAACAGAATTTTTTGTCACCGACGACGATGGTTACAGCCACTGCTTTGGCGTGGAATCCCGCAAGTGGGAGCAGTCGTGAGGATCAATCGCGCAACACTTGCCGATCGCATTCACCGGACTGGCGGTCAAGGCCCTGAACCAGGGCACGTGGTCGATCGCATCTTTGCCGCGCACCTGCCACGGCAGGCCCATGCCTACGCTTCCGGCAACTTCGGCGAGATGCCGACGCTGGAGAACCTGTCCGCACGATCCTTACGCAAGCACGTAGTTCCCCGTTAACGATGCCTGTAACCCGTCAAGTCCGGTCCTCGGCAACCCATGCGGATCGCGAGAACGGCACTCCGCTGCGCTCACCCCAGTAATAGACGAGCACGGCAATGGCGGCGACAAGCAGCGAGTCCCACGGGCCTTCGACGACATGCCTGCCGCCGAACGTTCCCAGCCAGGAAGCTGCCAGCACCAAGGCGTAGAAGCCTACCAGCCACAGCGAGGCGCGAACGTCCTGCGCCAGTTGCGCGCGGCGGGAACGGTGCCGCGCCACGTATGCCGCATACAACGCATACAGGACGACCTGGAGTCCCAGCAGCCACGACACCGTGCCCCACCCGGACCAGTACACGATCAGTGCGGCGACGATGAACGAGAGCGGTCCCAGCACGACGAATCCCCGGACCCGGAACGGGCGCGGCATGTCGGGCGCGTTGCGGCGCAGCGCGGCGGTCGTGACGGGTGCCACGGCATAGCTCAGCACCAGTGCGGCCGAGACCACGTTGATCATCGCCGACCACGACGGGAACGGCAGCGTCCAGAAGATCGACAGCGCGAGCGTCAGCCACAGCGCCGGGCGCGGGATTCCCGATTTCGCATCGACCCGCGTGAACATCTTGAAGAAGGTGCCGCCGCGCGCCCATCCGTAGACCACCCGCGGTGTCGCATTCATGTAGATGTTGCCGCAGCCGCTGGGCGAGATGACGGCGTCGCACACCACCAGGAACGACAGCCAGGCGATGCCGAGCGCGATCGCGATGTCGTGGAATGGCAGCGCGAACAGCTTGTCGATCCCCTTCCAGCCATGTTCCGCCATCGCGGCCGGAACACTCCCGAGGAAGGCAACCTGCAGCAGCAGGTAGATCGCCGTCGACAACACCACCGACAGGACCAGCGCGATCGGGATGTTGCGCTGCGGATTGCGCACCTCGCCTGCCACCGCGACGATCGGCGTCAACCCGAGATACGCGAAGATGATGCCACCGGCGGATATGGCGCCGGCAATGCCCGCGAATCCGAACGGCGCGAAGCCGTGCGCGGTGAAGTTGCCTCCGTGGAAGAACCACAACAGCACCACGATCACCGTCAGCGGCACCACGAACTTGAACACGCTGACGAGGTTGTTGGCGCGCGCGAAGGTCTTGACGCTGTAGTAATTCAGCAGGAAGAAAACCAGGAGCAGCGCGAGCTGCACCAGCCAGCCGAGCGGCGTGGGCGACTGCGATTCCGCCTGCGTCAACTGCGGGAACCAGGCGGACGCATATTGGCGGCAGGCGGTCACCTCGATCGCAATCAGGCTGGAAAACGCGATCAGCGTGATCAGGCCCATCAGGAAACCGAGCAGGGAGCCATGTGAATACACCGGGTAGCGCACCACGCCACCCGAGTGCGGCAACGCGGCACCGAGTTCGCAGTACACCAAGCCCAGCAGCAGCACCGCGGCGCCGCCGATCAGCCAGGACACGATCCCCGCGGGCCCGGCGATATCGGCGACGTAGCTGGCCGAGAACAGCCAGCCGGAACCGAACACCGCGCCGAGCCCGATGAAGATGAGGTCGACGAGGCTCAGCTGCTTCTTGAAGCGGCCCTGCCCCTTCGCGGGAGCGTCCTGCGCGACAGTGCTCGACGCGGAGGCCGGATCGCCAGCCTTCACGGATGCCGCGCCATGAAGGTTGCGGCCGCGATGCCGGCCCTGCCGGTCACTTCGATGCCGGCGCTGGCGCCATCGGCTGCGCCGCCGATGGCTGCTTGTAGATCACCCCGCCCTTCATCACGAACGGCACGTGTTCGGTCGCGGCGATGTCTTTCGTGGGATCGCCCTGTACCGCGATGATGTCGGCATCCAGCCCCGGTTTCAGTTGGCCGAACTGGTCCTGCTGGCGCAGGATCTTCGAATCGACCGCGGTGGCGGCGAGCAAGGCCTGCGCAGGACGCATGCCGTCCTTCACCATCCATTCGAGTTCCTTGTAGTTGGTCCCGTGCGTGAACACGCCGACGTCGCTGCCGCAGCCGATGGTGACGCCGGCCTGGATCGCCAGCTTGAACGCATGCTGCGACTGCTTCATGTCGTCCGTCGGTGGATCGCCCGGCTTCCAGCCCTGGAAATACTGCGAATACGCAACCACCGCCTCCAGCGTCGGCAGGTAGGCGATGTCGTGCTTCGCCATCATTTCGAACACCTCGCGCGTGCCGCCGAAGCCGTGCTCGATGGTGTCCACGCCCGCCAGGATCGAACGCCGCATGCCTTCGGCCGTCGACGAATGCACCGACACCGGCAGGCCCAGCGAGTGAGCGGCTTCCACCCCCGCGTTCAATTCTTGTTGGGTGAAGGTCGGCACCGAGCCGTGCGACTTGCCGCAGTGGTAGTCCGCGTAGATCTTGATCCAGTCCGCGCCGTGGCCGGCCTGGTCGCGCACCGCCGCGATCATCTCCGGCACCCCCGCGACCGGAATACCGCCCTGCGGGATCGTCATGTCGGTGCGGAAGCCCATCGGGCCCGGGCCGTAGCAATCCCTGGCAATGGTGGCGCGCGTCGCGACGAACAGGTGCGGACCGGGAATCAGGCCGTCATTGATCGCCTTCTGCACCTGCACGTCCGCGTAACCCGCCCCTTCGGTGCCGAGGTCGCGCAGCGCGGTGAATCCGGCCATCAGGGTGTCGCGCACGTGCTGCACTGCCTCGATGGTCCGATACGGCAGCGGCTCCTTCAGCACCTGGTCGTTCCACAGCGTTTCGTTGTACGGGTGCAGGAAGATGTGCGAGTGCGCGTCGATCAGGCCCGGCAGCAGCGTGGTCCCCGGCAGGTCGATCTCGGTCGCCGCGGAAGGCACCTCGATCGAATCACGTGGTCCGACCGCCGCGATCTTGTCGCCCCGGACCAGCACCGCCCAGCCCGCGTGGGCCTGCTCGCTGCGCGCGTCGAACACGCGGTCGGCCGTTAGCAGGAACGTGCCGGTCGCGGCCGACGCCGCCTGCAAGTGCGGCGGCGGCGCGGCCCAGGCCACCACCGTGATGGCCAGCAACGTGATCCCGAAAACCAGTTTGCGCACCGTCATCCCCGCACCCCCCACCCCGCCGAAGTGCGCAGCCTACACCCCTGGGCCGGGGCTTGCGATGCGGCCACGAGGGTTCGATACTTCGCGCGTTGCATCGAGTCACCGGCCGTTTCATCGCAACCGCAAGAGGGGACACACGATGAAGGTGATACTGACGTTTGCTGCGGGCATCCTGTTTGCGGCGGCCGCGACGGCCAGCCATCCGGAAAGTTCACGACACTCCATCGAGCACGGCAAGTACCTGGTCGGCTACGGCGGCTGCAACGATTGCCACACGCCCGGGTGGGCGGAGCACGGCGGCGAGGCACCGCGGGACATGCTGCTGACCGGCGGTGGCATGAACTTCCAGGGCCCCTGGGGCACGACCTACGCGCCCAACCTGCGCCTGTACATGGCCAACCTGACCCTCGACCAGTGGATCCACAACGCGCGCAACATGAAGGCGCGTCCGGCGATGCCGTTCTGGACATTCCGCTATCTCAGCGACAAGGACCTGGGCGACATGTACGCCTACATCCGCTCGCTCGGGCCCGGCGGGAAGCCCGCGCACGACTACGTGCCGCCGGGGCAGCCCGCGCCGCTGCCGTATTTCAAGCTTGCCCTGCCGCCACCCCCGGTGCGGCCGGCCGGCAACTGAGGACCACGTCATGAACGGTTCCTGGTTCCTGGTGCTGCGGGCGGGCCACGTGCTGCTGGCCGCGCTGTGGCTGGGCGCGGCCTTCATGCTGACGATGTACGTGCTGCCTGCCGTACGCGACGCCGGACCGACCGGCAGTCATTTCATGCAGACCCTGCAGCGGCGCAAACTGCACGTGTTCATGGCGCTGGCGGCGATCCTCACCGTGCTCACGGGAATCTGGCTGTATTGGCGCTTCACGTCCGGGCTCGACACCGACGTCATGCTGAGCCCCGGCGGCCTCGCCTTCGGCATCGGCGGCATTTGCGGATTGCTGGCGATGATCCTGGGCGGCGCGATCATGGGCCGCGGCTTCGCACGGATTGCCGCACTCGGGGAACGGGCCGCCGCGGGGCCGGAAGCCGAGCGCACCACGCACCTGCAGGACATCGAGGTCCTGCGGCAGCGACTCGTCGTCGCCGGCAAATTGATCCTGTTGCTGATGGTCCTGGCGCTGGTGCTGATGGCGATCGGCCATTACCTGTAGGCAAGCGTTGATCTTGCCCGTCATACCGGCGAAGGCCGGTATCCGGCTCTCGTTGGATTTTGTGCGCTTCGCGCGCCATGTTTGGCTGGGCCCCGGCCTGCGCCGGGCGACGAGCTGCGTCGTCGGTTCCCCGGCGGGCCTGCTCCATTCGGGAGTGTGGCAGGGATCCTGCCGCAATTTCCTGCCGCGCTAGTCCGCGGCGAGGCGGTGCGCGGCGTTGACCAGGCCGACGTGCGAAAACACCTGCGGGAAATTGCCGCGCAACCGTCCGCTGCCGGGATCGTATTCCTCCGACAGCAGGCCGACGTCGTTGCGCACGTCGAGCAGGCGCTGGAACATTTCCGTCGCCTCCTGCTTGCGGCCGAGCATCACCAGGATCTCCACCATCCAGAACGAGCACACCAGGAAGGAACCCTCTTCCGGCACCTCGCCGTCCTCTTCGCCATAGCGCCAGACGAAGCCGTCGCGGCACAGGTGCTTTTCGATCGCGGCAATGGTGCCCAGCATCCGCGGGTCGTCCGCCGGCAGGAACCCGACGATCGGCATGCGGAGCGCCGCCGCATCGATGGCCCGGCTTCCGTAGCGCTGCACGAAGGTGTTTCGCTTGCGATCGAACCCGTAGTCGCAGACATGCGCGTGGATGCTGTCGGCCAGCGCCCGCCAGCGCGCCGCGTCCCCTTCGAATGTCGAGTTCTCGATCAGCCGCGCGACGCGGTCCACGGCCACCCACACCATCACCTGGGAATGGGTGTAGGCGCCGACGTGCTTGCCGCGTTCCCACAGGCCCGTACCGGCTTTCTGCCAATGGTCCTCGAGGTACTCGACCATTCCGATCTGCTCGTCGAAGTCCTCCTGGTGCATCGCGAGGCCGTGTTCGTGCGCCACGTGCACGCCGTTGATGACTTCGCCGTAGCCGTCCATCTGGGTCTGCCGCCAGGCCTTGTTGCCGATGAGCACCGGCTGGCTTCTCTCGTACCCGCGAAGGTGGTGCGCCTTCTGCTGGGTGATGCGGCAGGCGCCATCGACGCGGTACACCGGCTGCAGGCGCGCCGGATCGCCGGCGGTGGTATCGATCAGCCAGTTGCGCCACATGCGTGCTTCGTCGTGGTACCCGGAATGGATCATTGCGTACAACGTGAAGGTGGCGTCCCGCAGCCACGTGTAGCGGTAGTCGTAATTCTTCACGCCACCGGGGATCTCGGGGAGTCCCAGCGTCGGCGCCGCGATGACCGCGCCGGTGCGGTCGTCGCTCAACGACTTCAACGTCAGCAGCGAGCGCAGCACTTCGTCGCGCCACGGATTGGACTGCATGTAACGGCGGCCCCACTTCCGCCAGAAACGCTCGGTCTGCCGCAATGACCGGCCGGCATCACGCTGCGCCGGGCCGTCGCGCCACGCGTTGTGCCAGGTCAGCATGAACGCCACGCGCTCGCCGCGCCTCACGGTGAAGCGGGCGCACCAGGCCCCATCCTCCTGCTCGAGTGGGGGTGGTGAATGCAATTGCAGCGCATCGGGCCCGGCGACGATCCGCGCACCGTCGTCGCAGCGCCTGCACCAGGGGCGAATCCTTCCGTAATCG
>DASSNH010000270.1:0-2142 GCA_035701405.1 Rhodanobacteraceae bacterium
CCGCGATGCGGAACTCGGCGTACTGCCGATGCACGACAATCGACTGCATGGCATGAAGAAGGAAAAGCTGCTGCTCAAGGATCGCCTGACCCGAATGTGGAGCGAAATCGGCACCGCTTGAAGCGCTGCGAACTTCCGAAAAGAATTCCCGCCGGCCCGCCATGCGCGGGCCGGTTTGCGTTTGAGGCTTTGAAGTCTGCGCGGGCGCGGCGACAATCGCGCGGTCATGGCGCTGTCGACATCCATCGTCCTGTGCACCTTCAACGGTGCGAGGTTCCTCGAAATCCAATGGGACAGCCTGCTTGGCCAGTCGCGGCTGCCGGACGAAATCGTCGTGCGCGACGATGCTTCGACCGACACCACCCCAGATCTGCTGGCGGGCCTGAAGGCGAAGGCCGCGTCGCGCGGGATCGCCGTGCAGTACATCCAGGGCGAGCGCAACCTGGGCTACGTCGCCAACTTCGAGATGGCGCTAGGGCTGGCGTCCGGTGATGTGCTGTTCCTGTGCGACCAGGACGATCGGTGGCATCCGGGCAAGCTTGCTGCGCAAGTGGAATGGTTCGAGCAGCGACCCGAATTGCTGTTGCTATGCGGCGACGCGCGGCGCATCGATGCCGATGGCGCCACCCTCCCGCGGACCCTGTTCGATGTGTTGCGCGTCTCGCGCGGCGAGCGGCAGCGAATCCATGCCGGCGGTGGATTCCAGGTGCTGCTGCGCCGGAGCCTGGCGACAGGCGCGACGATCGCGCTGCGGCGGGAATTGCTGGCCGAAGCGTTGCCGTTTCCGGAAGGCTGGGTGCACGACGAGTGGCTTGCGATCGTCGCAGCGGCACTGGGCGGCTTCGACTGCATGGGAATGCCGTTGCTCGATTACCGGCAGCACGAAGCGAACCAGATTGGCATGCCCGAACGAACAATGGCCGACAAGTGGGTTGACCTGCGGCGCCCCCGAAAAGCGCTGTTGGACGCACTGATAGCCCGTGGCGAGGTGCTGGATCGGCGACTCTCGGCGCTTGCAGGCAAGTGTCCGCCGGAGGTCGGCGAGCAGGTCGTGCGGGCGCTCGCACATTGGCGTGCGCGACGAGCGTTGCACGACGAGCGGTGGTTGCGGATCGGCGCCATCGCGCGCGAGATATCCAATGGCTGCTACCGCCGCTACGGCTCTGGCTGGCGGTCGGCGCTTCGCGATTTCGTCCGGCGCGCCTGAATCGGATGGTTACCCGCCGCTATCATGCGGAAGGAAGTGGATTCGGACGCGATGCGGCACGTCCGTCCGGTTGATCTTGACTCGGAGCCAACATGATCGTCGACAGCGTCCTCGAATTGATCGGCCACACGCCGATGGTGCGCGTGCGCCGGCTCGATACCGGGCCGTGCGAGTTGTTCCTGAAGCTCGAATCGGCGAATCCAGGCGGTTCGATCAAGGATCGCATCGGCCTGTCGATGATCGAAGGCGCCGAGAAGGCCGGGAAGATCAAGCCCGGCGCCACGCTGGTCGAGGGGACCGCCGGCAATACCGGCCTCGGCCTCGCGCTGGTGGCGCAGGCCAAGGGCTACAAGTTGATCCTCGTGGTTCCGGACAAGATGAGCCGCGAGAAGATCTTCAACCTGAAGGCAATGGGCGCCGAGGTGGTGTTGACCCGCTCCGACGTCGCCAAGGGCCACCCCGAGTACTACCAGGACCTCGCCGCGAAGATCGCCGAAGAGACCCCGGACGCGTACTTCATCAACCAGTTCGGCAATCCCGACAACCCGTTGGCCCACGAGCAGACCACGGCGCCGGAAATCCTCGAGCAGATGGACGGCAAGCTCGACGCGATCGTCTTCGGCTGCGGTTCGTCCGGCACCATGACGGGGTTGTCGCACTATTTCGCCGAGCACTCCCCCGATACGGAACTGGTGCTGGCCGACCCGGTCGGTTCCATCCTCGCCGAGTACATCAACGAGGGCACGCTTTCGCAAAAGACGGCGTCCTGGATGGTGGAAGGCATCGGTGAAGATTTCCTGCCGACCATCAGCGATTTCTCGCGGGTGAAGAAGGCCTACTCGATCAGCGACAAGGAAAGTTTCCTGACCGCGCGCGAACTCCTGAAACAGGAAGGGATCCTGGGCGGTTCGTCGACAGGAACGTTGCTCGCCGCG
>DASSNH010000271.1:0-5315 GCA_035701405.1 Rhodanobacteraceae bacterium
GCCGAACACCGTCCACGCGCCCCAGCTTCTTTGCAGCCACAGCGGCAGGAGCAGCGAGGCGTGATCTTCCGCAACGACGGACGGGGCCGCCGGCAGGAACACGCGCGGGAAGAACGCCGCGTCCACGCCCGCACCCCGTTGGTGCAGGAATTGGTATTTCGCCGCCAGTTCGATGTTGCCGATGCCGGCCGTGCTGCCACCTGCCACCGCGCTCCATGCGATCGGCAGGGTGGCGGTGAGCTGCAGGTTGTCGGCTGCGCCGTAATTGAAATCGATGCCGGCCGATCCTTCGCGGCCATCACGCGCCGAAGCACCTTCGCTGAAGAAATAGATTTCGTAATGGCCGGTGCCGGTCGGTTCGGGATCGTCGGTGATGTACGGCGGCCCCGCCAACGCCGGCAACGACAGCAGCGCTGCCGTGATTGCGAACCCGCGCCCGGCCATGCGCCGAATCCGCGTCATGCTTGCGGCGGCATCCGGCTGCCATGCGGGTGGCGGGTCGCGGTGGTCATGCCGGGTTGGGGTTGGCCTTGCGCGCCAGCAATTCGCGCAATTCGTTCTTGTCGTTCGCGTCCAGCGCGCCTTCGGACTGTTTCCGGATCAGGGCATCCAATCGTTGCTGGGTGGTCTGTTCCGCCAGCTTGCGCAGCGCGTCCAGGAACTCGGTACGCAGCGTTTCCGGTTCGCCCGGGAATTCGGTCAACGCCAGTTTCTGCAGCGCGGCGGATTCCTCGCGTCCGGCAAAATGTTCGAGCAGCATCGCGGTGTTGACGCCGGGGCGGGCCTGCAGGAAGTCCAGCAGTTCGGCCAGCAGCGGAATGCCCGGTTTGTCCAGCTCCGCGAACGCGTACGGCAAGGTGACCTCCTGCGCCAGCGCCGGCTGCGCCAGCAGCATCGCGATCGCGCTGCGCACCAGGGTTCGCCGCGGCGTGCCGGGCGAGGCGGAAGGAAGACGTACGGGCATTGCCGGTGCGGTTTGCACCCCGGTGCGCTTCTCGAGTTCCGCGTACATCAAGTCACGGAACGCGCCATCCGGCAATTTCGCAAGCAGGGGCTTCGCGTGTTCGGCCAGCCGCGCGCGCCCGTCCAGGGTCGCGACGTTGACGTCGTGCGACAGAAAGCCGTAGAAATATTCCGACAGCGGCGTTGCCTGCCTGAGCCGTGCCTCGAACCCGGCGCTGCCTTCCTTGCGCACCAGCGAGTCGGGATCTTCGCCCTCCGGAAGAAAGAGGAAGAATGCCTGCCGGCCGTCGCGCATCCGCGGCAGCACCGATTCCAGTGCGCGCCAAGCGGCGCTGCGCCCGGCGCGGTCGCCGTCGAAACAGAAATAGACGTCGGGTGCCGTGCGGAACAGCAATTCGGCGTGCTCGCCGGTGGTCGCGGTGCCGAGCGTCGCGACGGCCTGCGCAACGCCGGCCTGGTGCAGCGACACCACATCCATGTAGCCTTCGACCACGATCAGGCGCTCGAGCTTGGTATTCGCCTGGCGAACCTGCCACAGCGCGAACAATTCGCGGCCCTTGTGGAACAGCGGCGTCTCGGGTGAATTGAGGTACTTGGGCCCGTCGCCCTCCAGGATCCTTCCGCCGAAGGCGATCACCCGTCCGCGCCGGTCCATGATCGGGAACATCAGCCGTTCGCGGAAACGGTCGTACTTGCCCTTGTCGCCGGTCGAGAGCATCCCGGCCTGTTCCAGCATCTTCACCCGCGCGTCGCTGGTGCCGAGCGCGCGCTTCACCGCATCCCAGCCGCCCGGGGCCCAGCCGATCCGGAAACGCTGGACGATGTCCTTGTCCAGGCCCCGCTTCTTGCAATAGGCACGTGCCGCTTCGCTTTTCGGCAACTGGTCCTGGTAGAAGGTCGCGGCGCCGTCGAGCAGCGCGTAGAGATCGGTGCGGTCCTCCCGTGGCCGGGCGGGCCCGCCTTCGTGCGGGACCGTGACGCCGACCGCCTGGGCGAGTTCCTCGACCGCGTCGGGAAACTCCAGGCGGTCGTAATCCATCAGGAACCTGATCGCGCTGCCGTGGGCGCCGCATCCGAAGCAGTGGTAGAACTGCTTCGCGGGGCTGACCGTGAACGAGGGCGTGCGTTCGTCGTGGAAAGGGCAGCACGCCGTCCACTCGCGTCCGGCACGCTTCAGCGGCACGCGCTGCTGCACCACGTCGACGATGTCGACGCGGCTCAGCAGCTCATCGATGAAGCGTTCGGGGATAAGGCCGGGCATGACCCGTTAGCATGCCACGCCCCGACAGCGCACGCGACGAGCGCCTGACCGCACAGGCGCAGGGCCCCGCACCGCCACCGTTGGGCGCCGCCGCAGGGTAGGCGATTTCCTGAACCTGCACGCGGCGGCGTGGTCCCATGGGAACCCCGGCGAAAACGAACGCATGATGCGACGCCTCTGCCTGTTGATGGTGCTGCCGCTGTCGATGTGGGCGTGGCCTGCGCCGGCGCGCGCGGGTTCCTATGCGGACACGCTCTCGCAATGCCTGATCCACGCGACCACGCCGGCCGACCGCAAGATCGCCTTGCGCTGGGCCTTCGCGACGATGGCTCTGGATCCCGATGTCGCGTCGATGGCCTCGATCACAACCGTCCAGCGGGATGCCATCAACCGGCAGGCCGGCGTCCTGGTGACCGATTTGCTGGTGAATGCGTGTCGGCAGCCGGTGCAGCAGGCCTTGATGTTCGAGGGGCCGCCCGCGGTCGAGACGGCGTTCGAAACCTGGGGCCGCTGGGCCGTCACCGGCATGGTGACCGAACCGCACGTGGCGCGCGGAATGAGCGCCCTGCTGAAGTACCTCGACATGGGCAAGCTGATGTCGCTGGTGCCGCTGCAGGGCTTTCCGCCGGCGGGCCGTAGCTGATGCGCTGTCCCCGAATCACGATGTCAGTCTTTTTCCGGACGGCACTAACGCATTCCTAATCCGCCCCGTCCGCGCGGCGATTACGCTTGGCTGCCCTGCGACGAATGGAATCGCACCATGTCCCTGTACGACAGCATCGTCCATACCATCGGCGACACGCCGATCGTCAAGCTGCACCGTCTCCCGCCCGCGCATGTCACGCTCTACGCCAAGATTGAATCGTTCAATCCCGGCGGTTCGGTCAAGGATCGCCTGGCGCTCGCGGTGATCCTGGATGCCGAACAGCGGGGCGAGCTGGAGCCCGGGCAAACCGTGGTCGAGGCGACGTCCGGAAACACCGGGGTGGCGCTTGCGATGGTGTGCGCCGCGCGTGGCTATCCGTTCGTGGCGGTCATGTCCGATTCGTTTTCGATCGAACGGCGCAAGCTGATGCGCGCGTACGGCGCCAGGGTGATCCTCACGCCCGCCGCGGAACGTGGCCGCGGGATGGTGCGCAAGGCCGAGGAACTGGCGAAGCGGCACGGCTGGTTCCTCACGCGCCAGTTCGAGAACGAAGCCAACCCGGCCTGGCATCGCAATACCACCGGTCCGGAGATCCTGCGCGACTTTGCGGGACAGCGGCTGGATTATTTCGTCAGTGGCTGGGGCACCGGCGGTACGCTTACCGGCGCCGGCGAAATGCTGAAACGCGCGCGCCCGGACCTGAAAGTGATCGCGACCGAACCCGCCAACGCATCCCTGCTGGCCGGCGGCGAATGGCACTCGCACAAGATCCAGGGCTGGACGCCGGATTTCCTGCCGAAGGTGCTGAGCCGCACCATCGCCGACGAAATCATCCCGATCGACGAGGTACTGGCACGCGACACGGCGCGCCGCCTCGCGCAGGAGGAAGGCATCTTCTGCGGCATCTCGTCCGGCGCCACGGTGGCCGCCGCGCTGGAAGCCGCGCAGCAGGCACCGCAGGGTTCCGTGCTGCTGGCCATGCTGCCGGACACCGGCGAACGCTACCTTTCGACCTTCCTGTTCGAAGGGGTGGATGAAGGCAGCGATGACGACTGGTTGAACCAGCAGGGTTGACGAGCGCGGGCGGCTGGCCTTTCAGCTGCTCGCCGAAGGATGCGCGGCCTGCTCCGCCAGCAGCTTTTCGACGGCATCGACGAGGCCGCTGACCGATCTGGTATCGAAGTCGGGATCGCGGTCGGGAATCTGGATCCTGAAGTGATCCTCGATCGCGAAGACGATCTGGGCCCTGTCGAGCGATCGGATCCCGAGGTCCTTCAAGGTCGCGTCCAGTTCCACGCCGTCCTCGTCGATGGCGGCCTCCCGGGCGATGATGGAAAAAACCATCGGTTGGACGTCATCGCTCATGGTGGCTCCCTTCGCGGTGGATGGGCGCCGGCGCGGGCGGCGCGGCCGCGCGCCGCTGGGGAGCGTCAGGATACCAGTCGTGATCGTTGCCCCGGCGTGGCCACGGCCGCGTCAGCTTGCGAGGCGCGCCTTGACCCGCTGTGACAGCGCGCCCATGTCGGCGCGCCCGGCGGCGCGCTCCTTCAGGAGCGCCATCACCTTGCCCATGTCGCGCGGCGAGTTGGCGCCCGCGTCCACGATGCACGCCTGCACCAGCGTATCGAGCTCGGCATCGGAGAGCTGCGCCGGAAGGTAAGCCTCGATCACGCCGATTTCGTAGCGTTCCTGTTCGGCCAGGTCCTCGCGCTGCGCGGCCTCGTACTGCGCGACGGAGTCGCGGCGCTGCTTGAGCATCTTTTCCAGCACGTGCAGGACCTGCGCGTCGTCCAGCGTGATGCGTTCATCGACCTCGCGCTGCTTGATCGCGGCGAGCACCAGCCGGATCGCCGCGAGCCGCGCCTTGTCGCCGCCCTTCAGCGAGGTCTTCATGTCTTCGGTAAGGCGTGCCTTCAATTCGCTCATTGGGACATCTCGATGGGTCAGTGGAGCGCTTCGACAAGCACGAGGCTTTACCGAGGCTTTCCCGACTGTACGACAAAAGCCTCTGACGCGGATGGACGCGGATCAATCATCTTCATCGGTATTCATCCGCGTTGATCCGCGTCGGAACCGTTCTTTTGCATTGCCAGGAAGCACCGCGATACAAACGCAAAAAGCCGGTGCAGCAGGGCAGCACCGGCTCGTGGATCCTGTCGTCGTGGAGCGGCTCAGTACAGGCGCTTGCGACGCGTGACTTCGCGCGAGACGCGGCGCAGATGCCGCTTCACCGCCGCGGCGCGCTTGCGCTTGCGCTCCTGGGTCGGCTTCTCGTAGTACTCTCGCTTGCGCGTTTCGGCGAGTACGCCGGCCTTCTCGCAGGTGCGCTTGAAGCGGCGCAGGGCGATTTCGAACGGCTCGTTCTCGCGGACTTTGACGCTGGGCATGGACGCTCCACTTGGTAAACTGGCCCGCTTGGCCGCGGGTGAGCCGCGAATTATAGCG
>DASSNH010000272.1:0-11097 GCA_035701405.1 Rhodanobacteraceae bacterium
GAAATCCAGGGCCTGCAGGTCAAGGCGCTGGAGTCGCAGGCCAAGTCGAACCTGGCGTTCGTCGCCGATTCGCTGGAAGCCCGCGAGATCCAGGACGTGACCGCGCTGTGGCCCAAGGGCATCGATTTCGCGCGTTATACCGCCGAAGCCGCCTACGCGACCGGCCAGGAAATCCTGGGCGTCGCGCAGAAGACCGCCGAGCAGTTCGGCGATCTGACCCGCAACAGCCTCAAGGCGGCCAACGACGCCGCCGCGCCCGCCAAGAAGGCGCGCTGATTCCGCAAGGGATCGAACGAGGTACGCGCGGCGGAGACCCCCCTCCCTCCTGCAGCGCGACTCCGGCCGGACGGCGCAAGCCGTCCGGCTTTTTTCATGCGCAGGAGAAAACGCTCGACAAATCCCTCAGGCGCGGTCACCGCAATCGGTCCGGCGCGCACGGGCTCACGAGCTGCAGGAGGCTCGACGTTCGGGCGGCGGACGGTGGTGCCGCCCTTTCACCACGGCCGCGGATCCCCGCATCGATAACCGGGGCCGTTGATGAAACGCTCGCCAGCGCGCGTGTTGGCATCGTTCTGTGCCGCGAGGCGGACCGAGTTGGGCACCCAGGCCTTGGGTTGGTCGGCGACGTCACACAGGTACTCGACCTGGACCTGGTTGGGTGAATGGAAGCGGTTGGCGGTGCCATCGTTTTGCCACATGGCGCCGAAGGCATAGGCGCCGATGCCGTGGAAATAGAAATAGTCGCACCCGTCGACCGTGCAATTGCCTTGCTTGGGCCGATGGCCGCCTACGCTGCCGTTGTCCCAACCATATTTGTCGAAATAGGCGTGCCAGCCTTCGTGCATGAAGTCGCCACCGCGCGAAGCGGGATTCGCATTCGCGACGGCGGGATCGTAGAGCGGGCATGCGGTGGCGACCTTGCCGTCGCTGTAGGACCCGAAGATGCCGCTCCGGTCGGTGGGGACGTGCCGCAGGTGATTGTGGAAATTGCTCGAGGCCGCTTCCGCGGTCGCGCGATAATCGATCGTTCCGTGGAAGGATTGCGCATTGCTGTCGATCAGGCCGTAAGTCACCAGATAGGACGCATTCCAGTGCTTGGGATATTCCAGGTTCTGGTTGCACGCATCGTTCCAGCCTCGATTGGCCCAGTCGTCCCCGTTCATGTCGTAGGCGCGGTACTGCCACAGGAAGAAATCCTGCCAGCAGCCATGGGTCGCCCACAGGTCGCGATCGGCCTGGCTTGCACCCGTCTGGTCGCATACGGCCCTGGCGAGGTTCGGCATCGCCAGCAAGCCCGCGACCAGCCACAAAATCGTGAAGATGCAATACTTCACTGGCTCTTCTCCAGGGCCGCCGACGAAGATTCGGATGGCGGCGGCGGCAGCGTCGTCCGCTCGGTCGCCGGGCCCGGCTTGCCGCGACCCGTCCGACGGGGCGCCGGTGGCTGCAGTTCGGGGTGGCGATCCAGATAGTTCGCGATCTGGCTGTTGAATTCCCTGGCGCTCATGCCGGTGTCGTGGACCGGCCGGTCAAGCACCACGAGGTCGTCTTTGCGCAGGACGGCAGCCAATGCCCGTCGCGCCTGGTCGCTGTTGCGCTGGTTCCACAGATAACTGGACGCCGCCTCGATGCGGACCGTTTTCAGGGGATGTTTGGCGGCGATTTCCAGCGCCGCTTGCAACGCCTTTTCGGTGCGGGCATAGGGAATCGCATTTGCGGCCTTCACCTGCAACCGCTCCATCGCCTCGGCCTCGGCGGACATGCCGAGTTCCTCGATCACCGGCCCACCTTTCGGCAGGGGCTGCCATACGAAATCGACCAGGAAGGCGACGCCGGCAGGGTTCCGCTGCTCTCCGATCAACGAAAGCAGGACCAGGGCCCGCGAGAAGTCCGTCGTTTGCGCGGTTTCGAACTCGCGAATGAGGCTCTTGGTGATCTCGGTGTTGTCGTGCGCGCCGTCGATGATCGCCCGAATCTCTTCGCGGCGCGCGACCGGTGCGGCGCCTGCCGCGACCACGAAGGCCTGGACATCGGACGCGTCGACAAGCTGCGGTAATGGCTGGTGCGCGAGTCCCGCCCGCAATACGTCGGGTGCGGGACTGGAAGGCGTGGAGGCCGTCGGGCCAGGACCCGCCGGGCGGGTGCCCCCAGGCTCCTTGGTCATGCAGCCGCCCAGGATCAAGCCGACGACGCTCAGGATCACGATGCGCGAAGAAAAATGACGCCGCATGGCTCGGCCTCGATTCCTGGTGTTCGCGAAACGATACGTGTCTGTCAGCAGTTTCGGCCAATCACCGCCCGTACGTGGAGGGAAGTGTATTGCGGGCCCAAGCGGGCCCGTTTGCACTATCGTGCGTGATCGCTGGAGGATTGTGCGCCCGGAGGAGCGAACGATTCGATGTGCCGTGCCGTTGCGCGCTGCCGGTATTCCGATGCCGTCACGCCCACCAGCCGATGAAACGTCCGGGAAAAATACGACGGATCGCGAAAGCCGGAGGCATAGGCAGCCTGTGCGACCGTCGAACTCGGCTCCCCCAGCAACTCACGCGCCTGGGCAATCCGGTATTCGAGCAGGAAGTGTTCGAAAGTCATTCCCTGTTCGCGCCGGAATACGCGACTGAACTCGGAACGACTGAGGTGGCAGAGACGTGCCAGCATGTCGCGCTTCACGGCTTGGTCGAAATGAACTGCGATGTAGGCAACGGCCGCTCCCGATTTCCGTGCCGTCGCAGGCGGACGCCGCAAGTGGCCCGCCGGTTCGATGAGGTCCGGCGGCAACGACCCTTCGCAAGTGCGACCAAGGGGGTGAGGCTGTACGAGCTCGACCAACACCTCGATGCTGCGCGTAAAGGACTCGACATCCAGCGGCTTGACGCGATAGTCCCAGACGCCGGAGCGAAACGCCCAGACCGCCAGCGCCTCGGAGTGATACTCGGTGAACATGAGCAACGGGAGCCCCGAAAACACCCGCCTGAGCGAGGTCAGGGTCCCCAATCGCATCCGATCCGGATAATCGAACTCGATGCACGCGAACTTCGGGCGGAAATCACGCACCGCCTCGAGCGCGCTCGCGGATCCGTCGATCCTCCTGACTTCATGGTGCCCCGGCACGAGTTGCGCCAATCCGCCCGTCACCGGCTGCCTGCACAGATCGATCCACAGAATGCGAACCGCTCCCATCGAGGCGCACTCGTGTTTTCACGCGGCCGGCGCGCAGGCCGAACCCGTCGCCGCCCATACCGCGTTTTCATGGCAGGGGCATCGACGGCACCGGCGCACGCACGCCTTCTTGTATGCGCGCGCCGCGGTACCGGATTGTAGAGCCGCGATGGCAGGAACGGGGTCAGGGACAACGTTGGCGTGAAGCGCGCGGTGCTGGTGCAGCAGGCACTTGCCCCTGACGCCCTCAGAACCTTCCGGCCTGGTAATCCTGCATCGCCTGCACGATCTGCTCGGGCGTGTTCATCACGAACGGACCGTAGCGGGCAACCTGTTCGTTGAGTGGCCGGCCGGCGACCAGCAGCACGCGGGCGGCCGGCGCGTCGGAGGCAACCGAGAGTTCCACCTGGTCGCCGGGCGACAACACGCCGAGTTCGCGCAAGCCCAGCGTGTCGTCGCCGACCTGCACGGTTTCGCCTTCGAACACATAAGCGAACGCGCTGTGCCCTTCGGGCAGCGGCACCGACAGCTTCGCGCCGGGCTGCAAGCCCGCGTCGAGATACACCGGCTCGATCGCGATGCCGCTGACCGGTCCCGTGACGCCGAACAGATCGCCCGCGACCACGCGCACCGTGACACCCGGCGCCGGTTCGACGATCGGGATCCTGTCCGGCGCGATGTCCTGGTAGCGCGGTTCGATCATCTTGTCCCGGGCCGCCAGGTTCACCCATAGCTGGAAGCCACGCATCAGGCCGTGTTCCTGCTCGGGCATTTCCGAGTGCACGATGCCTCGCCCGGCAGTCATCCACTGCACGCTGCCCGATTCCAGCAGGCCGGAATTGCCGTGGTTGTCGCGGTGGCGCATGCGGCCATCGAGCATGTAGGTGACGGTCTCGAAGCCGCGATGCGGGTGGTCGGGGAACCCGCCGATGTAGTCGGTCGCCGCTTCCGATCCGAACTCGTCCAGCAGCAGGAACGGGTCGAGCGAATCGAGCTTCGGCTGGCCGATCACGCGGGTCAGCTTGACGCCGGCACCGTCCGAGGTCGGGATGCCGCGCACGCGACGGGTGACGTTGCGGGAGGCCATGGGCCACCTCCGATGGGATCAGATGGCTTCAAAGATGCGCCCGCGCACGACGGGAAACAATGCCCCCCGGGGAAACGGTGCGTTCCCGCAAAGCGAAGAACCCGAAGAAGACCATTACGCTTTCCGAGCCCGAAGCTCGATTCACCAGTCCCGGGCCTTGGGGCCGCCTCTCAATGCAACCAGCGGCCCCGCCGCCGCGAAGGCAGGCTGGGAAACGATGCAGCCGACGCGCCTCCGCCTGAGGTGCGCTCGCGCTCCGTGGGCGGACGCACCCGCCAGTAGTGGGCGACGGCTTCCACGGCATCGGGGATCTGGGCCAGGCAGGCGTCGTATTCGTTGTCGTCGAGTTTGGCGATCGGCACGTCGGCCGAAAGCACGCCTTCGTCGACCGCGAGCGCCATGATCGGACCCAGCATCTCGAGCAGTTCGCTGTCTTCGGCGAGCCGCGATTCCCAGATCGCGGCGCGCAGGTCGATGCCGCGGCTGAACCCCTCGCACCAGCCGGCGGCGCTCAGGTCGCTGTGGAGCGGCTCGCCGTCGCCGAGCTCGCCCAGTACCGGCTCGTAGACCTCGCCCTCGAGTTCCACGGGGATCGAATCGTTGAGCTTGGCGAGCAGCCCGAGTACCGCCGCGCCCTGTTCCGGGTCCTCGAAAGGCGCGTGCAGCACCTCGGGCAGCCATTCCTCGGGCAGCGCCGGATCGGGCCCGATCGCCAGCGCCGTCAGCATGCCGTGCACCCCGTCGAGCAGCATGGTTTCGTCGGAATCACCGGCGTGGCCGCGCAGGAAGCGGTCGAGTACTTCCAGTTCGGCGTCGTCGATGATTTCCCGCGGCGCGGGCTGCACGTCCATGGCTTCCATGATCGGGGCAGACGCCCTAGTTCGCAAGCTCGAGGATCACGGGCGCATGGTCGGACGGCCGCTCCCAGCGGCGCGGCGCGCCGTCGATCGACGCCGCCCGCAGGCGCCCGCGCAGGGCTTCGCTGGCGAGGATCAGGTCGATGCGCAAGCCGAAGTTGCGCCTGAACGCGCCCTGCCGGTAGTCCCACCAACTGAAGTGGCCGGGGTCGGCGACGAATTCACGAAACGAGTCGATGAAGCCGAGGTCGAGGATTCCGCGCAGTGCAGCGCGCTCTGGCTCCGAGCACAGCACCTGGCCGCGCCAGGCTTCGGGATCGTGCACGTCGCGGTCTTCCGGCGCGATATTGAAGTCGCCGAGCACGATGACCTGGCCATGGCGCTGCAGCTCGCCGCGCAGGTAACCGGTGACCGCCTGCAGCCACTCGAGCTTCCACGCGTACTTGTCGCTGCCGGCGCTCTGTCCGTTGACGACATAGAGGTTGACGATCCGCACGCCGGCGATCGTCGCGGCCAGCACGCGGCGTTGCGGATCGCCGAATTCGGGCACGCCGGCCACGGCATCCAGCAACGGTTCGCGCGCGAGGATCGCAACCCCGTTGTAGGCCTTCTCGCCAGAGAACACCACCTGGTAGCCGAGCGCCTCGATCGCCTCGCGGGGAAACTTGTCGTCGCCGACCTTGGTTTCCTGGAGCGCCATGACGTCCGGCTGCGCTTCGCGGCACCACTGCTCGAGGTGCGGGAGCCGCACCTTCAACGAATTGACGTTCCAGGAGGCGATTCGCATCGAAACATTCTATGTGCGATCATCCCTGATCGCTGCAGTTGCCATCCCCTTGCAGCAGACGATTGACTTCGGCCAACCGACATCACCACGGCCATCCACGGCCTGACTTTCCACAACGGCTGCTTCGCCAAAACCACCCGTCGCAGACGACGGTTACCCAGGCACCTTTGGCGAAATGCTTCCATGGAGAATTCCATGCTCGCCACCGACCTTCTGCTGCTGGCCCTCGACGACGAACGCGGCACCGTGCTGCCGGAGGCGGGAATCGGCCTCGATTACGGACTCGCCGGCGCGGTCGTGATGGAACTCGCCCTCCGCGGACGCCTGCAGGTGGATGGGGAGCGGGTGACCGCGACCGGTACGGCGACCGACGATGCGCTGCTCGATGGTGCGCTGCGCGCGGTCGCCGCGACGCCCGGCAAGACGCTGTCGCACTGGGTCCGGCATTTGCCGGGCGAGTTGAACGGTTTGCGGCAGCGCCTGCTCGACCGCCTTGTCGCGCGAGGGACGCTCGCCAAGCGCGAGCAGCGCGTGCTGCTGTTGTTCCACCGAAACGTGTATCCGGAACGCGACTCCCGCGTCGAGCACGACGTGCGCGCGCGACTGGACGGCGTGCTGCTGCACGGCGAGCCACCCGATGCCGCGACCGCCTGCCTGATCCACCTCGCCGCCGCCTGCCGCGTCACCGATGCGATCTATCCGCGCGACCAGCACAAGGCGATCCGCGCCCGGATGGCCGACCTGGATGATGCAGGCGCAGCCGGCGCGAACGCGGTGGCGGACATGGTGGCTCGCGCCGAAACCGCCGCCGTGACCGCGGCGGCGATGTCGGCGATCACCGCGTCGACGATCGCCGCGACCACGGCTGCGACCACGGCTGCCTGTTCGGCCAGCACGGTGGTTTGCACTTGAAGCGCGAGGCGAACCAATGCCTGTCGCGCGCATGCGCGCTCCTACGACGATCGCTCCGGCGCATCCGTGATCCCGGGCGTCAGGCATCCAACCCGTAGGACTTCAGCAACGCATCAGGTTGCGGTGCGCGGCCGCGGAAGGCGATGAAACTCTCGAGCGCAGGCCTGCTCGCGCCGACGCCGAGCACTTCGTCGCGGAAACGTGCGCCGGTCGCGGCGTCGATCACCTCGCCGGTTTCCCCGGCGCGCTCATCGAAGGCACCGAACGCGTCGGCCGAGAGCACCTCGGCCCACAGGTAGCTGTAGTACCCCGCCGCGTAGCCGCCCGCGAAGATGTGGGTGAACGCGTGCGGGAAACGCTGCCACGCCGGCGGGTGCAACACCGCCACCTCGCGCCGCACCGCTTCCAGCGTTTCCATGACTCGCGCGCCACGGTCAGGTCGGTATTCGAGGTGCAACAGGAAATCGAACAGCGCGAATTCCAGTTGCCGCACCAGGAACATGCCGGCCTGGAAATGCCGCGCGGCCAGCATGTTGTCGAACAGTTCGCCGGGAAGCGGCTCGCCCGTCGACCAGTGCCTCGCGAACAGGTCGAGCGCCCGCCGGTTCCAGCAGAAGTTCTCCATGAACTGGCTCGGCATTTCGACCGCGTCCCATTCGACGCCATCTATCCCGCCGATCGAGGGCAGTTCGATGCGGGTCAGCAGGTGGTGCAGTCCGTGCCCGAACTCGTGGAACATCGTGAGCACGTCGTCGTGGGTTAGCAGCGACGGATGTCCACCCGCGGGTGGAGCGAAATTGCAGGTGAGGAACGCGATCGGCAACTGCGTGCGGTCGCCGTCGCGGAAGCGCGCACGGCACACGTCCATCCATGCCCCGCCGCGCTTGCCGTCGCGCGCATGGAGGTCCAGGTACACACCCGCGATCAGTGCGCCGTCGGCATCGCGCACTTCGCAGTAACGCACGTCCGGATGCCACACGTCCACGGGCTCGCGCGCGGATTCGACGCTGATGCCGTACAACTTGCCGGCCACGGTGAACAGGCCGTCCAACACCGACGGCAGGGGGAAATACGCCTTCAACTGCTCCTCGTCCAGCGCGTAGCGCGCACGCCGCAGTTTCTCGGACGCGTAGGCGACATCCCAGGGTTCGAGGGTCTCCAGCCCGAGTTCGCTGCGCGCGAATTCGCGCAGTTCATCAAGCTCGCGCTGGGCCACCGGTTTCGCGCGCGCCGCCAGGTCGCGCAGGAACGTGAGCACTTCGTCCGGGGTCGTGGCCATCTTGGTGGCCAGCGATTCCTCGGCCGCGTTCGCGAAGCCGAGCAATTGCGCGGCTTCGTGGCGCAGCGCCAGGATCTTTTCCATCCGCGCCGAGTTGTCGAACTTGCCGGCGTTCGGCCCCTGGTCGGATGCGCGCGTCTGGTACGCCCAATACACACGCTCGCGCAAGCCGCGGTTGTCGGCGTAGGTCAACACCGCCTGCACCGCCGGCTGCTTCAGGGTCACCAGCGATCCTTCGAGCTCGCGCTCACGCGCATATTCGCGCAGCACCGCGCGGCCCGATTCCGGGATGCCCGAGAGGTCGCGCTCGTCCTCGATCCGTTCGTACCAGGCTTCGCTGGCGTCCAGCACCGCATTGGCGAAGCCGGTGGTGAGCTTGGCGAGTTCGTTGACGATTTCCCGGAAGCGCGTGCGCGCAGGCTCCTCCAGCGCGACGCCGGACAGCCTGAAGTCGCGCAGCGCGTGCTCCACCAGCGCGCGTTCCGGCCGCGGCCGCGCCGCGAAGCCGGGGGCATCGGCGACCGCCTGCACGGCCGCGTAAAGATCACGGTTCTGGCCGAGGGCGCTTTCGAAATCGGTGATCTTCTCGAGTGCCGCGTCGTAGGCCGCGCGCAATTCCCTGGTGTCGGCGACCGCGTGCAGGTGCGAAACCGGCGCCCAGGCACGTGCAAGCCGCTGGTCGAGGCGCTCGGATTCCAGCATCACGTGTTCGAAGTCCCGCGGCGACGCGGCCGCCGTCAGCAAATCGATGCCAGCCTGGTAGTGCGCCAGGATGGCGTCGATGGCCGGCTCGACATCGGCGGCGCGGATCTTCGAGAACGCGGGCAGTTGCGCGTCGCCGAGCAGGGGATTGTCGTTCGACATGGTCGCTCCGGGGATTCTCCAGCGTGGCGTTGCCTGGTCCGGAAATCAAGCTAGCATCGCGGCATGCGAACGACACCGGCCGTGGATCTGCGCGCATTGCTCGCCGCGACCGCGGTGTTCGGGCACCTCGACCGGGGCGAGCTGGGCGCGTTGCTCGAGGAAATGGCTTGGTTCCTGTTGCCGGGCGGCGCGACGCTGTACCAGCGCGGCGAGGAACCCGACGCCCTGTTCCTGCTGAAGTCCGGCAGCCTCGGCCTGTTCGGCACGCCGCTGATCGGCGGCCCGGCGCGCCTGCTCGGCGTGATTCCGGCCGGGGAAACGCTGGGCGAAATCGGCCTGCTCGTCGGCGAGGAACGCACCCACAGCGTGCGCGCGCTGCGCGATTCGGAATTGCTGCGCCTGTCGCGGGAAGGTTTCGAGAAGCTCGTGGCGCGGCACCCGCAGGCGATGTTGAGCGCCGCGCGCGTCGCGATCCAGCGCCTGCTCGGCGATCCCCACGAGGAGGCGACCAGCCCGCCGCGCACCTTCGCGGTGCTGCCGTTCGACCACGAAATCGACGCGCACGCCTTCGCGGAAAGCCTGCAACACCAGCTGCTCGCATGGGGCGATTGCCTGGTGATCGACGCCGGGCTCGGCCGGTCGCGCGACACCGGCTGGTTCACCGAACGCGAATCCGAACACCGGTTCGTGCTGTACCTCGGCGACGGCGACCCGACCTGGCGCCGGTTGTGCCAGCGCCAGGCCGACGCGCTGCTGCTGTTGGTGGCGGCCGAGCGTACGCCCGAGCCATGGCCGTACCCGGTCGGCAACCGGCCGGCGGCCGACGCCGGCCACCCGCAAAGCCACGAAGCCATGGTCGAAGACACCCATCACCGGCCGCGCCACCTGGTACTGCAACACCCTCGCGGGCAGTTCATCTACGGGGCCGCCCGCGCCTGGCGGGCCAGCATCGGCACGGCCGAACTGCAACACCACCATTGGCGCCACCACGGCGACATGGCCCGGATCGCGCGGCTGTTGTCCGGCAACAGCACGGCTCTCGTGCTGTCGGGCGGCGGCGCCCGCGGATTCGCGCAGATCGGCGTGGCGCAGGCACTGCGCGAAGCCGGCATCAGCGTCGACACGGTGGTCGGCACCAGCATCGGCGCGATCATCGGTGCCGGCATCGCGTACGAATGGGACGACGGCAAGTTGCGCGCGGCCTGCCGCCGCGCGCTGGTGGACGGCAAGCCGCTCGCCGACTGGACGCTGCCGCTGGTCGCGCTGACCCGCGGCGCGCGCGCCACGATGCTGATGCGGGAGGCCTTCGGCGAGATCGACGTCGAGGACCTGCCGGTGCCGTTCGCCTGCGTCTCGGCGGATCTCACGGATGGCGCCACCGCGGTCCACCGCGAGGGGCTCCTGTGGCGCTGGATCAGGGCATCCAGCGCGGTGCCGGGAATCCTTCCACCCTTGTTCCACGACCACCACGTGTACGTCGACGGCGCGGTGATCAACAACCTGCCGACCGACGTGCTGGCCGAGGACGCACCGGGGCGGATGATCGCCGTGGACATCGGGGCGGACGACACCTTGCGGGCGGAGGTCAACGAGGCAGCCTCGCCCCGCTGGCCGACCCTGTGGGCGGAGCGCCGCACCCGCCAGCGGCGCCCCGGCGCCTTCGCCATCCTGATCCGCGCCGGCATGGTCAATTCCGAGACCGGCAGCGCGCGAAGGCGCGAGCTGGCCGACCTGGTGCTGCGCCCCGACATGCAGGAAATCGGGATGTTCGACTGGCACCATTTCGACCGCGCCATCGAGATCGGCTATCGCAGCACCCGTGATGCGCTGCGCGAACACACTGCTCCGACCGGAAAATCGTGAACCGACGCGGGCGCGGCCGGTGCAGGACGCACCCGGGCGCGGGCGTACCGCCGGATCCATCCCTTCGTTACGATGGCGCGTCATGATCCGCCAGGAACAATTGACATGGCCAACTTGCGCGCTTATCGGGGTGTCGAGCCACGGCTCGGCGCACGCGTGTATGTCGACCCCGCCGCCACCGTGATCGGCGATGTGGAACTCGGCGACGACGTGTCGCTTTGGCCCGGCGCGGTGGTGCGTGGTGACGTCGAGAAAATCCGCATCGGCGCGCGCAGCAACGTGCAGGACA
>DASSNH010000273.1:0-3204 GCA_035701405.1 Rhodanobacteraceae bacterium
GAGCCCCAGTTTCTGCAAGCGCTGCATCGGCCGAAGGCCGTGCTCGCGCCGGGAGTCCTCGACTTCCTGCGCCGTTTCCATCAAGTGCAGGTGCACCGGCACGTCCAACTGGTCCGACAGCATGCGGATGCGTTCGAATGATGCGTCGGCGACGGTGTAGGGCGCGTGCGGCCCGAACGCGGTGCCGACCAGCGGATCGCCGCGCAGGTCGTCATGCACCGCGAGCGCACGCTCGAAATATTCGTCGCGGGTCTGGGCCCACGCGCTCGGAAACTCGACGATCGGCAACCCGACGCGCGCGCGGAAGCCGTGGGCCCGGTAAGCCGCGGCCTGGGCATCGGGGAAGAAGTAGTTTTCGTTGCAGCAGGTGGTGCCGCCGCGCAACATTTCGGCGATCGCGAGTTCGACGCCGTCGCGCACGAACGCGGGACCGATCACCTTGGCTTCGACCGGCCAGATGTGCTCCTGGAGCCACGTCATCAACGGCAGGTCGTCCGCGAGCCCGCGCAGCAGCGTCATCGGGTTGTGGGTGTGCGCATTGACGAGGCCCGGGATCAGCGCATGCTGCGGCAGGTCGACACGATCGCCCGGGGCGTATTTCGCGTCGGCTTCGGCTCGCGGCAAGACCTCGATGATCGCGCCGTGGTCGATGGCGACCGCATGCCCTTCCAGCACCACACGGTCGGGCTCGACCGGGACGATCCAGCGGGCGGTGATCAGTAGGTCGATGGGACGAACGCGCTCGGCTGCATCCTCGGTCATGACGATCTGCTCTTGCTCGTCATTCCGGCGCAGGCCGGAATCCATTCATGGATTGTGGATGGCCCGGACTTCCACCGGGTTCGTAATGTAATCCGCTGCGCGGATTTGCTGCGAACATCCGAACATGGACCCCGGCTTTCGCCGGGGTGATTGATTCGCGACGCAATCCGCTGCGCGGATTTGCTGCGAATCAATCACTTCACCCGGCTGACGTACTCGCCGGTGCGGGTATCGACTTTGATGACCTCGTCCTGGTTGACGAACAGCGGCACTCGAACAGTCGCGCCGGTCTCGAGCTTGGCCGGCTTGCCGCCGCCGCCCGAGGTGTCGCCGCGCAGGCCGGGATCGGTTTCGACGATCTTGAGTTCGACGAAGTTCGGCGGCAGCACCGACAGCGGCACGCCGTTCCAGAACGTGACGATGCACTCCTCCTCGCCCTTCAGCCATTGCGCCGCGTCACCGACCGCGTTCTTCTCGGCGGTGTGCTGCTCGTAGCTCGCTGGATCCATGAAGTGCCAGAACTCGCCGTCGTTGTAGAGGTACTGCATGTCGGTGTCGACGACGTCCGCGCCTTCGACCGTGTCGGTCGCCTTCATCGTCTTTTCGGTGGTTCGCCCGTTCTTGAGGTTGCGGATCTTGATGCGCGTGAACGCCTGGCCCTTGCCGGGCTTGATGAAATCCGCGCCGACGATCACGTACGGATCGCCGTCGACGATGATCTTCAGACCGTTCTTGACGTCGTTGAGACCGTAGCTGGCCATGCTGCTTGCTCCGTGATTTATGAGGTCGCAAAACGGGGCATCCTGCCACGGTTTGCAAGCAAACGGACGCGGCAAAGCCGCGCCACGTTTGCCGCGCCAGACACAATCGTGCCTTCCGCGTCGGCACTTCCGTGTGCCGAAGTCATCCGTCGACCGTCGGGCTCGAACACCTGATTCGGCCTCGCGATTGACCTAAAATGGTGGGTTTCCGGCGACGCACCGGAAACGGACCCGCCATGATAACCGCAATCGCCCAAGCCACGCAGCCGGACGCCCTGCCGGACTGGCGCCAATCGCTGCGCGAGGCGGTGACCGATCCGCGCGAGCTGCTGGCGCTGTTGGGCCTGCCGCACCTCGCCGGACGCCTGCCCGCCGACGATGCCGGTTTCCGGTTGAAGGTGCCGCACGCGTTCGTTGCGCGGATGCGCCACGGCGATCCGGACGATCCGCTGTTGCGCCAGGTGTTGCCGCAACTCGCCGAGTGCGACGAGGCGCCCGGCTTCGGCGACGACGCCGTCGGCGACCTCGCCGCCATCGCCGGGCACGGCGTGCTGCACAAGTACGAGGGCCGTGCGCTGCTGATCGCCGCCGGCAGTTGTGCCGTCAATTGCCGTTACTGCTTCCGCCGGCATTTTCCCTACGCCGAGGAACTCGCGGCCGCGCACGCATGGCAGGAAGCCGTCACCTGCCTCGCGGCCGACAGCTCGATCCGCGAGGTGATCCTGTCCGGCGGCGACCCGCTGGTGCTATCGACACAAAAGTTGACAAACCTCACCGACGCCCTGCGCGACCTGCCCCACGTCATCCGGCTGCGCATCCATTCGCGGCTGCCGGTGGTGTTGCCCGAGCGCATCGACGCCGAACTGTGCGCCTGGCTGGCGACCCTCCCCCTGCAGCGCGTCATGGTGATCCATGCGAACCACCCGAACGAGCTGGACGCGAGCGTTGGCGCGGCCTGCGCGCGTTTACGGGATGCCGGCGCGACGATACTCAACCAGTCCGTGCTGCTGCGCGGCGTCAACGACGACGCCGGCGTGCTTGCCGGACTTTCGGAGCGATTGTTCGCCCTTGGCGTGCTGCCCTACTACCTCCACCAGCTCGACCGGGTCCGTGGCACCGCGCATTTCGAGGTCACCGATGCCCGCGCGAGGGACCTGGTGGACGCGTTGCGCGACCGCCTTCCCGGTTATCTTGTGCCGCGGCTGGTGCGCGAAGTTCCGGGGGAACTCGCCAAGCGCCCGCTCTGATCCTTCGCGGTGGCGCCGGCCTTCCCGATAGGGTAAAAAGTCCTGTCGGCCGGCCGATATAGGCTGCAGGGTGCGTCGCGGCCGGGGTCGGCTTCGAGCGGCCGATGGACGCAAAACGAGGGATCCGGCCGCGACTGCCTGGTGCCGAACCCAGCCGCCTGTCCAGAAGTTTTTGCCAAAGGTCGTCCATGTTGCCGGAACCCATCACCAAGCTGATCATCGCCGAAGACCAGGCCGAGGACGCGGAGCAAACCATCAGCGTGCTGCGCAACAGCGGAATCGCGCTGCGTCCGCAGCGCATTTCGACGGAAGCGGAACTGGCGGCGTGCCTGGAATCGTTCACGCCGGACCTGGTGCTGGCGAATCCCGGCTGCAAGGAAATCTCGATCGAAACCATCGCCCACGCGCTCGATGGCACCGGCAAGGACGTCGCG
>DASSNH010000274.1:0-2122 GCA_035701405.1 Rhodanobacteraceae bacterium
ATTGACGGTCTGCACGTGCCAGCCGTAGGCCTTGAAACGCGCCGCGCGATCCTCGGTGAACGTGATATCGGTGCCCGCGGAGAGCGTCACGTAATTGTCGTCGTACAGCACGATCAGCTTGCCGAGCTTCAGGTGCCCCGCAAGCGATGCGGCTTCCGAGGCCACGCCTTCCATCAGGTCGCCGTCGCTGGCGATCGCGTAGGTGTAGTGGTCAACGACCTTGTGGCCCTCGCGGTTGTAGCGCGCGGCGAGCTGCGCCTCGGCCATCGCCATGCCGACCGCGTTGGCGAAGCCCTGCCCCAGCGGCCCGGTGGTGACTTCCACGCCCGGGGTGTGGCCGCGCTCGGGATGGCCCGGGCACTTGCTGCCCCACTGGCGGAACTGCTTGATGTCGTCCAGCGAAACGTCATAGCCGGTGAGATACAGCAAGCTGTAGAGCAGCGCCGAACCGTGCCCTGCAGAGAGCACGAAGCGGTCGCGGTCCGCCCAGCTCGGGTTGGCCGGATTGAACTTCAGGAATTTCGTCCACAGCACGTAACCCATCGGCGCGGCGCCCAGCGGCATGCCGGGGTGGCCGCTGTCGGCCTTCTGCACCATGTCCACCGACAGGAACCGGATCGTGTTGATGCATTGCTGATCGAGAGTGGGGTTGCCGTCTGCCACGATCCTTCTCCGATTCGCGCCATGGAAACCGCCAAGCATACGCCCGGGCCGTGGACGCCTCGTCAGGCTTGCCACAAGCCTTTGCCCCGGCTACACTTTCCGGCTTGCTTCAACCCGAATACGCCCCGAGGAGCCTACCGTGAAAGTGCTTTCGTCCCTGAAGTCCGCGAAACAGCGGCATCGCGACTGCAAGGTCGTGCGCCGTCGCGGCAAGGTGTTCGTGATCTGCAAGTCGAACCCGCGTTTCAAAGCCCGTCAGCGCTGAATCTCCTGCGAGCTGCTGCGCTCGCGGAAGATTCGGATGATGACCCGAAAGGCCGCCCCGCGCGGCCTTTTTTGTTGCTGAACGAATGTCGGGCGGATCATGGAATGCCGCGCCGCCTTCTGTTAAAACAACACCGGTCGGCGCCAGATGCGCCGGGGGAGTCATGCCATGAAAAGCATTAGCCGTTCCCTGTTCGTTGCCGCCTTGATGGTCGCCGCCACCCCGTTCGCCCTGCCCGCCCACGCGGAAAGCATCCGCACGAAGGTGGCGCAGGAGCAGACCATGAATCTGCCGCAGCGAGGCATGACCATGGCGCAAGTGGAGCGCAAGTTCGGCGCGCCGGCCCGCAAGCTGGACACCCGCGGCGGCGATTCACCCAAACACCCGCCGATCCACCGCTGGGAATACAGCAACTACATCGTGTATTTCGAGCGCAATCACGTGATCCATAGTGTGATCACGACGCCTGACACCGGCGCGCACTGATCGAATGACCGCAGCTGATTTTCGACTGCCTGCGGAGTGGGAGCCGCAGGCGGCGGTGCTGCTCGCGTGGCCGCATTCCGACACTGACTGGGGTCCGCGGCTGCTCGCCGCCGAATCCAGCTACGTCCCCCTGGTGACCGCAATCACGCGCTTCGAGCGCGCGTTGGTATGCGTGCCCGACTTTGCCGTGCGGGAGCGCGCGGCGGCCCTGCTGGATTCGGTGGGTGCGGATCTCTCGCGCATCGGCTTCATCGAGATCCCCTACGACGACACTTGGCTGCGCGATTCCGGCCCGATCACGCTTCGCTGCGGCGGCGAATTCACGCTGGCCGATTTCCGGTTCACCGGCTGGGGCGGCAAGTTCGAGGGCTCGCGCGACGACGCGCTGGTCGCAGGCCTGCTGCAACGCGATCTCTTCCGCGCCGGCACCGGCCGCGCGCGCTACGACTGGGCGCTGGAAGGCGGCGCGATCGAATCCGATGGCCGCGGCACGATCCTCACCACCTGGCGCTGCCTGCACCAGCGCCACCCCGAGCAGTCGCGCGAGGAAATGTCGCGGCAGTTGCGCGAATCGCTCGGCGCGCGGCGCGTGCTGTGGCTGGAGCGCGGCTACCTGCAGGGCGACGATACCGACGCGCACATTGACACGCTCGCGCGCTTCGCGCCGAACGATGCCATCGTGTTCCAGGCCTGCGACGATCCGGCCGA
>DASSNH010000275.1:0-11744 GCA_035701405.1 Rhodanobacteraceae bacterium
ATCGCGGCGGCCGGTGAGGATCTTGTGCGGATATCCCTGGTGGCCGACGTCCCACACGAGGCGGTCGTGCGGGGTGTCGTACAGGTAATGCAGCGCGATGGTGAGTTCGACCACGCCGAGCCCGGCGCCGAAGTGCCCGCCCACGCTTGCGACCGATTCGATCAGGTAGGCGCGCAATTCGTCGGCGAGCGCGGGCAACTCCTGTTCCAGCAGCCGTCTCAGGTCGGCCGGTGAATCGATCCGGGCAAGCAGGGGATGGCGGAGGGCGTCGAACATCGCGCCATTGTCGCGCAGGGCGTGCCGAAATGCTGGGCTGCTTTGCAACCGTCCGTCGTACGCGAACATCCCCCCGATGCTGCCTGCTGCAGCATCGCCCCCCTTCCTGCGGAAGGGGGCATTCGAGCTGGTCTTCCCCCTTCCGCAGGAAGGGGGATCGAGGGGGATGGCTTTTTTGCCCGAGCGAAAACCGAACGGTCTTACGACGCCTTGGATTCGTCGGCAGCGGGTCGCGCTCGCCCTCCGAAGCGGCGCGCAAAGCTCTGCCGGATCCGGATTTCGCGCTTGGCGTCGCGCATTTCATGGATGCGTCGGCTGTTGGCGGCCATCACGTCGCTGCGGGTCAGGAAACCGACCATGCGGGTCGGGTCTTCGCGCGGGACCACGATCACCCGGCCCACGTTTTCGGTCACCATCAGGTCGGCCGCGTCGCGCAGGGTGTGGTCCTCGAACACCACGATCGGTCCGCGGGTCAGCATGTCGCCGATCCGGGTCAGGCCCGCGCGGTCGGGGTCGAGCAGGTCGCGCCGCGTGACCACGCCGCGGATCCGCCCCGCGTCGTCGACCACCGGATAGCCCTGGTGCTTGGCGCGCACGCGGCCGGAGTTGAGCCACTTGCGGACCTCGCCGAGTTCGTCGGAGGTCTTGAGGGCGCGCACCTCGCGCGTGCAGACCTTGCCCACCTTCACCTGCTCCAGGAAATCCGCGGCGTATTCGCTCGGCACACGGATGCCGCGCCGCTCGATCTTCTCGGTCATGATCGTGCTGCGCATGCTCAGTGCGGAGATCAGGTACGCGGCGGCGCAGCCCGCCAGTAACGGCAACAGGGCTTCCGGCTGGCGCGTGGTTTCGAACGCGAACACGATCGCCGTCAGGAGCGCGCGGGAAGAACCGGCGAAGATCGCCGCCATTCCGACCAGCGCAGCGATCCGCGAGTCGATGCCGAACCACGGCCAGACGTCGCCGATCCCGATGCCGACCAGCGCGCCCAGCGAACCGCCGATCATGAACAACGGCGCCAGCGTGCCGCCCGAGGTGCCGCTGCCCAGCGCGATCACCCACGACAGGAATTTCAGCGCGCCGAAGGTGAGCAGCATCGTGACGCCGAAGTTGCCCTGCACCAATGCGTCGATGTTGTCATAGCCGACACCGAGTGTATGCGGCGAGATCCAGCCGATGACGCCCGCCACGACAGCGCCGATCGCCGGCCACCACATCCAGTGGATCGGCAGTTTCTCGAACAGGTCCTCGACGCCGTACACGGCACGGGTGACCCAAACGCTCGCATAGCCGACGATGGCGCCGAGCACGATGTAGCTGGCCAGCGCCCAGCCGCCGGGCTCGGTCACCGACGGCATCGCAAATACCGCTGCGGAACCAAAAGTCGCGTAGCGCACGCCGGTCGCGGTGACGGTCGCCAGCGCGACCGGGATCAGCGACCGCGGCCGCAATTCGAACAGCAGCAATTCGACCGCCATCACGAGCGATGCGACCGGCGCACCGAACACCGCCGCCATGCCGGCCGCGGCGCCGGCGGCCAGCAACACCTTGCGCTCCTGCGCGGTGACGCTCAGGAACTGGCCGATCAGCGAGCCCATCGCGCCGCCAGTCGAGATGATCGGCCCCTCGGCGCCGAACGGGCCTCCGGTGCCGATCGCAAACGCCGACGACACCGGCTTCAGCCAGGTCACCCGCGGAGGGATGTTCGACTCGTGTTCGAGGATCCGCTCCATGGCCTCGGGGATGCCATGGCCCTGGATCGCACGCGAGCCCCAGCGCGCCATCACGCCTGCGATCAGCCCGCCGATCACCGGCATCGCGATCACCCAGGCGCCGAGGTGGTTGTCGGCGGGCGAAAGCACCGCCGAGCGCGGCAGCGCGTTGGGGCCGAACACGTCCGAGACCCGCCCGTAGAACGTGATGTCGGTGATCACGTTGATCATCAGCATCAGCAGTTGCGCGGCGCCCGCGGCCGCGGCGCCGAGCACGATCGCCAGCGCGCTGATCAGCAGGATCCGCCTGGATACCAGCGTCGATTCGCGCGGCATGCTCGCCGCGTCGAGCGCCGCGCCCAGTGCCGGCGCGAGCGGCAGGGCGTCGGTGCTGCCGGTGGTCCGCACGCTTTCGTGTGCGGGACCGGCATGCGGTTCACCGGCACGAGCGGACGGCTGGTCCGCCGCCCCGGGGGTCGGGTCGGTTGGTGTCATGGAAGGCGAAGGCAACGGCTGCTGCGCTGCAGCATAACGGGGGCGTCCGGCTCGGCCAAGGGCGCCGCATTTCCGTCACGCCGCCGGGCGACGATTCCTGGGCAGGTGGTGCATCAGGAATTCCATCTGGTCCGCGAGGATGTTGCGGTTGGAGAGGATCAGGTGCTCGACCCAACTCGGCTTGTAGGGCACCGCGAGCAGGGGCATGGCGGCTTGCTGCGGCGTGTGGCCACCCTTCTTAAGGTTGCACGCGAGGCACGCGGAAACGACGTTCTCCCACACGTCGCGGCCGCCGCGCGACAGCGGCACCACGTGGTCGCGCGTCAGTTCGCTGCGCCCGCAATGCCGGCCGCAATACAAGCACAGGTAACGATCGCGCGCGAACAGCGCGGCATTGCTCAAGGCCGGGGACGGATCGATCGCGCCGCTATGGCAGTGGCCGCGGCTCGCGACGATCGGGTGCAACTCGAGAATGCTCTGGTCGCCGGTGTCGCGGCGGAAGCCGCCATGGATCGTGAGGCACGGATCACCCAGCGTCCACGCGACCGCATCGCGCACGTACAGGCACGCTGCGTCCTGCCAACTGATCCAGTCGAGGATGCGGCCGGCCGCGTCCAGAGACAGCACGCGCGTGGTGTGCAGGTCTGCAGCCGCGTAGGCGGGATGTTCGATGACGGTGGCTGTGTGGGGGCCCATGACCCGCGCAGCATAGAACAAATGAGGGAATGGGCGATAGGCATGCTTCCGGGGAATCGGCTGCAGGCCGGGGATTGCCGGCCGCCTCGAAGTGCGGTCCCATCCGCGATCCGGCGAGCGCAAGCGTGCCCCGCCGGCGCACCGCCTGGATTGCACGGCCGCCGTTCGCTACCGGCAGCGGCGTCACTGCGGTATGCTTGAAAGTCAATGGCTTCAGCGCTCCACCCGTCACAGGGGTTGACCGGCATGGCTGATGTTTTTGTTTCCTACGCCCGCGCCGACAAGGCACGCGTCGCGCCGCTGGTGGCGGCGATCGAGGCCAAGGGCTGGTCGGTGTGGTGGGATCCGGAGATCAGCCCGGGCCAGGAATTCGACGACCAGATCGAAGCCGAGATCGACGCGGCCAAGGCCGTACTGGTGGTGTGGACGCCAACCTCGGTCGCCTCGCGCTGGGTGCGGGGCGAGGCGCGCGAAGCCGCCGAACGGAATATTTTGGTACCGGTGCGCTTCGGCCAGGCGCGCCTGCCGATGGACGTGCGGGCGATCCATACGACCGATCTGGACGACTGGGGCGAAGACGCAAGGCACTCCGCCATGCAGGAATGCCTTCGGGCATTGGCGGCGATGATCGCGAGTTCCAGTGCGGCGCAGTCCGCGAAGGAGGCAGTCGAGACCGCCCAATCGCGCGACGAGAAGAAGGTCGCGCGCTACTCGATTTGCGTGCTGCCCTTCGCCAACATGAGCGGCCAACCGGAGCAGGAATACTTCAGCGACGGCATTACCGAAGACATCATCACCGATCTCAGCAAGGTCTCGTCGCTCAGGATCATCTCGCGCAACAGCGCCTTCATGTACAAGGGCCAGAACGTCGACGTGCCCAAGGTCGCGCGCGAGCTCAACGTTACGCACGTGCTGGAAGGGAGCGTGCGCAAGGCAGGTGATCGGGTGCGGATCAGCGCCCAACTGGTGGACGTCGAAGACAACGGGCACCTCTGGGCGGAGCGCTACGACCGCGACGCCGACGACATCTTCGCAATCCAGGACGAGATCTCCAAGGCGATCGTGAAGGCGTTGCGGTTGCGGCTGTTGCCCGAGGAAAAGAAGGCCATCGAGCGGCGCGGAACGGACAGTGCCGATGCGCACAACTTGTACTTGATGGCACGACAAGCATACGTCATGGGCCAGGAGGGCGACTCGCATTCGGCGCAGGTGATCGTGCGCATTTGCGGGCGGGCAACCGAAATCGATCCCCGCTACGCCGAGGCGTGGGCGTTGATGGCGCTCGGCTATCGGCAATGGAGCGAGGCTGGCTGGAGCGAAGCTGGCCGCGGCGGCGCGTCCACCGGTGATGCGATGGCCGCGGTGGAGCGGGCGCTCGCGCTGAACCCGGACCTCGCAGAAGCCCACGCGGTGAAGGCGCAAATCCTCCAGCTTGAAGACGACTTGGAGGGTTCACGGGCGGAAGTGGCGACCGCGCTTTCGCTTGACCCCGAATCCTACGAGGTCAATCGCTCCGCAGCGCGCCTGCATTATCAGCTCCGCGCATTCGACCGTGCCATCCACTGCTACGAAAAGACCGTGTCGTTGATGGATGCGGACGTCAATTCGGCAGCCATGCTCGTGAGTTGTTACACCGCGATCAATGACAAGGAAGGCATCCGCCGCAGCGCGGAATTGGCGCTGAAGCGAGCGGAGGCCGTGCTGGCGCGCGATCCGAACAGCTCCGTTGCCACGGCCTACAGCGTGGACGCGCTGGCGGCGCTCGGGGAAGGCGAACGCGCCAAAGCGCGCATGGAGCGGGCCCTGCTGATTGATCCCGACAACTGGAACATGCGTTACAACTTCGCATGCATGTTGAGCGTGCAACTCAAGGACAAGGATGCGGCGCTTGCGATGCTCGAGCCCTTGTTCACGACGGTTGCGTCCAGTTTCTTGCGCTACGCCAAGGCCGATCCCGATCTTGAATTGTTGTGCGACGATCCGCGTTACCAGGCCATGATCGCCGCCGCCGAAGCGCGCCTGATGGCCGAGAAATCTGCCGTTCCGCCCGCCAAGGTGGAGGCGTGATGACGGCCTACGGTTCGTGTCGCCTCGGGGCGGCCACGTTGGCTGCACTGCGGGAAAATCGCCCCTGGCTGCAGGATTTTGGGGAGCGTAGCCGTGGCTGATGTCTTCATTTCCTACGCACGCGCCGACAAGGCACGAGTCGCGCCGCTGGTGGCCGCGATCGAGGCCAGGGGCTGGACAGTGTGGTGGGATCCGGAGATTGCGCCGGGCCGTCAGTTCGACGACGAAATCGACACCGCGTTGCAAGCCGCGAAAGCCGTGCTGGTGGTGTGGACGCCGACTTCGGTAGTGTCGCGCTGGGTGCGCGGCGAGGCACGCGATGCGGCCGAGCGCGGGATCCTGGTGCCGGTGCGTTTCGACCAGGCGCGCCTTCCGATCGACGTGCGCGCGATCCACACCACCGACCTCGATGATTGGCACGGCGATCCCGCGCATCCGGCGGTCCGGGAATGCCTGCAGGCGCTCGCGACCATGATCGCGAGCAGCGAAACCGCGCAGGCTGCCGACGGTTTGAGCACGACTGCGGAATCGGGGGCTTCGGAAAAACCAAGGCCCAAGTTCTCGATTTGTGTGTTGCCGTTCGTCAACATGAGCGGCGAGCCGGAGCAGGAATATTTCAGCGACGGCATGACGGAGGACATCATCACCGACCTGAGCAAGGTTTCGGCGCTGGCGGTGGCCGCGAGCAACACCGCGTTCCGATTCAAGGGGCAGCATGTCGATATCCCGCAAGTCACACGTGACCTGAAGGTCACGCACGTCCTCGAGGGGAGCGTCCGCAAGGCCGGGGGGCGCATCCGCATCAACGCGCAGTTGATCGACGGAGCCAGCGGCAACCATGTGTGGGCCGAGCGTTACGATCGCGACGCCAATGACATTTTCGCCGTCCAGGACGAAATTTCGCAGGCCATCGTCAAGGCGCTGCGCCTGCGCCTGCTGCCGGAGGAAAAAAGGGCCATTGAACACCGCGGTACCGACAGCGCGGATGCCCACAATTTCTACCTGATGGCGCGCCAGACCTATATCACCGGACAGGAATTCGACATCAAGACGGCCGAAGCGATTGTCAGGTTGGCCAAGCGTGCAACTGAAATCGACCCTGGGTATGCCCATGCGTGGGCCCTGATGGCCGTGGGTTACCGCAACGTGCATTTCTTCGAGGGCGGGTCCGACGACGGGATGGCCGCCGCGGAGCGAGCGCTGGAACTGGATCCGGGCTTGGCCGAAGCGCACGCTGTCAAGGCTTACATCCTGCTGGCACAGGGGGATACTGAAGCCGCGGCGGCCGAAACTGCGGCTGCTATGAAGCTGGATCCGGAATCCTACGAAGTCAATCGCTCGGCCGGACGCCTTAGCTACCAGCTGCACAGGCTCGACGACGCGATCCGTTTTTTTGAAAAGGCGGTTGCATTGATGGATGCCGACATCAACTCGGCCGCCATGCTGGTCAGTTGTTACACCGGTATCGGCGACGTGGCGGGCACCCGCAGGGCGGCAGAGCTGACGCTCAAGCGGGCCGAAGTGATCCTGACGCGCGACCCGAACAATTCCGTCGTCATTTCCTACAGCGCGGATGCGCTGGCCGCGTTGGGCGAGGGCGAGCGCGCCAAGGCGCGCATGGAGCGGGCCCTGCTGATCGACCCCGACAATTTCAACATGCGCTACAACTATGCGTGCATGCTGTGCGTTCGCCTCGGCGACAAGGATGCGGCGTTGGCGGCACTCACGCCGTTGGTCGGCAAGATCACGGGCGCATTCCTCGAATTCGTGAAGGCTGATCCCGATCTGGAGTTGCTTCACGACGATCCGCGTTACCAGGCGATGATCGCTGCGATCGAAGCGAGGCTGTCGGCAGCGAAGCTCGCGGATAAGCCGGTAGAGGTGAAAGCCTGATGCGCCGATTCGACTCAGGTCTGGTGCGTCGTGTCGCCTTGCGGTCGGCTTGCGGGCAGGCATCGGCACCGCCGAGGGGGATGAAAGTCCGTGGCTGACGTATTCATTTCCTACGCCCGCGCCGACAAGGCACGCGTCGCGCCGCTGGTGGCCGCGATCGAGGCCGAGGGCTGGACGGTATGGTGGGATCCGGAGATCACGCCCGGGCAGGAATTCGACGACCAGATCGAGGCCGAGATCGACGCGGCCAAGGCTGTGCTGGTGGTATGGACGCCGACTTCGGTCGTTTCGCGCTGGGTTCGCGGCGAAGCGCGCGAAGCCGCCGAGCGCGGGATCCTGGTGCCGGTGCGGTTCGAAAAGGCGCGCCTGCCGATGGACGTGCGCGCGATCCACACCACCGATCTCGACGGCTGGCATGATGACGCGGCGCACCCCGCGGTGCAGGAATGCTTGCGCGCGCTGGAGGCGATGATCGCGCGTTCGCAAGCGACGCAGGCCGGCAAACCGACGGATGCGCCGGCTGCTTCCTCCGACAAGAAGCCGTCCCCGCGTTACACCGTTTGCGTATTGCCGTTCGCCAACATGAGCGGCGATCCGGATCAGGAGTATTTCAGCGACGGCATTACCGAGGACATCATCACCGATCTCAGCAAGGTTTCCTCGCTCCGCATCATCTCGCGCAATAGCGCGTTCCAGTACAAGGGCGAGAAACTGGACGTACCGCAACTCGTGCGCGAGATGAAGGTCACGCACGTGCTGGAGGGCAGCGTGCGCAAGGCCGGTGGCCGGGTGCGGATCAGCGCCCAGCTCGTGGACTGTGAAGACAACGGACATATCTGGGCCGAACGCTACGACCGCGATACCAGCGACATCTTCGCGCTGCAGGACGAGATTTCCCGCGCCATTGCCAAGGCTCTGCGCTTGCGCTTGTTGCCCGAAGAGAAGAAGGCCATCGAAAGGCGCGGGACCGACAGCGCCGAGGCGTACGACCTGTATCTGATGGCACGACAAATGTACGTGACTGGCCAGGAATATGATGAACATGCGGCGCAAGCCATCATCCGCATGTGCACCGGCGCCACCGATATCGATCCGCGTTATGCGCAGGCCTGGGCTTTGATGGCGATCGGCTACCGGAGCCTGCGCGGATTGGGTGTGGGAGCTGAAAGCGGTATGGATGCCGCGGAGCGCGCGCTCGCCATTGATCCGGGCTTGGCCGAAGCCCACGCGGTCAAGGCTTATGTGCTGCTCCAGAATGGCGACACCGATGCGGCGGAATCCGAAGCTGCGGTCGCGCTGAATCTCGACCCCGAATCCTACGAAGCCAACCGTACCGCGGCACGCGTGAATTACCAGCTGCACCGGTTTGAAGATGCCATCCGGTTGTACGAGAAAGCGGCGCACCTGATGGAGGCCGACATCAATTCGGTGATGACCCTCGTAAGTTGCTACACCGTCACCGGCAACGCGGCTGGCGTGCGGCGAAGCGCCGAGCTTGGGCTGAATCGTGCCGAGGCCATCCTTGCCCGCGACCAGAACAATCCGGGCGTCCTGGCGTACAGCGCGTATGCGCTGATGGCGCTGGGTGAGGGTGACCGCGCCAAGGCGCGGATGAATCGGACACTGATGATCGATCCCTCCAACTGGAACATGCGTTACAACTTTGCGTGTTCGCTTTGCGTGTACCTGAAGGACAAGGAAGCCGCCTTGGAAATACTCGGACCCCTGTTCGAAACGATCTCTGATTCATTTTTCCCTTATGCGAAGGCCGACCCGGATCTCGCGTCGCTGCGCGACGAGCCGCGTTATCAAGCCATGGTCGCCGTTGCCGAGGCGCGCTTGGCGGCGTCGAAGACCGCGGCCCCCGAAATGGTTGCCGGGAGCTGACGGCAATGGCCGACGTCTTCGTTTCCTACGCCCGCGCAGACAAGGCACGTGTCGCGCCGCTGGTGGCCGCGATCGAGGCCAAGGGCTGGTCGGTGTGGTGGGATCCGGAGATCAGTGCGGGCCAGGAATTCGATGATCAGATCGAAGCCGAGATCGATGCGGCCAGGGCGGTGCTGGTGGTATGGACGCCGACTTCGGTCGCGTCACGCTGGGTTCGCGGCGAAGCGCGCGAAGCAGCCGAGCGCGGCATCCTGGTGCCGGTACGCTTCGAGCAGGCCCGCCTGCCGATGGATGTGCGCGCGATCCATACGACCGACTTGGACGCGTGGGGCGAGGATTCGACGAGTCCACTGATGCAGGAGTGCTTGCACGCGCTCGGCGCGATGATCGCGCGCTCGCAGATTGCACAGGCCGCGAAGGATGCGAGTGCGACGTCGGTTACCCCCAAGTCGTCAAAAAATGCTGCGCGCTTTTCGATCTGCGTCTTGCCGTTCGTCAACATGAGTGGTGATCCGGAACAGGAATATTTCAGTGACGGGATCACCGAGGACATCATCACCGACCTCAGCAAGGTCTCGGCGCTGGAAGTGGTTTCGAGGAACGGTTCGTTCCTGTACAAGGGCAAGCAGGTCGACGTGCCCAAGGTTGCGCACGAACTCAAGGTCACGCATGTGCTGGAGGGCAGCGTGCGCAGGGCTGGCGGTCGGGTGAGGATCAGCGCGCAGTTGATCGACGGTGCCCGAAATCGGCACGCGTGGGCGGAGCGTTACGACCGCGATGCGAGCGATATCTTCGCGCTGCAAGACGAGATTTCCCACGCCATCGTCAAGGCACTGCGGCTGCAGTTGCTGCCGGAAGAGAAGAAGGCTATCGAACGACGCGGTACCGACAGCGTGGAAGCGCATGACCTGTATTTGATGGCACGGCAGCTCTACGTTACCAGCCAGGACGACGAGCACGCATCGAGAGCGATCGTGCGCGCCTGTGCGCGCGCGACGCAAATCGACCCGAATTACGCGCAGGCGTGGGCGCTGAAAGCGGTGGGCGCGTTGAATCTTTGCGATCTTGGCCTCGAAACCGATGATGGCATGGCGGCCGCAGAGAGGGCGCTTGAACTGGATCCCGACCTGGTCGAAGCGCACGCGGTAAAGGGTTACATTTTGCGGATGCGCGGCAACATGGAGGGGGCCATCACCGAAGCCTCGATCGCCATGAAACTGGATCCGGAGTCGTATGAGGCCAACCGTGCCGCCGCCCGGATCAGCTACGTGCAGCATCGATTCGAGGATGCTGTCCGCCTTTATGAGAAGGCGGTGAGCTTGATGGATTCGGATGTCAATTCAGCGATGCTGCTGGTTAGTTCGTATCGTGCGCTCGGGGACGTAGTGGGTATGCGACGCGCCGCGGAGGTTGCATTGAAGCGTGCGGACGCGGTGCTGGCGCGCGACCAGAGCAATTCTTACGTGCTTGCCTATAGCGCCAATGCCCTCGGCGCCCTGGGCGAGGGCGAACGAGCCAAGGCGCGCATGAGCCGCGCGATGCTGATCGACCCCGACAACTGGAACATGCGCTACAACTTCGCATGCACCCTCAGCATGTACCTGCAAGATACTGACGCGGCGTTGGAGATCCTGGAGTCCTTGCTCGATACGGCAACCGGATCCCTGCTCGACTACATAAAGGACGATCCCGACCTGGATTCCTTGCACGACAACCCGCGCTATGTCGCCATGGTCGCGGCGACTGAGGCGCGCCTCGCCGCGGCGAAGCAGGATGAAGCGCCGGCGCTGCAGAAAGCCTGAGCGCCATTCGGTGAGCCGGTTCGCGGCGCCAAGCCCCGCCACAGCGCGCGAGGCGCTATGATCGGTAGACGGGCGTCTGTACGTCCGGTTGGTGGGGTGCATCTGCATGGCTGACGTCTTCATTTCCTACGCCCGGGCCGACAAGGCGCGGGTCGCGCCCTTGGTGGCCGCGATCGAGGCCAAGGGCTGGACGGTGTGGTGGGATCCGGAAATCGCGCCAGGCCGCCAGTTCGACGACGAGATCGACGTCGCGCTTCAGGCTGCGAAAGCCGTGCTGGTGGTTTGGACGCCCACCTCCGTGGTTTCGCGCTGGGTGCGCGGCGAGGCGCGCGATGCCGCCGAGCGCGGGATCCTGGTGCCGGTGCGCTTCGACCAGGCGCGCCTGCCGATCGATGTACGCGCCATCCACACCACGGATCTCGATGGCTGGCACGAGGACCCGGCGCATCCGGCGGTGCAGGAATGCCTGCATGCGCTGGACGCGATGATCGCGCGGGCACCGGCCGATGCAGGCGAGGCCGCGAGGGGCTCGGCACCGGCCCCTGGCAAACCTGCGCCACGCTTTTCCATTTGCGTGCTGCCGTTCGTCAATATGAGCGGTGACCCGGAACAGGAATATTTCAGTGACGGCATCACCGAGGACATCCTGACCGACCTCAGCAAGATCTCGGCGCTGTCGATCATCTCGCGCAACGGTTCGTTCCTGTACAAGGGCAAGCAGGTCGACATTCCGCAGATCGCGCGCGACCTCAACGTCACGCATGTGTTGGAAGGAAGCGTACGCAAGGCTGGCGGGCGGGTCCGGATCAGTGCGCAGTTGATCGACGGCACCGCCAACAACCACGTGTGGGCCGAACGCTACGACCGCGACGCCAGCGACATCTTCGCGCTGCAGGACGAGATTTCGCACGCGATC
>DASSNH010000276.1:0-3910 GCA_035701405.1 Rhodanobacteraceae bacterium
ATGCGGCCGTGATGATTGCGACCACCGGTCTTGGACTGCGCCTCGGTCAGCGCCGCGTACGGCGCGCCCTTGTGCAGATCCGGCGTGGATACCCGAACGGTACCACGGCGTCCCGGAGAGGTCGGCTTGAGTGTTTTCAATGCCATTGTCGTTCAACTCCTCGCTCAGGCCTTGGCCATCACGTCGATGGTCTGACCTTCAGCCAGGCGCACATAGGCTTTGCGCTTACCCTGACGGGTACCCTGGCGAAAACGGAAAGACTTGCTCTTGCCGTGGATATTGACCATGTTCACCCGCTCGACGGTCACGTCGAACAGCTGCTCCACCGCCGCCTTGACGTCGGCCTTGGTCGCATCAGCGGCAACTTCGAAAGCGTACTGGTTGGAAGCACTCAGCAACGCCGTTTTTTCCGACACCAGCGGCGCGCGCAGGGTATCGAGAATTCGTTCCTGCTTGTTCATGCCAGCCACTCCTCGATCTTCTTGACGGATTCGGTCGTCATGACGACGTGATCCGCATGCACCAGGCTTGCCGGATCCAGCGCCGCCTTGTCCACCACGTACACGTTGGGGATGTTGCGTGCGGCCAGATACAGGGCTTCGCTGGCATTTTCGTCCACCAGCAGAACGCGGCCGCTGGCTTCCAGTTCACCCAGCTTGGCGACCATCGCGCTGGTTTTCGGTGCATCGATGCCGAAGCTGTCGACCACCTTCAGACGACCCTGACGATTCAGCTCGGCCAGGATCGAGCGCAGGGCGCCGCGATACATCTTGCGATTGACCTTCTGCTCGAAGTTGCGCGGCTTGGCTGCAAAGGTCACGCCGCCGCCGACAAAAATCGGCGCCGTCAGCGCACCATGGCGAGCGCCGCCACCCTTCTGGCGCTTGGACTTCTTGGTCGTACCATTCACTTCCGAGCGCGTTTTCTGCGCCTTGGTGCCGGCACGGCCGCCGGCCTGATAGGCGACCACGACCTGATGCACCAGGTTTTCGCGAAATTCGCCGCCAAACACCACGTCGGAAACCTCGAGCGGCTTGGCGCCAATGACATTCAGTTCCATGCCGATCTCCTCAACCCTTGGTCGTCGGGCGGATGATGACGTCGCCGCCGGCAGCACCCGGCACCGCGCCCTTCACCGCGATCAGATGCCGTTCGGCATCGACCTTGACCACTTCCAGACCCTGCTGGGTACGGTTGACCGCACCCATGTGGCCTGACATTTTCTTGCCCGGGAACACGCGGCCCGGCGTCTGACGCTGACCGATGGAACCCGGCGCGCGATGCGACAGCGAGTTGCCGTGCGTGGCGTCGCCCATGGAGAAGTTCCAGCGCTTGATGGTGCCCTGGAAACCCTTGCCCTTGGACACGCCGGCCACGTCCACGATCTGGCCCGCCTGGAACACGTCCTCGGCCTTGATCTCGCCGCCGACTTCATACTTGCCGGCGTCTTCGGCACTGACGCGGAATTCCCACAGGCCGCGGCCCGGCTCCACTTTCGCCTTGGCGTAGTGGCCCTTCTGCGGCTTGGTCAACAGCGAGGCGCGACGCGTACCCGCGGTCACCTGCACGGCGCTGTAGCCATCTGTCTCGTCGGTCTTCACCTGGGCCACACGGTTCGGCGTCGCTTCGATCAGCGTCACCGGAATCGATTGGCCGTCTTCGGTGAAGATCCGGCTCATGCCGCATTTGCGGCCTACCAGTCCGATACTCATCTTCGTATCCTGCCTTTGGCTCAGCCGAGCTTGATCTGGACGTCGACACCGGCGGCCAGGTCAAGTTTCATGAGCGCGTCCACGGTCTTGTCGTTGGGATCCACGATGTCGAGCACACGCTTGTGCGTGCGGGTCTCGTACTGGTCGCGGGCATCCTTGTCGACGTGTGGCGAAGTCAAAATGGTGTAACGCTCGATCTTGGTCGGCAGCGGAATCGGACCGAGAACCGTGGCGCCGGTGCGCTTGGCGGTCTCGACGATCTCGCTGGCGGAGCGATCGATCAAGCGGTGATCATAGGCTTTGAGCCTGATGCGAATCTTCTGGTTCGCCATAACCGTGTACCTTGCTAAAGAACGTTGTTTTGCACATTTCCGGCAGTGTCTCGCCGCCGGCGTTTATGTCGCCAGGAGCGAGGGACGAGGGGTGGGCAGCGAGAGTGGTACTTGCCAACCTCGCCTCTCGTCCCTCGCCCCCAATCCCTCACTTGTTGATCTTGGCCACCACGCCGGCGCCGACGGTGCGGCCGCCCTCGCGGATGGCGAAGCGCAGGCCTTCTTCCATGGCGATCGGGTGGATCAGCGTGACCTTCATCTTCACGTTGTCGCCCGGCATCACCATTTCCACGCCTTCCGGCAGCTCGACCGCGCCGGTCACGTCCGTGGTGCGGAAGTAGAACTGCGGGCGGTAGCCCTTGAAGAACGGCGTATGACGACCGCCCTCCTCCTTCGACAGCACGTACACCTCCGCCTCGAACTTCGTGTGCGGCGTGATCGACCCCGGCTTCGCCAGCACCTGGCCGCGCTCAACCTCGTCGCGCTTGGTGCCGCGCAGCAGCAGGCCCGCGTTGTCGCCCGCCTGGCCCTGGTCCAGCAGCTTGCGGAACATCTCCACGCCCGTCACCGTCGTCTTGGTGGTCGGACGGATGCCGACGATCTCGATTTCGTCGCCCACCTTGATGATGCCGCGCTCGATGCGGCCGGTCACCACCGTGCCACGACCCGAAATCGAGAACACGTCCTCGACCGGCATCAGGAACGGCTTGTCCACGTCACGCACCGGCTCCGGGATGTAGGCGTCCAGCGCCTCCACCAGCTTCAGGATCGCCGGCACGCCAATCTCCGACTGGTCGCCTTCCAGCGCCTTGAGCGCCGAACCCTTGATGATCGGGGTGTCGTCGCCCGGGAAGTTGTACTTCGACAGCAGCTCGCGGATCTCCATCTCGACGAGCTCCAGCAGCTCGGCGTCGTCGACCATGTCCGCCTTGTTCATGAACACCACGATGTACGGCACGCCCACCTGACGGGCCAGCAGGATGTGCTCGCGCGTCTGCGGCATCGGGCCGTCCGCCGCCGACACCACCAGGATCGCACCGTCCATCTGCGCCGCACCCGTGATCATGTTCTTCACGTAGTCGGCGTGGCCCGGGCAGTCCACGTGCGCGTAGTGACGCGTCGGGCTCTCGTACTCTACGTGCGCCGTCGAGATCGTGATGCCGCGCGCCTTCTCTTCCGGCGCCGCGTCGATCTGGTCGTACGCCTTGAACTCACCGCCGAATCGCTCCGCGCCGATCTTCGTCAGCGCCGCCGTCAGCGTCGTCTTGCCGTGGTCAACGTGACCAATCGTGCCGACGTTCACGTGCGGCTTCTTGCGCTCGAACTTTTCCTTTGCCATGGCTATCTCTCGCTGACGTTAGGTGCTTATCGACGACAAAATGGTGCTCACGAATGGAATCGAACCATCGACCTCCTCCTTACCAAGGAGGTGCTCTACCGACTGAGCTACGTGAGCGTGTTTTCGACCAAGCAGGACCGTGGACATCAATGGTGGAGCGGGAGACGGGAATCGAACCCGCGCTAGTAGCTTGGAAGGCTACAGTTCTACCATTGAACTACTCCCGCGCCGGGAGGCCTGCCCTTGTCGCGCCGGAGGCTGGTAAGGCCGCCGGGTACCGCATCTTGGAACCGTGGAGCTGGTGGAGGGAGGTGGATTCGAACCACCGAAGGCGTAAGCCAGCAGATTTACAGTCTGCCCCCGTTGGCCGCTTGGGTATCCCTCCAAAAGAGCCCGCAATTTTGACCGCGCCCGCGCGGACTGTCAACGGCCGGCGCGGGGGAATTTCGCTTGCCGCGCCGGTCGCGCGCGCCGGGTCACACGTTGAAGCGGAAATGCAGGACGTCGCCCTCCTGCACCCGGTACTC
>DASSNH010000277.1:0-9263 GCA_035701405.1 Rhodanobacteraceae bacterium
GCAATCCGTGCGCCAGCACGTCCCGAAAGTTGGCTTCCATGTCTTCCCGCGCCTGCGCCAGCCCCGGAGGAACCAGGGTCGCCAGCCGATGCGCGAGTTGGTCTATGGAGTGCACGTCAATCATGTCGTCGCCTCGATGCGTCCGCAGCTTACGGCGCCGGCAACGGCGCGAATATCGGCGGACGTCTTGTAGTGGTGTAGGGATTTTCCTACACGTGGATGTGCTCGTCCATGAACGCGGCTTCGGTAACCGGCAGGTGGGCGCCATCGCCAGGCGCCAGAACGGCCTTTCGGCTCCGGCCTGGACAGCGGCATTTCCAGCGGTGATTCTGCAGCCCGTCTCTCCGGTAAGCTTGCGGCCATGAAACTGATCACCGCCATCATCAAGCCGTTCAAGCTCGACGACGTGCGCGAGGCGTTGTCCGAAGTCGGCGTCAACGGCATCACCGTCACCGAGGTCAAGGGCTTCGGGCGCCAGAAGGGCCACACCGAACTCTACCGCGGGGCCGAATACGTGGTCGATTTCCTGCCCAAGGTGAAGCTCGAGATCGCGTTGCCCGACAACCTCGTCGAACGGGCAGTGGAAGCCATCAGCCATGCTGCGCGAACCGGCAAGATCGGCGACGGAAAGATCTTCATCTCGACGCTCGACCAAGTGATGCGCATCCGGACGGGCGAGCTCGACGCTGACGCGCTGTAGGTGCAATCAATCCCTGATTGCGGCCTCGATGCAGTGAGTCGCATTGGGAAGCGCGTTTCGCGCAACGGTCACCAGATCGGCCGTCCATGGCCCGACTTTCCGCGGAAGCTTTTACGAGGGTTGGTTCGAGGCGATGGTCATCCGCGCGCGACGGTGGTGCAGCAACAGCCCCGCGTAGTAAGCGATGTAGTAGCCGAACAGCAACCCGACAATGCCGAGCGTCAAGGGGCTGTGCTGCAGGCTCGCATAGGCGCCGCCAGCCGCCACGTTCGACATCCCGGGCCAGGCCACCATGAAGCGGTAGAGCAACCGGCCGACCAGCAGCGTGGTGAGCGCCAAGCCGATCCACACGTTGGGGAAATAGCAATCGTTGACCCCGTCGATCTCGAAACGCGTCAGCCGCAGCGCGACGATCCCCAGCACCGCGCCGCCGAGCAGCCCCAGCGCGAGCCCTTCGGCGAGGCGTGGATCGCGGATGCCTGCCAACGCGACGAGCATGGATACCCCGCACAGCAATCCCACGCGTGTCCACATCCGGCCGGGGCGGATTGGCTGGCGCCCGAAGTTGCGGCGCATCCGGTAGTACATCTGCCACACGACCAGCGGGGCGATCACGATCGGAGCGATGAGATTGGGCGACATGGCAAACGGCTCCGACGGCTGCGGCCGGCCTATTCTGGCGCAACGGCTACGTGCGCGCCTACCTTTGGCAGCGCGGGCACCAGTACGTCATGCGCTGCCCGACCACCGTCGAGCGGATCGGCGTGCCGCACACCCTGCACGGTTCGCCGGCGCGGCCGTACACCGCGAGTTCCTGCTCGAAGTAGCCCGGGGCGCCGTCGGGCGCCAGGAAATCCCGCAGGGTGGTGCCGCCGCGCGTGATCGCGTACGCGAGGACTCGGCGGATTTCCGCGGCGATGCGCGCGTATCTGGCGCGCGACACACCGCCCGCGGCGCGCTTCGGGTGCACGCCGGCCGCGAACAAGGCTTCGCTGGCATAGATGTTGCCGACGCCGACCACGATCGACTGATCCATCAGGAAGGTCTTCACCGCCGCGGTGCGTCCGCGCGACGCGCGCCACAACCCGTCGCCGTCGAACGCATCGCCGAGGGGTTCGGGGCCCAGTCCCTGCAGCAGCGGATGCACTTCGCCCGGCTTTTGCCAAAGCAGGCAACCGAACCGGCGCGGGTCGTTGAAGCGCAGGGCCTTGCCCGAGTCGAGGACGATGTCGTAGTGGTCGTGCATGCGCGGCGGCAGCGCCGGGTCGGTGATGCGCAGCGAGCCGGACATCCCGAGGTGCAGCAATGCGGAACCGGCTTCAGTGTGCAGCAACAGGTATTTCGCGCGGCGTTCGACGGCATCGATCCGCTGGCCCGGCAGCTTCGCCGTGAGGGGCCGCGGGATCGGCCAGCGCAGGTCGCGCCTTCGCAACAACACGCGGTCCACCACGCGCCCCGTCACGAAGGGATCGATGCCGCGGCGCGTGCTTACGACTTCGGGAAGTTCGGGCATGTTGCGAGGTCAAGTCGATCGGATCGACGCCGGACTTGTCCGGCGGAAGCCCAACCGGAAGCTATGGCGTCGTTTCACCTGCGCGCCTGGTGAGCATCGCTTCCGGCGAATATTGCCGCGGCACCAGGGCAATCTTGTCGCCGACCCGCACGTAGCGCAGGTCGTCGAGGGCGGTGAGGCCGCCGTATTCGAGTTGGACGCCGTCGAGGGTCAAGGTTGCCGAGGGGCGTTCCAGCCCGATGTCGGACGGCTCGACGTCCGTACGTGGAATCCAGCGCGCAACGGGCGTTGCAGCCAGCTTGGCCAATCGATCGACGCGCGCATCGTCGGCGCGCGCGGCGGAGGGTTGCGCCCGCCACCAGCCGCCGTGGCGCTTCTCGAAGGCCTGCGCTGCGATCGGCGGGATGTCGAGGCCGATGTGCGTGACATTTGCCGGATCTATCGGGGTCAATGTCGGCGGATTGCGAATGTAATCGCGGCGTCCGACCCACAGTACGGCCGCGACGAGCACCACCGCGACCAGCGCGAGGACCGAGAGGTTGCGCGTGGCGCGGGTCATCGACGGCGCCGGCGCCAGGTGATCGTGATGCCGATCAGGATCAGCACGATCGGCAGGCCGACCAGATACCCGTACGTCAGCACGCCGAGTTCCGCACGGGTCGGCTTGAGCGAGGTGTCGGGGGCGGCGGGCGGCAGGCTCGCCATGGCATCGTCGCCGAGTAGCCAGTCGATGACGCGCTCGCCGAGTGCGAGGTTGCCGGCCTCGGCCAGGTAGGCGTTCGAAAGGAAATCGCCGTCGCCGATCACCACCACCCGCTGCTCGGTCTTCGCCGGACTGGGCGATAGCCGGCTGAGCGCATAGCCGAAGCTGAGCGGACCCTTGAGCGCGTCGGCGACGGGATCGAGGACGCCGGTCGCCGGGTCATCCGGCAGGTTCCGGTTCCAGCTCCGCGCGCTCGACTGCAGGATCGGCTGTGCCTTCCAGTCGCCACCGGCCATCGACGCCAGCACCGCGACGCGCGGGAACAGCGTATTCAACGGAAAGCCGTCGGTGATCGCCTGCGCCGGGTAGCGGGTCGCGACGATGGCGCGCGGGTCGCGCACGCCGACCGCGGCGCCCTGCGGATCGACGAGCGTCCCGGGCAGGCGGCGGATGCCGAGCATCTGCGCCAGCGGCGCAAGTCCCAGGTCGTCGCCACCCGGCTCGGTCAGCCAGAGGAGATTCCCGCCGGCCGCGACATAGTCCTCCAGCTTCTTCACCGCGCCCGGCAGGAGCGCCGCCTGCGGGCTCGCCAGCACCACGAGATCGGCATTGCGCGGCACCTCGGCCGCCTCGGCCAGGTTCAACGGCAGCGCGCGCACGCCGCGGTGGGCGATCCGCGCCACGAAGGCGCCGAGGTCGGCGGCGTTCTTTCCGGTGGGGTCGCGCTCGCCGTCGCCGGTGACGAACGCCACCAGCCGGGTACCGCCGCGCGCGAGCCGCGCCAGTGCATCGGCGAAGCCCTGCTCGCCGAGCTGTGTGACATGCTGCGTGCGATCGTGCCAATGGAGCACGAGCTCGCCGTCGCCCTGGATGCCGGCATCCTCGGTCGCGGTCGGATCGAGGTCCGGATCGACGAACTTCAGTTCGAGGTCCGGCTTGAACCGTTGGTAACGTTCCACCAGCAGGCGCGTCTTGGCGCGCAGCGCACCGGGCCGCGCGTACGCCACCACCGTGACCGGCCCCTCCAGCTGCGCGAGCAGCGCGCGGCTCTGCGCGGGGATCGTCGCGCGGGCGCCGGCGCTCCAGTCGACGGTGGCGCTGAAGTGCGTCGACAGCGCGGCGATGCACACCGCGATCACCACGCACAGCAGCGCGTGCAACCAGCCTTGCCAGGCATGCCGCATCAGCCGCGCTCCCGTTCCGCGCCGATGCGGCGCATCGCGAGCGCCAATGCCAGCGCCGTGACCAGCAGGAAGTACACGATGTCCTCGCTGCGCATGAGGCCGCGCAGTGCCGGCGCCAGGTGGGTGTGCAGCGCGAGGTAGCCGAGCCAGCCGCCACCGCCGCCCGCGAGCCGCACGCCGGCGTCGATCAGCGACAGCGCCTCGCCGATCAGCAACGCGGCCGCCGCGGCCAGCGCAGGGCCGGGTGCGTACGCCGAAGTCGCGATGCCGATCGCCGTCAGCGCCGCCACGCACAGCGCCGTCGCGACGAGGGCCGCGGCGAATTGGCCCCAGTCGATGCGGGTCGCTCCGCCCAGCACCAGCGGCATGCTCGCGACCACGACCAGCAGCAGCCACAGGAACGCCAGCCGTGCGAGGAACTTGCCGGCGACGATCTGGAAGCCCGAGGCCCCGGCCGCTCCGAGCAGGGCGAGACGCTGCTCGCCGCGCTCACCGGCGAGCGCCTGCATCGTCACCAGCGGCGCGATCACGAGGCACAGTTGCAGGTAGTTGAGGAAGTACGGCCCGATCACGCCGTCGGTGAAACCGGTCGCCGCGGTCGCGCCGGGGACCGTCGGCTGCGCATGCAGGAACGCCGAAAGTCCGAGCAGGAACTGCCACGCCATCATCGCCACGACGATGCCGGCGAGCACCCACGGGAACGGTTGCACGGCAAGGCGTTTCAGGTCCAGGCGCGCGATCGCGGGCGCGGTCATGCGGCGGCGCTCGCAGGTGAACCGGCGATCGCGCGGAACTGCGCATCGAGCCATCCTCGCTCGCCGCCGAGCCGCGCATCCTGCCGCACCGAACCTTCGTGCAGCACCACCACGCGGCTGCACATCGCCTCGACTTCCGCGAGGTCGTGGCTGGAGAGGATGATGCCCCGGTCCGGCGAAAGGCTGCCGATGGCCTCGCGCAACTGCGCTGCCTGCACCGGATCCAGGCCGTTGCCGGGTTCGTCGAGGACCAGCAGGTCCGGCTCGTGCAGCAGCGCCTGCGCCAATCCGGCGCGCCGCTTCTGCCCCAGCGAAAGCTGCCCGCACAGCCGCCTGGCCAAACCCGTCAGCTCGAACCGCCGGAGTTCGCGTTCGATCGCCGAGCGGCGGGCGGCGCGCGTCATGCCGCGAAGCCGACCCGAGGCATCCAGCGCTTCGGTGAGGTTCAGCTCCGGCCACAGCGGCACGCTTTCGGGCACCCATCCGATGCGGCCGCGGAGCCCGCGGACGTCGTCCGCGAGATCGCGCCCGTCGATTCGCACCGACCCGGTGTCGGGCGTGAGAACCCCGGCGATGATCGCCAGCGTCGTCGACTTGCCGGCGCCGTTCACGCCCAGCAGCCCCAGCACCTCCCCCCGCTGCAGGGTGAACGACACGTCGACCAGGACGCTCCGGCCGCCCAGCCGGCGGCTGATGCGGTCGAGCTGCAGCAACGCCCCCTCTTCGGCCATTTCGTTAGATCGTTGTAAAAAGCATTGAAAGAATTGTCACCGCCATCACATACTTCTAGCAAGCCGGTAGCGACGAGCAGGGTTCTCCCCTAGACTCCTCGATGCGGGTTTGTCCCGACCCCGTGCCCCTTCCTCGCGTGACCGAGATGCTCGAAACCTTTCTTGATTTTGCCTCGAACGGCCTGGCGCACGCCGGCTGGCTCACGATGCTGCTGTACGTGCTGGTCACGACCCAGCTCACGATTTTCGCCGTCACCCTGTACCTGCACCGCAGCCAGGCGCATCGCGGGGTGGATTTCCACCCAGCCGTCGCGCACATCCTGCGTTTCTGGAACTGGATCAGCACCGGCATGATCACGCGCGAATGGATCGCGGTGCACCGCAAGCACCACGCCCATTGCGAGACCGAGCAGGATCCGCACAGCCCGCAGGTCGCCGGCATCCGCAAGGTGTTCTTCGAGGGCTCCGAACTCTACCGCGCCGCGGCGGCGAACGAGGCCGACCTCGAGAAGTACGGCCGGGGCGCGCCCGACGACTGGATGGAGCGGCACGTCTATTCGGCGCACCCGTACCTCGGCGTGGTGCTTCTTGCGACCATCGACGTGGTGTTGTTCGGCGCGCTGGGCGGCGCGATCTGGGCGGTCCAGGCGGCGTGGATCCCGTTCTGGGCCGCAGGCGTCGTCAACGGCCTCGGCCACTGGTGGGGCTATCGCAATTTCGAGACCGCCGACAAGGCCACCAACCTCACGCCCTGGGCGGTGTGGTGCGGCGGCGAGGAACTCCACAACAACCACCACGCGTTCCCGAGCTCGGCGAAGTTCGCGCTGCGCCGCTTCGAGGTCGACATCGGTTGGTTGGTGATCCGCGGCCTCGAGAAGATGCGCCTGGCGAAGGTCCTGCGCGTCGCCCCGGCGCTCGACGAGCGTCCGAACGTGTCGCTCCCGGACATGGTGACCTTGAAGGCCCTGCTCACCCACCGGTTCGAGGCCATGACCGAGTATTACCGGATGGTGATCAAGCCAACGGTGCGCGAGCAGTCCAGTGCCGAAGGCACGCGCCGGCTGGGTGCGATGCCGCGGCGGCGGCTGCGGCGGGCGCTCGCCAACGGCGGCCGCTGGCTCGACAAGACGGGCAAGGCCCGCCTTGCGGCGGTGGTCGAGAACCGCCCGCGCCTGAAGCAGATTGCCGAATACCGCGCGCGTCTCGCGGCATTGATGGAGCAGCGCGGCAAGCCGGAATCGACCTTGGCGGCATTGCAGCAATGGTGCCGCGAGGCCGAAGCCAGCGGCAACCGCAAGCTGATCGAGTTCGCAGCTCGCCTGAAACGCTATTCGGTCGCCCGGGCGTAATCGGTGCGATCATCCGTGATCGCTGCGCCACCTACCCGAGCTTGCTGATACGGCATCGGTCCTGGCGAAGACCACCACGGCCTTCCCTGGCCCCCGGTCAAAATCACCTCGGGGGCAGGCTCTGACTTTTCACGGCAGCCGCTCCGAACGTTTCATCTGCGTATGCAAACCCGCCGCAAGGCGGGTTTTTGCTGCGCGCGGGTGCGAATGACACAATCCTCGTCGATGACGGCCCTGTGGCATCCTGCGATCCGCGCGGACTGGCTGGTGCTGCGACGCACCGGCGCCGTTGCATTCGCGCGACTTATCGGCAGGCCTGCGTTATTGCTCGCGTGCTGCGCGGCCATCGCCTGCGGTGACTTCTACGGCGGCTACGGATGGTGCCTCGTGGCTGGTGCGCTGCTCGCGCTGGGCGGCAGCCATGCGATCGCGCACCAACAGTTGCTGGGTGCGGCAGAGCGGTGGCGATTCGGGTGGTGTGGCGCCTTGCCCGTCGCCCGGGGCACGACGGCGGGCACTTTGTTGCTGGTCGCGACGGCGGCCTTGATGGTATCGGTCGTGTTCGTCACGGCGCTGCTGCTGGGCGTGTCCATGCCGGCACCGCATCGGGGCGACCTGCCTTATGCCCTTGCCGCAATCGATCTCGGACTCGTCTTCGGCACCGCCAGCGCGGCAGTGCGCGTGTTCCGCCGCGGTGCGATCGCGCGGGCGCGACACGCGGACGGAATTCGGGAACCATTGTTTCCGCTGCCGTGGTTGAACGACCCGCGCTTGCCGCATCTGCTCGACTGGCAGCGTCGCGCGGCGCTGGTGCGGTGGCGGCGTGGCGGCAGTTTCGCGATGGTCGGGGTGGCCTTGGCGGCGGTGCCACGCGGGCCCTCCCTTCCGATGGTAGTCGCCCTGATGCTGTTGGTGCTCTCGTGGTCGTGGCTGGCAGTCGTAATGCGCGCCAGCGCCGATGCATCCACTGCGGCAATACGCCTGCTCGGCGCGACACCGCTGGATGTCCGGCATGCGTTCCTGGCATCGTTGCGCTATCCGGTGATGGCCGCGTCGTGCGCGGTCGTTCCGATGGCCGTTGGAGCGACATTGGGCGGGCGCAGCGTGATCGCGCTGGCGTGGCTCGTTTGCGCGGGCGCGATTTCGGCGTGGCCGATTCTTCGAATCCTTCGCGCAACGCGATCTCCGGATGCTTCCGCATGACGGCTTTGCTCCGCGCCGCCGATTTGTGCGCCGCCTACGGCGACACACGCGTGCTCAGGGGCGTCGATGTGCAACTCGAGCACGGCGAATTCGTTGCGCTGATCGGTCCCAACGGCTCGGGCAAGACCACGCTGCTGCACGCGCTTGCCGGCCTGGTGCCCTTGTCCGGGGGCAGCGTTCGCATCGGCGGCTACGATCTGGCGAAAGCGCCGCGACGCGCCAAAGCGGTCTTCGGGTTGGCGGTCGATCCGGCTCGCCTGCCCGCGTTGTTGACGGGCCGCGAGTGCCTTGCGCTGTTTGCGGGCGCACGGGGATTCCCTGCCATTCCTCCTGCGACGTTTGCGCTCGGGGAAACCCTGTCGCTGACGCCGGTACTCGATCGGCGAATCGATGGCTATTCGCTGGGCATGCGGCAGAAGCTCGCCATCCTGCTGGGACTGCTCGGCGAGCCGCCGTTGTTGTTGCTCGACGAGCCTTTCAACGGCCTCGATCCGCGGAGTGCGCTGGCATTCAAGCGGCACCTGGCGGCGTTGGTGGCCCGGGGCGATACCGGCGTGCTGCTCGCAACGCATTCGCTCGACACCGCCGAGCGTCACGCGACGCGGGTCATCCTGCTGATGGATGGACGCGTGCGGCACGTCTGGAATGCCGCCGAACTCCTCGCCTTGCGCGAAAACCGGGAGCACTCGCTCGAACTGGCAATGGCCGAGGTCTGCGGGACATGATGCCGCCCCGGCGGTTCCCTTGCCGCGAATGGCGCCTCGGACAAGCTGCAGGAGTACGATCCCTCGGCATGATCCGCGTTGCCCGTTCGCGATGACGAAGCGACGCGCCAGCATCGCGGTGCTGACGCTGTGCCTCTGCGCAAGCGTCCTGCCCGCATCGGCGCAGACCACCACCAAGCTTCCCCGCATCACGGTGACCGGAACGCCGTACGTCGAGCACCATGGCGGCTACGTGATCTCGGGGAATTTCAAGGTCGATCCGCGCATGCCCTACGTGGTGTTTCCCGCCCGCGCCCTGGTCGAGGACGACATCCTCAGCGTGCATCCCGTCCACTTGAACGACGACGATTACCTGGTGCTCCAGGAATGCGTGGCGTCCGATTGCAGTCGCGCGCACCTC
>DASSNH010000278.1:0-5573 GCA_035701405.1 Rhodanobacteraceae bacterium
CGGCGAACGCGGGGCGGAGCTGACCCGCCACCTGCTCGCCTTCGCGCGCCGGCAGGCGCTCGAACCGCGCACCGTCCGTCCCGACGAACTGGTCGACGGCATGCGCAACCTGCTGCGGCGCACCCTGGGCGAGAACATCGAACTCGCGGTGGAGCACGCCGCCGATGTCGCCAAGGTTTCGGTGGATCCCACCCAATTCGAGTCGGCGCTGCTGAACCTGTGCATCAACGCGCGCGACGCGATGCCGGGCGGCGGCAAGCTGATGATCGAAACCGGCAACGTGATCCTCGACGAGAACTACGCCGAACAGCGCGTGGACGTCGCGCCCGGCGACTATGTGCGGGTTTCGATCTCGGATACCGGCACCGGCATGAGCGCCGAAGACGCGGCGCGCGCGTTCGAACCGTTTTTCACCACCAAGTCGCGCGGACAGGGCACCGGTCTCGGCCTCAGCATGGTGTACGGGTTCGTCAAGCAATCCGGCGGGCACGTCGGGATCTACTCAGAACTCGGGCACGGCACCGTGGTCACGCTGTACCTTCGCCAGGCCAAGGGGCGGGAGGAGCCGGTAACGCCGGTGGAGCGCGGCGACGTCGCAGGCCACGGCGAGCGCATCCTGCTGGTGGAGGACGACGACCTGGTGCGCGCGCACGCCATGCACCTGCTTGCGAACCTCGGCTATGGCGTGGTGGCGGCCACCAACGGGCCCGAGGCGCTGGAACTGTTGCGCGAAGGCGTCGCCTGCGACCTGCTGTTCACCGACGTGATCATGCCCGGCGGCATGACCGGTCCCAAGCTTGCCGAGGCCGCCCACGAGCTGCGGCCCGGCCTGCCCGTGCTCTACACCTCCGGCTACACCGAGAACGCGATCGTCCACCACGGCCGCGTCGACCCGGGCGTCAACCTGCTGCACAAGCCTTACCGCAAGCCGGAGCTGGCGGCCAAGCTGCGCGCGGTTCTGGACGACCAATCAAGGAAAAGGGAAACCTGATGGAAGCGGAGCGACCGCGACGATTGCTGATTCTCGACGACGAGCCGGCGGTGGCGCAGACCGTGGCGTTCTCCGCGCAGCGGCATGGCTTCGCCGTCCGCACGTCGGAATCGAGCGGCGCCTTCTTCGAAGATGTCACGAGCTTCCGGCCCAGCCACATCATCATCGACCTGCTGATGCCCGGCATGGATGGCGTGGAGGTGCTGCGCAATCTCGCGACGAAGGGATGCAGCGCCAACATCATCATGATGAGCGGCATGGGCAGCAAGGTGCTGGAGTCGGCGCAGCGGGTCGGCCTCGAGCGCGGCTTGCGCATCATCGGGATCCTGCCCAAGCCGTTCAAACCCAAGGAACTGCGGACGCTGCTCGATGCACACGGCCGCGCCCGACCCGAGCCGCCCGAGGCTGCCGATTCCGGAGCGCTTCTGGAAGACATCGAGTCGGCTTTGCAGGATGGACAGTTCGTGCTGCATTACCAGCCGAAGGTCCACCTCGCCACTGGCCGCGCCATAGGCGTGGAGGCGTTGGTGCGCTGGCAGCACCCGACGTTCGGGCTGCTGCCGCCCGACCGGTTCCTGCCGTTGATCGAGCAGTCCGGCAACATGGACGTCCTGACCGTTTGCGTCATCGAGGCAGGCCTGGCGTGGCTCGCGGAAACCGACGATGGCAGTGCGCGGCAACTGGCGATCAACATCTCCGCCGGCAGCCTGACCGACGTGGGTTTCACCGACCTGCTGCACGAGCGATGTGCCAGGTTCGACGTCGACCCCGCCCGTATCATCCTGGAGCTGACGGAAACGACCGCCCCGCAGCGCACCGCCGAACTGCTCGACATCCTCACGCGCGTCCGCCTCAAGGGATTCCAACTCAGCATCGACGACTTCGGGACCGGCTACTCGTCGCTGGTGCAACTGGCGCAGTTGCCGTTTTCGGAAATCAAGATCGACCGATCGTTCGTCTGCGGCATGCTGTCTTCCGAGGAGGCACGCAAGATCGTCGCCACCACCGTGACGCTCGGCAAGGAACTGCAACTCACCACCGTGGCCGAGGGCGTCGAAAGCGAAGCCCAGGCTCAGGCTCTCGCGATGCTTCAATGCGACCAGGCACAGGGCTATTTCTTCGCCCGACCGATGGATGGCGAAGCTGCGCGGGCGTGGCTGCGCGGGCGCAACTAGCCGCGGCCCCAGCGGCTCGCGCACCGCGAACGGGTCAGTCCGTGTCCCACCGGTACAAACGCGCGTAGTCCGCACCGGTGCGCCGACAGGCGCGCCAGGCGAGGCCGCCTTCGGCCATGGCATCGCGCACGCTCGGCGCGATCAATCGCAGCGCGCGCGAAGACGTGCGATCACGCAAGCGCCGGAGGGCGGAACGCCCCATCAGGTCCAGTGCCCACGGCGGCAGCAGTGCCGCGGCGGCGCCCATGAACAAGTCGCGGCTCAAACCCGAGAAGGGAATCGGCAAGCGGATCGAACCGAGGACCCGAAGGGTTTCGCGCGTGCGCGCATCGAACACCAGCTCCGGGCGCACCTCCGCGAAGAACGAGGCGAGCGCGGGCATCGATCGCGGGGCGTCGCGGGCGCCGAGTGCTTCGGCGACGCGTGCCATTTCCTCGAGGTAACGATCCTGCATGGCCGCCGGGATGCGCGCCCCGCAATACGTCTCGTACGCGCGCAGGAAACACCAGCACCCGGCGCAATGCACCCACATGAGCAGGTGGGGATCGTCGGCGCTGTACGCACGGCCATCGGGCGCTGTGCCGCGCACCGTGCGGTGGATGGCGAGCACCCGTTCGATGGCCGCCTCGGCCGGCGCCCGCGGCGCATACGTCGTGCGGCCGACGAACGCCGTGGTGTTGCGCAGGCGGCCAAGCGTGTCGGTGCGGAACGCGGAATGGTCCCACACGCCCGCCAACGCCAACGGATGCAGCGCCTGCAGCATCAGCGAAGCCAGGCCGCCGGCCATCATCGACGGAAAATCCGCATGGATTTTCCAGGTCACGCTGTCGGGGCCGAACAAGCCCGGATCGCCGAGCGGCGCGTCGTAATCGGGTGCCGGCGCATCCCGGCTCAATACCGCCAGCACCTGGCGTCGCAGGTGCCGCCGCGCGGGCCGCGGCAGCAGGTTCATTCCCGGAAGACGCGGGCGTGTAGCATCCCCGTCGCCGCGGCGCGCACGTCCATCGAGCGTCATGTCTTCGGGTTTGCGCATGCAATCAACTGTACACCGGGGCCGTGAAATGGGCCGCAGCACATCGGCGGCGTGCACGAGTACCGCAGACTCGCGGCAGCCCGTGATACAGGCCTTGACGCCAATTCAACCCCTGCGCCATTAGATTCCGGGGCGACCGTGTGCAATGCGGCGATGAGTCCTCCGGGCGGAGTCGCGCGATCCATCCCGGCGGCGGTCACGATCGCGGCGACGGCGTCCGGGACGGACGCAGGGAGATGCTGGATTCCATGCAAGGCGAAGATCCCGCGGATCCACCGGACGATGCCATTCCGGGCGGGCTTCGCATCGGCGCGGCGTTCACCTGGCGGGTGCTGGTCATTGCCGCGGCCATCGCGGGGGTCGGGCTGGCCGCGCGCGCGTTGTCCGAAATCGTCATCCCGTTCCTGATCGCGGTCATCCTCGCGGCACTGCTGGTGCCGCTCTCGAAATTCCTGCAACGCCATCGCTGGCCCAAATGGCTGGCGATCCTCGCCTCCATGCTGCTCGGCGCGGCCGTGGTCGTCGGCCTGGTGCTGCTGGTGACCGAACGCGTGCTCACCACCCTGCCCCGGCTGCAGCAGCAGGTCAGCGCCCTCGGCGATTCGCTGAACACCCTGCTGGCGCGGCATCCCTTCGGCCTTACCCCGGAAAAGATCAACAATTACCTGTCGGAGCTGATGCTATGGGTGCAACACAACGCCTCGCACGTCGCCCAGCGTGCGGCCAGCGCAGGCAAGCACCTGGTGAAGGTGCTGCAGGGCATCTTCATCGTCATCTTCGCGACCTTGTTCTTCCTGATCGACGGTGCCGCGATCTGGGCATGGGTGACGCGGCTGTTCCCCCGCCGGGCCCGCCCACGCATCGACGCGGCCGGCCAGGCGGGCTGGCACACCTTGACGGAGTTTTCCCGGATCCAGTTGGTGGTGGCGGCGATCGATGCCGTCGCGATCGGCTTCGGCGCGTGGCTGCTCGGGGTGCCGCTGGCGACCCCGATCGCCGCCATCGTGTTCTTCGGCGCGCTGGTGCCCATCATCGGGTCCATCGTCGCGGGCGCCGCCGCCGTGATCATCGCGCTGCTGTTCAACGGCCTGACCGACGCCCTGATCATGCTCGGCATCGTGCTGCTGGTGAACCAGCTCGAAGGCAACGTCCTGCACCCGCTGATCACCGGCAGCGTCGTGCGGGTGCATCCACTGGCGGTGGTGCTCGGCGTCACCGCCGGCGCGGTCGTCGCGGGGATCGCAGGCGCGTTCTTCGCCGTGCCCCTGATCGCCACCGCGAACGCGATGATCAATGCTGCCGCGCGCTATCCACTCGGCGCGAACGACCCCGATGTACCCGGGCGTGGCCCGGTCGATCCTTGAACCCGGCATGGAACGGGCGCCGTCGGGCGCCCGTTCCATGCGTCATTGCGAAAGCTGCGTTACTGGACGCTGATCGAACCGTGCATCAGGGCGGAATGACCCGGGAAGCTGCAGAAGAACACGTAAGGGCCGCCATCCTTGATCTTGCTCACCGGGAAGCTGACCGACGTGGTCTCGCCGCCGCCGATCAACTTGGTGTGCGCGATCACGCGCGAATCGTCCGCCTTGATGTAGCCATTGTCCAGGCCGGCCGAGGCGCTTTCCTTGTCCACCGCCTCCATGTCCGACTGCTTGGTGATGACAACGTCATGGCCCATCGATGCGACCGGCAGGTTGCCCGTGTGCTTCAAGGTGATCTTGAAATCCGTGCAGGAGGATGGAACGACAATCGATCCGACGTTGTACTGGATCTGGTCGTTGGCCTCGATTTCGGTGCTGCAATTGGTGACGGTGGCCGCGGGTTTGCCGGTCGAGGCCATCGCACCACCGGGTGCCGTCGCGGTGGTGGCCGGCATGCCGGCCATGCCCGTCGTCGTTGCGGGCGCGGCGGTCATCGGTGCCGCCGCCGTTGCGGCAGGCATCGGGCTGGTGGTGCCCGGCGCCGGTTGGTTCGAAGCGGAATTGTCGTTGCCGCCGCAGGCCGCGAGGGCCAGCGTGCAGGCAGCGACGGGCGCAAGCATCTTCAGGTTCATCATCCAGTCTCCTTTGCCAAGACACCGGATTATCGGCACGCAAAGCTCCACGTCGCGTGAAGATGGACCGGGCGCTCCGGATCCCGGCCGTTGGCACGGCCGTTGCCGGCAATTCGCATAGAATCGGCACGCAGCGTCTGCCGTCGAGGGGTGAATGCATGCACGGACAGCCAACGGCTGGCATGGTCGCGGAGTGGAATGCACGCGGCGTTCTCGTGCTGCCGCGGTTCTACGGGGATGCCGAGATCGACGCCGCGCTCGCCGACTACGTTTCGCTCTGGGAGGCCGGGAGCGCCCGCGTCACCGTGGATGACATGG
>DASSNH010000279.1:0-18708 GCA_035701405.1 Rhodanobacteraceae bacterium
CGGTCCCCAGGGCGTTGGGGTGGAAAAGGCCGAGGCTCTTCAACATTGCAGCAGGCCGGAACACGTAATGGCTCCAGGTCCACAGGCCACCGGTGAGGAGCGGCCCCAGCACACGTCGCTGCACGTCGAATGCTTCGCTCATGGTGCGCACGCTCCAGGAGGCGATTGCTGCGCCTGGATGATGCTCCTATGCGGGCCGCCGGTCCAGTGACCCGCGACCGGTCGCGCCGAGCGCCCGGCCGGGTGCCGGGCTACGGCTCCTTGACCTGCACCTTGCCCAGCAGCAGGTCGAGCTTTTTCTTCATCTCGGCTTGCGGATGCTGGCCGGGCTGGTCGATATAGGCGGTGTAGAGTACCGACGCCTTGTCGCCATTCGGCGGCGGCACCACCGCGTTGATCCTGGTGACGTCGTTGGCGTTGTAGGCCTTTCCGTCATACGGGTGGCGGCGGTCCACCACTTTCTTCCAGGCGCTCTGGTAGCTGTCGGCGAGGTCGGGGGGCGGTGCCTGGCGACGCAGCAGGCTGACCCAGTGATGGTCGTGGTCATCCTGCGCGAGCCAGGCCTGGCCCACGTCCCAGACGACCTTGCCATCCTCATCGGGGAAGAACGTCATCCCGAGGGTCAGCATGCTGGCGGGCTGGATCTTCTGCAGCTTCGGCGTGAAGGAAAATTCGAACCGATCCGATGCGTAGCGGAAGTCCTTGTCGTAATCGAAATCGATCCGGATTTTCTTGAAACCCTCCGGCAGCAGGTCGCTTTCGGCGAGGAACGCTTTCCATTGCGCGAGCGTGCCGGAGTAGGGCACGCTGACGAAGTCGGTGAGCGCCTGCATGTTGGTCGCGGTGTCGTGCCGCGTCGCCGCGGGCATTACCCGCATCAGGATGCTGTAGCCGTCCGGCGTGGGCAGCGCGAACACGTCGACGAAACCGTTGGCGTAGGGCACGGGCCACGTCCAGTTCTGCCAGTGGCGGCCCCAGCGGTCGGTCCACGTGCCGGTGTGGTCCGGCTCACCCAGCGAGGTCACGAGGATCCGGTCCGGTCCGACCCTGCGCTTCACGAAGCCGGTCTTCAGCAGCATGTCCATCACGCCCTTGGGGTCGTGGTGGAATTGCTTGTCGGGAATGTTGTCGGGCTTGCGCAGGTGGAACAGCACGTTGGCCTTGACCAGGCCGCCCGCAGCATAGCCGTTCGAAGGCAGGGTGATGCGGATGGTGGTGTGGCCGCCGGTGACCCACACCCCGTCGCTGTTGCGGACGACGAGCTGCGGGAAATTGTTCATCGACGGCCCGCCGAACAGGAGCTGGTGCGCGCCGTCGCCGTTCGGAAACAGGTCGGCCGACTGCTGGTCGAGCAGCGCCTTGAGTTGCGCATCGAGCCAGGGGTGGAACGCGTTGCCGTACGTCGCGAAGAAATCGGCGAGCCCCAGCGGCAGCTTGAATTCGCCCTTGAACGTCCCCGTGAGGGTGGAATCGAATGCGTCGAACTGGTAGGCCATGCGCTTGTCGTAGCGCGCGAGGTCCTCCGGCGCAGCCCGCACCTCGCTCATCGGCAGCGCGTAGTTGAGGTTCTCGTTGGGCGACTTCATCAGCACCACGCCGATTACCTTGCCCTGCTGGTCGAGCAAGGGACCGCCGCTGTTGCCGGGCGACGCGGCGGCCGAAAACCGGATCCACTTCCACTGGCCGTCCTGTTCCTCCGGCGTGTCGGAGGTGTAGAGGCCGTTGCGGATCACGACCCCGGTGCCGAGCGCGTTGCCGACCGAAAACACCACCTGGTTCAACGAAGGCTTGTCGTCGATCGCCAGCGGCGTGACCTTGGGTGGATCGACCAGCGAAAACACGACGAAGTCGCGGCGAAGCGCGAACTTCTCGATCTTGTCGATCGCATACACCTTGCCCGACGCATCGCGCAGTTCAGGCGGTCCCCACAGGCTCTGGTAGCCGATCATCATGACGTGCGCGGCGGTGACGAAGCGGTTGGGGCCGATCGCGAAGGCGGTGCCGACCGAGTAGTACTTGTCGGTGCGCTCCTGGTACGGCAGCAGGTCCATCGGCAGCGGTTTTTCGTAGGTCAGCGTGTCCTTCGGTTTGGCCGCGACCACCTCGAACGTCGCCGACTGGATCTCGGGCAGCAGCGACGGGTCGAGGGTGGCATCGGCGCGTGCCATGCCGACCGCGAGCCATGCGATGCATCCGAGCAGCAACGCTGTCGCGAGGCGCACGCGCCGCGACACGTTTCCATTCCACGCGCAGGTGGAATCCGTCGATGGGGCCATGGGAACTCCGTCAGGACAAGATCACGTCACAAACGCCGCGGATGGTTGCACAACCGCAGGGTGGTTGCACGCCGAGCCATCTGCGAGGCCGATGCGCCGTCATTCCGGGACAACCTGGAGGCAAGCGCAAGGTCCAAAAATGGATTCCCGATCGCCGCTCCGCGACGTCGAGGATGACGGCGGGATTTGTCGCGCGTTGACGCAAGCATCAATGGCGGTATACGCGCCTCGGGTGCCGCCCGCCGGGCTACATCCCGCGGCGGTGCAGGATCTCCTCAAGCACGAACTTCGAGCCGAAGAACGCGAGCAGCAAGATCACCATCCCGAGCAGCGTCAGGTTGACCGCACGGGGGCCGCGCCAGCCCCAGCGCCAGCGCCCGATGAGCAACACGCCGAAGATGATCCACGCGACCAGCGACAGGATCGCGGTGTGGGCCTGGTGCTGGGCGTGCAGGTTGTGGACGAACAGCGCCCCCGACAGGAGCGTCAGCGTCAACAGCGCAAAACCGGCGCCGATCAACTTGAACATCAGCGATTCGGTTTGCGTAAGCGGTGGCAGGGTGCGCGCCCAGGCGCTGAACTGGCGGCTGCGCAGCGCGCGTTCCTGGGTCGCCAGCAGCAGCGCGAGCACCGCCGCGATCGCCAGCAGGCTGTAGGCGACCAGCGCGATCGCAACGTGGAGCTTGATCTGCCAGTCGAGCTGGAACGGCGCAGTCACCGGCGCGAGGAATTCGTCGATCGCGAGGAACAGCCCGGCGATCGGGAACAGGATGATCCCGAGCGCCGCGACCGGCCGCACGAGGTTCACCACCAGCGTCAACGCCGCGATCACCGCCGAGACCAGCGACAACGCGGCGTAGAAGTGCAGGTCCACTGCACCGCGGTGGATGCCGAACAGCACCACGAAGTGGATGATCACCGCGATCGCGCCGGTCACCAGCGCCGCGCGCCGCGGAACCGCGCCGCCCGCGTCCAGCAACGGACGGGCGAGCGCGGCGGCCGCCGCGAGATACAGGGCGATCGAGAGGACCGCCAGCAATTCCATCGTGGTCGAGTGGACGGGCATTGGTGCAGTTTCGCACACGGCGCGAGGCGCGCACCACCGTGAGGCCCAGGGCGGTCGAAGGATACTTGCAATATTTAGACGTTTGTCTAAATATAAGGGCAAGGCCCGCGAAGTCCGAGTCATGAAGCAGCAGGAGGTATTCCGTGCGCTCGCCGATCCCACTCGTCGCGCGATCCTCAAGCGCCTGCAGAAGGGCGCGCTCAGCGCCGGCGAGATCGGCGCGGCGTTCGACATCACCGGCGCGTCGCTGTCGCACCATTTCGCGATGCTGAAGCAGGCGGACCTGGTGCGGACGGAACGGCGCGGTCGGAGCATCGTGTATTCGCTCAACACCTCGGTCATCGAAGACCTGACGAGGGCGGTCCTGGACCTGGTTCCCACAAAGCGGCCTCGAGGAGACGGCAGATGAAACAAACGGGCACGTGGATGGTTTCGGCGGCTTTCGTCGCCGCGATGTTGGCCATTGCGGTGTGGATCTACCCGGACCTGCCGCCCCTGGCGCCCACCCATTGGGACGCGGGCGGCAACGTCAACGGCTGGATGCCGCGCTTCTGGGCGGCGGCGCTCCCGGTGCTGGTCTTGCTGGGCCTAGCCATCCTGACGCCCCTGTTGCCCTGCATCTCGCCGCGCAAATTCGAAATCACGCCGTTCGCGAACGTGTACGGCGTACTGATGCTCGTGATCCAGGGGGTGCTGCTGGTGATCTTCACCTGCGCGCTGCTCGCCGGCGCCGGCCACCACGTGCCGATATCGCTGATCGCAGCATTGTCCGTGGGCGTACTGTTGATGGTAATCGGCAACTACATGGGCAAGCTGCGCAAGAACTTCTTCATCGGAATCCGCACGCCATGGACATTGGCCAGCGACGTGGTGTGGGAACGTACCCACCGCTTTGCCGGACCCTTGTTCGTCGCGGCCGGGGCCGCGTGGATCGGCCTCTCGTTCGTCCGGGCACAGCCGGGCTGGATGTTCGTGCCCGTCGTCGCGGCCGCGGTGCTTCCCGGTGTCTATTCCTACGTCGTCTATCGGCGCCTGGAAGGACACCGCTGAACGTGGAGCTTGAAGCGCACCCGTATTTCCTGCGCACCGAGCGGCTCGGTTTCAGGTGCTGGAGCCCCGGCGATCTCGAGCTGGCGATGGGGCTCTGGGGGGATCCGCTCGTCACGCGGCGGATCGACTCCAGGGGCCGGTTGCCCGCCGCTGCGGTCGCCGAGCGCCTGCAAGCCGAAATCACGATGAACGAGCAGCATGGCATCCAGTACTGGCCGATATTCGCGCTCGCCACCGGTGAACACGTGGGCTGCTGCGGCGTTCGGCCCTACGACCCGCCGGCGCGCATCCACGAGTTCGGGGTGCACATCCGCTCCGCGTGCTGGCGCCGCGGTTACGCCCACGAAGCGTCGCGCGCGGTGATCGACCATGCGTTCGATCATCTCGCGGCCAGGGGCCTGTTCGCCGGGCACCATCCCGGGAACGATGCCTCCCGGCGTCTGCTGGAGAAGCTCGGGTTCCGGCATACCCACGACGAGTTCTACCCACCCACCGGCCTGATGCACCCGTCCTACTCGCTCGCGCCCGACGCACGTTGAGCGGCGGCCGCATCGCCTCGAGCCCGGCCTCCGCTAAAATGACGGTTTCGCTGTTCGTGATCCCGCCATGTTCGACAACCTGACCCAGCGCCTTTCCGGCACCGTCCAGCGCCTGACCGGCCGCGGCCGGCTGACCGAGGAAAACATCCGCGAGGCACTGCGCGAAGTGCGCGTCGCGCTGCTGGAAGCCGACGTCGCGCTGCCGGTGGTGCAGGCCCTGATCGAGCGCATCAAGGTGCGCGCGGTCGGGCAGGAAGTCCTGAAGTCCCTGACGCCCGGGCAGGCGCTGATCAAGGTCGTGCGCGACGAGCTGACGGCGGTGATGGGCACCCAGAACGCGCAGCTCAACCTCGCGGCGACGCCGCCCGCGGTGGTGCTGATGGCGGGCCTGCAGGGCGCCGGCAAGACCACCACGGTCGCCAAGCTCGCGAAACACCTGATCGAGCGCCGCAAGAAGGTGATGGTGGTCTCGGCCGACGTCTATCGCCCGGCCGCGATCGAGCAGTTGCACACGCTCGCCGACCAGGTCGGCGCCGGCTTCGTGCCGTCGCAAACCGGGCAGCAGCCGGTGGCGATCGTGAAGGGCGCGATCGATGCCGCCAGGCGCGAAGTCGCCGACGTGCTGATCGTCGATACCGCCGGCCGCACCTCGATCGACGAGGCGATGATGGCCGAGATCAAGGCGCTGCACGCAGCGCTCGATCCCGTCGAAACCCTGTTCGTGGTCGATTCGATGACTGGCCAGGACGCGGCCAACACCGCCAAGGCGTTTGCCGACGCGTTGCCGCTGACGGGCGTGATCCTGACCAAGGTCGATGGCGACGCCCGAGGCGGCGCGGCGCTCTCGGTGCGCTACGTCACCGGGCGGCCGATCAAGTTCCTGGGTGCGGGCGAGAAGCCGGACGCGCTGGAACCGTTCCATCCGGACCGCATGGCCACGCGCATCCTCGGCATGGGCGACGTGCTGTCGCTGATCGAGGACGTGCAGCAGAAGACCGATGCCGACAAGGCCGCCAAGCTCGCGGCGAAAGTCGCCAAGGGCAAGCGCTTCGACCTGAACGACATGAAGGACCAACTCGACCAGATGCTCAACATGGGCGGCCTTGCCGGGTTGATGGAAAAATTGCCCGGCGTCTCGGGCCTGCCCGACAAGGTCAAGTCGCAGGTCAACGACAAGGAAGTGAAGAAGATGATGGCGATCATCGATTCGATGACCAAGAAGGAGCGGCGCCATCCCGATCTCCTCAAGGGTTCGCGGCGCGCACGCGTGGCGCGCGGCTCCGGCACCCAGCCGGCCGACGTCAACCGGCTGCTGAAGCAGTACACCCAGATGTCCAAGATGATGTCGAAGTTCGCCCGCGGCGGCATGAAGGGCCTGATGCGGCAAATGGGCGGCGCCATGAAGGGCATGGGCGGGCGCGGGTTTCCCGGCTGAAGAGCGTAGGTTGGGTTGATCCCGGACCTTGTCCGGGAGAAGCCCAACGTTGCGAAGCGGTTTGTCCGAATTCATGTCATTCGGAGTCGGGTGTGAAGTGTGCTTGGCCGAACCTTGCCGATGCGGGTCCGGGCCGGGTATCCCAAGTCCGAAGGGTGCTTGACGTTGGGCTTCTCCCGGGCAGAGCCCGGGATCAACCCAACCTACCGGAAAACCCTCGCATTTCGCCGGTTTTGCCCGTACAATTACCCGTTTTCGCGCCTCGGGGTCGCCCGCGACCGTCCGTGGCCGTTTTCATTCGGAGTCGACAGATCATGGTCAGGATTCGTCTTTCGCGCGCAGGCGCCAGGGGCCGGCCGTTCTACCACGTCGTGGTGACCGACCAGCGCAGCGCCCGCGACGGACGCAACATCGAACGCCTGGGTTACTTCAACCCCGGCGCGGCAGGTGAGCACGACCAGCGCCTGGTGCTGGACGTGGAGAAGCTGAATGCCTGGGTCGCCAAGGGCGCCCAGTGCTCGGACAAGGTCGCTGCGCTGGCCAAGCAAGCGGCGAAGCAGGCGCAAGCCGCCTGACGCGATGAACGACGGGCGGCGGGTGCTGCTCGGGCGGATCGTCGGTGTGCATGGCGTCCGCGGCATGGTGAAGCTGGAATCGTTCACCGAACCGCGAACGGCGATTTTCGATTACAGGCCCTGGTTGCTGGAGCGCGACGCGGGCGGATTCGAAACCATCGCCGAGGCGCATGGACACGCGCAGGGCAAGGGCATGGTGGCGACGCTGGCGGGAATCGGCGATCGCGATGCCGCGGCAACGCGGATCGGCGCGCGCATCTGGGTTCCACGCGACGCGCTGCCGCAACCGGAGCCTGGCGAGTTCTACCAGACGGACCTGGAAGGATTGGAGGTGGTGAACGAGGCGGGCGAGGACCTGGGTCGCGTCAGCCACTTGTTCGACAACGGCGCGCACGGCGTGCTGGTGACGCGCGACGAAGCCGGACGCGAGCGCCTGATCCCGTACGTCGTGGACCTGTACGTGAAATCGGTCGACATGGATGCGGGACGCATCACGGTCGACTGGGACAAACAAGATTGACCAGGGACGACCGATGCGCTTCGACGTCGTCACGCTGTTCCCCGGGTTCGTGCAGCAGTGCAGCGGTTTCGGGGTGATCGGGCGGGCCGTCGAGCGCGGCTTGCTGGAAGTGGCGGCCTGGAACCCGCGCGATTACGCGGAAGGCGGTTACCGCCGGGTCGACGACAGCGTGTGCGGTGGCGGTCCCGGCATGGTGATGCTGATCGAGCCGCTGCAGAAGGCGCTGGCGGCGGCCCGGCAGGCGGCGACGGACAAGGCGCCGGTGATTTACCTGAGTCCGCAGGGAAAGCGGCTCACGCAGGACAAGGTGCGGCACCTGGCGTCACTGCCGCGGATGATTTTGCTGTGCGGGCGCTACGAAGGAATCGACGAGCGCCTGCTGGAACACGAGGTCGACGAGGAACTGTCGATCGGCGATTACGTGCTGTCGGGCGGCGAACTGGCTGCGGCGGTGCTGATCGACGCGGTCGGCAGGTTGCAGGAAGGTGCGCTGGGCGATGCGCAATCGGCGGAGCAGGATTCGTTTTCGGACGGTCTGCTGGATTGCCCGCACTACACGCGGCCGGTGACCCACGCGTTGGGCGACGTGCCGGCGGTGTTGTTGTCGGGCGACCACGCGGCGATCCGCCGCTGGCGCCGGATGCAGTCGCTGGGCCGCACCTGGTTGCGTCGGCCGGACCTGCTGGAAAACGTGGCGCTGGACCCAGACGACCAACGCCTGCTGGAAGAATTCAAACGGGAACACAAGGGCAACACCCATGAACAAGATCATTGAACAATTCGAAGCCGCGCAGATGGGCCGTGAGCTGCCGCCATTCGCCGCCGGCGACACCGTGGTCGTCAACGTCAAGGTCACCGAAGGCAACCGCGAGCGCGTGCAGGCGTTCGAGGGCGTGGTGATCGCGCGCCGCAACCGCGGCCTGCATTCGGCCTTCACCGTGCGCAAGATGTCGCACGGCACCGGCGTCGAGCGCGTGTTCCAGGCGCACAGCCCCGCGATCGACTCGATCGAAGTCAAGCGCAAGGGCAAGGTGCGCGGCGCCAAGCTGTATTACCTGCGCGGCCTGGAAGGCAAGGCCGCCCGCATCAAGGAAGACATCGCCGCACGGGGCAAGTCCGACGCTTCGCGCGTGAAGTAATCCGGCAACTACACGTTTCAAGACGAAGCCGCGCGGAGCGATCCGCGCGGCTTTTGTTTGCCGGGGGCAAGCGTGACCCGAGCCCTGCTTTTCGTTCTCCCTCCGGGAGAAGGTGGCGCGAAGCGCCGGGCGGGGTTCGCTGTCACATGCGCCTCCATCGCCGCTGGCCCGCCCCGAGGCATGAAAACCTCGCCGCGTGCGCGCATCGTGGAGCCTTGGTTTCGCGAGGTGCATGCGCGGTCATGCGCCGGTGTTGGGCTTCGCGGATGAAGCCCGCTGAACCCAACCTGCAAATGCTGCAGGAGCGCGCCATGCGCGCGATGGTTGTGGATCAACCGCGGCGGCGATCGCGGCCATGGGCCGCTCCTACGACGGTTTTTTGTAGGTTGGGTTGACGCCGGATTCATCCGGCGGAAGCCCAACATTCCGCCATCCTACCCCGGTCGCGGAACGCCCCTGCGTTTGCGTCGGGCTTCGCGGATGAAGTCCGCTCAACCCAACCTACAAATGCGCTTCACCCTTGGTGCGCTCGACTTCGGTGCCGTCGCTCTTGTCGCCGAGCAAGCGCCGCACCACGACGTAGAACAACGGGACCAGCATCACGCCGAGGGCGGTGGCGCCGATCATGCCGCCGATCACCCCGGTTCCGATGGCGTGGCGGCTGTTCGCGCCAGCGCCGGTCGAAATCGCCAGCGGCAGCACGCCCAGGATGAAGGCGATCGACGTCATCAGGATCGGACGCAGGCGGATGCGGCAGGCTTCCAGCGTCGCCACGATCAGGCCCTTGCCCTGTTTCTGCAGGTCCACCGCGAACTGCACGATCAGGATCGCGTTCTTCACCGACAAGCCGATGATCGCGATCAGCCCGATCTTGAAGTACACGTCGTCCTCCAGCCCGCGGATGCTGGTGAGCGCAACCGATCCCAGCACGCCCAGCGGGATCACCAGCATCACCGCGACCGGGATCGACCAGCTTTCGTACAGTGCGCACAGGCACAGGAATACCACGAAGATCGACAGCCCGAAAAGCATCGGCGCCTGCGCGCCGGACAGGATCTCCTGGCGCGACTGGCCGGACCACTCGTAACCGAAGCTCGTCGGCAGGTACTTGGCGACCAGTTCCTGCATCGCGGTGATCGCGTCGCCCGAGCTGTAACCTTGCGCCGGGGTGCCGGTGAGCGAGATCGAGCCGACGCCGTTGTAGCGGTCTAGTTCCGGCGAGGCCAGCGACCACTTGGTATCGACCACGCTCGACAACGGCACCATCGTGCCGTTGGACGAGCGCGTGTAGAACTGGCCGATGTCGGACGGGTTCATCCGGAATGGCGCATCCGCCTGCACTTGCACGCGCAACACGCGGCCGCCGTAGTAGAAGTCGTTGGCGTACACCTGCGACAGCATCAACTGGATCGCGTTGTGCACGTCGGTGACGGACAGCCCCATCGACTGCGCCTGCACGCGGTCGACCTGCATGTCCACGGTCGGTGAATCCGGCTGGCCATTGACGTGGACGTTGGCGAGCCGCTTGTCCTTGGCGGCTTCAGCGATCAGCTTGTCCTTGGCGTCCATCAGCGCGCGGTGGCCCAAGCCGCCACGGTCTTCCAGCTCGAAATCGAAACCGGCGAAGCGTCCCAGGCCGCGGATCACCGCCTGGTTCATCGCGTACACCTGGGCATCGCGGATCTTCGCGAACTGCGCGTTGAAGTCGTTGATGACGTCGTCCGCGGTGCGCGAACGGTCGCTCCAGTCCTTCAGGTGGATGAAGGCCATGCCGACGTTTTCGCCGTGGCCGGAAAAGCTGAAGCCGCCGATCGTGAACACGTTGGAGACGGCGGGATCGTTCCCCACGATCCGCTCGACCTCTTCCATCACCTGGCGGGTGCGCCCGGTGGTTGCGCCCGGCGGCAACTGGATGCTGGCGACGACTTCGCCCTGGTCTTCCTGCGGCACGAAGCTCGAGGGCAGGTTCCAGAGCAGCACGACCGCCACCACGATCGCGAGCCCGTAGCCCAGCATCCAGCGCGGCGTGTGCCGCACCGCCTTGCCGAGCCGCGACAGGTAATGCCGCGCCATGCTTTCGTAACCGTTGTTGAAGGCGCGCAGGAAACGGTTGGCGTGTTCGTGCTCGGGCCGCAGGATGCTCGCGCACAAGGCCGGCGTGAACGACAGCGCCATCAGCGCCGACAGCAGCATCGAGATCGCGATCGTCACCGAGAACTGGCGGTAGATCGCGCCGACGCTGCCCGACATCAGCGCCGCCGGCACGAACACCGAGGCGAGCACGGTGGTCACCGCGATCACCGCGCCGGTGATCTGCTGCATGCCCTTGCGGCTGGCTTCCTTCGCGGGCAATCCCTCTTCGCGCATGATGCGCTCGATGTTTTCCACCACCACGATCGCGTCGTCGACCACGATGCCGATCGCCAGCACCATCCCGAACAGGCTCAGCACGTTGATCGAGAATCCGAGCACGTAGAGGCCGAGGAACGTACCGGTCAGCGCCACCGGCACCACCAGGGTGGGAATCAGCGTGGCGCGCAGGTTCTGCAGGAACAGCAGCATCACCAGGAACACCAGCACGATCGCCTCGGCGAGGGTCTTCACCACCTCCTCGATCGAAACCCGGACGAAGGTGTAGCTCTCGAACGGCACGCTCCAGCTGACGCCCGCCGGAAGGTTCTGGGCCAGCTCCTTCATCTTCGCCAGCACCGCGTTGGAAACGGCCAGCGCGTTGGCCCCCGGCAGCAACGAAATGCCGAACGACGCCACCGGGTGCCCGTTGAGGCGCGAGAAATTCCCGTAGCTTTCCGAACCGAGCTCGACCCGCGCGACGTCGCCGAGGGTCACCGTGGTGCCGTCGGGTTCGGTGCGCAGGATGATCTGGCGGAACTGCTCGGGCGTGGTGAAACTCGATTCCGCCGTGACCGTGGCGGTAATCCCCTGGCCGTTCATGGCTGGCTGCGCGCCCACCGAACCCGCGGCGAACATCACGTTCTGCGACCGTATCGCGTCCAGCGCGTCGCTGGCGGTGAGGCCGTAACCCTTCAGCTTCAGCGGGTCCAGCCAGATCCGCATGGCGTACGGCGAGCCGAACTGGTCGACGCTGCCGACGCCTTCGATGCGCGAGATCGGATCGACGAATTGCGCGGCGATCAGGTTGTTGAGCGCGGCGGGATTGAGGCGTCCGCTCTTGTCCTGCAGCGAAATGCCCATGACGTGCCCGCCGGTGGACTTGCGCACCGTGACGCCGCGGTTCTGCACGGCCTGCGGCAGGCGCGGTTCGGCCGAGTTCACGGCGTTCTGGGTCTGCACCGCGGCCGTATCCAGGTCCGTGCCCGGATCGAAATACAGCGTGATGTCGGACGAGCCGGTCGAATCCGACGACGAGCTGAAATACAGCAGGTGGTCGATGCCGGAGAGGTTCTGCTCGATCACCTGCGTGACCGTGCTCTGCACCACCTGCGCGTTGGCGCCCGGATAATTCGCCCGCACCCGCACGCTCGGCGGCGCAATGGTGGGATAGGCCTCGATCGGCAGGTTGAGGATCGCGATGGTTCCGCCCAGCGTGATCAGGATCGCGATCACCCACGCGAAGATCGGACGGTCGATGAAGAATTGGGGCATGGCCTAGAAGCGTCCGGATTTGACTGCCGCGTGCGCCGATCCGGCGGTGGAGCAGGGGGATGGGAGATGGGCGGTGGGGGCGCCGTCCCAAGGGCGTCGGAGCGGATTGACGACTGGCGCGCAAACGCAAGTCTCGGGACTCGCGCCAGGGTATTTCGGAGCGCCCCCGCTACCCATCCCCATTCCCCGCTTCTTTCCCGTTGCCCGCTTTGCTGGCTGCGTTGACGCCTTCCTTCGACGCCTCGGCCACCGGTTTCACCTTCTCGCCCGCGCTCGCCTGCTGGATGCCCGAGACCACCACCTTCTCGCCGGCGGCGAGGCCGCCCTGCACGATCCAGTCGGAGCCGTGCTGGTCCCCGAGCTCGACGCGCTTTTCCGCGATCTTGTCGCCCGCCGCGACCACGTACACGAAGGCACCGTCGTTGTCGCGCTGGATCGCGCGCTGCGGGACCAGGAACGCGTCGTGCAGCGTGCCGAGCTTCAAGCGGATGTTCACGAACATGCCCGGCAACAGCACGTGGTCGGGGTTCGGGACCACCGCCCGCAGGTCGATCGCGCCGGTGCTCGGGTCCACGGCGCGGTCCGCGAAATCGAGCGTGCCGGTGTGCGGGTACACGCTGCCGTCGGGCAGCACGATCTGCACCTGCGCCTTGTCGGGCGCGACCAGTTTCAGGCCGCCGGACTTCTCCGCCTGCCGGAGTTTCTCGAGTTCCGCCATCGGCTCGCTGAAGTTGGCATAGATCGGGTCGATCACCTGCACCGTGGTCAGCGGATCGGTGTCGCTGGGCGAGACCAGGGCACCCTGGGTCACGTTGGCGCGCCCGGCGCGGCCGCTGATCGGTGCGGTGACGGTGGCGTAGCCGACGTTGATCTGGGCGTTCTTGACGTTGGCCTGTGCCGATTTGACCGCGGCGGCGGCCTCCGCGGCGGCGGCCACCGCGTCGTCGATGGTCTGCCTGGCGAGCAGGCCCTTGGCGCCGAGCTGCTCGCTGCGCCTCGCCTTGCCCTCGGCGTTGCGGGCGGTGGCCTGCGCCTGCGCCAATTGGCCTTGCGCCGCGCGCAGCGTGGCTTCGAGCGGCGCCGGATCGATCTTGAACAGCACGTCGCCGGCTTCGACGTCGCTGCCTTCCTTGTAGACGCGTTCCAGCACGATGCCGGTGACGCGCGCGCGCACCTGCGCCGTCAGGGTGGCGGCGAGGCGACCCGGATAGTTGCGGGTTACGGGTACGTCGCTTGCGCGCGCCGTCACCACCCCGACTTCGGGTGGCGGCGGCTCCGGCGGAGCCGGATGGCTGCACGCAGCGAGCGCCAGTGCCAGCAAAGTTGCGCTCGCACCGCGCAGCAGCCAGGTCGTCATGGGGTTCTCGGTCGACACGGATAACAAACGCGTCATTATCGCGTAATCCGCCCCACGCGTCCCTAGGCCAAGGGTCACGGAAGGCCGCTGCCGAAACGGTCCGAAAGCGGCCCCGGGAGGGCGCCAAGCTGGAACGCCAAGGCCACGCGGCGGTATCCTACGCGTTCCCATCGGCCCTTCAAGAATCGACATGAACGCAACGCGTGCGCCCGCAGAGGATGCTGAAATCACCGCAGTCTCGACCGAGGTCCGGGACCGGGTGGGGGCGGTCGACGCGAAGGCGGCGGAAGCGTTCGCGAAACTGGTGTGCGCGGAGGTGAGCCCCGACGAACTCGCGCGCCGCGGCAACGAGACCTGGGCCGCGATGTGCATCGATCTTTTCGCGTGGTTCCGCACTCGTCCGCGCGGCCGCGCGCGGGTGCGCGCGTTCAATCCCGACCGCGAGCGCAACGGCTGGATCTGTCAGCACTCGGTCATTGAAGTCGTCACCGACGACATGCCGTTCCTGGTCGATTCGCTGGAGATGGCGGTGGCCGGCGCGGGCCTGCGCCTGCACCGCCTGCTGCACCCGGTGATGGACGTTCGCCGCGACGCGGACGGCAACGTCGACGCGATTTCGGAGTGCCGTGGCGGCGATTCGATCGAGTCGGTGATGCACGCCGAGATCGACCGCGTGGACGACGCCACCCTTCAGCAACTGCAGACGGTGGCCGAGGTGGCGTTCGGCGACGTCCGCGCCGCCGTCGCCGACTGGCAGGCCATGCACGACAAGATGCTGGCGATCGCGGACGCGCTGCCGAACGAAACGAGTCCCCTGGGCGCCGAGGAAATCGCCGAAGGCCAGGCGTTCCTGCGCTGGGCCGCGGACAACCACTTCACCTTCCTCGGCTATCGCGAATACGATGTGGTCGCCGACCAGGGCGACGAATTGCTGAAGGCCCGGCCGGGCTCGGGCCTCGGGATCCTGCGCAGTCCGGATCTCGCCACCGCGCCGCGTTCGACCAAGAGCCTGGTCGCGAGCCGGCTGCCGCAGTCGGGTTCGATCGACGCGATCATCCTGACCAAGACCAATGCGCGCTCGCGTGTACACCGGCCAGGCTACATGGATTACATCGGCGTGCTGCGCTTCGACGAGAACGGCAAGCCGGTCGGCGAGTCGCGGTTCCTCGGCCTCTACACCTCCACCTCGTACATGCGCCGCGCCCAGGACGTGCCGCTGGTGCGCAGGAAGTTCGAATCCGCCGAGGCGCGTTCCGGCCTGCGGCCGCAATCCCATTCGGGCAAGGCGTTCCGGACGATCCTGGAAACCCTGCCGCGCGACGAACTGCTGCAGGCCTCCACCGACGAATTGTTCTCGCTCGCGTCGGGCATCTTCGAGTTGAGTCAGCGCCGCCGCGCGCGCCTGTTCGTGCGCCGCGACGCCTACGGCCGCTTCTTCTCGTGCCTGGTGTTCATCCCGCGCGACCACTACAGCCCCGCCGTCGGCGACCGCGTCAAGGAGATGCTGGTCGAGGAACTGCATGGCGCGCACGCCGACGCCACGGTGCAGATCGGCGACTCGCCGCTCGCCCGAATGCACATCCTGGTGCGCCCGCGCACCGGCGAGCAGGTGAACGTCGACATGGCCAAGCTCGAGGCGCGGCTCGCCCCGATCGTGCGGAGCTGGCACGACGAACTGCGCGATGCGCTGGTGCAGGGGCTCGGCGAAGAACGCGGCGCGCAACTCGCCAACCGCTGGGGCCGCGCCTTCACGGCGGGCTACATCGAGGACACCACGCCGGCGCGCGCGGCGGAGGACGTCGGCATCCTGACCGCGATGACCGGCGCCGGCGACGACATGCGCCTCGCGCTGCACGAGTCCTACCGCACGCCCGGCGAACTGCACTTCAAGATCTTCCGCCTGGGCAGCGACATCCCGTTGTCCGAGGCGCTGCCCCTGCTCGAGAACGCCGGGCTCAAGGTGGACACCGAGCAGGTGCACGTGCTGGACGTGCGCGGCAGCAAAGCCTGCGTGCAGGATTTCGTGGTGCGCCCGGCAGCGCCGCTGCAGTTCAAGCTCGAGGACCTGCATGCGCGCTTCGAGGATGCCTTCCACGCGATCTGGCACGGCCGCGCGGAGAACGACCATTTCAATGCGCTGGTGCTGCGCGCCGGGCTGGGCTGGCGCCAGATCGCGATGCTGCGCGGCTACTGCAAATACCAGCAGCAGATCGGGACGCCGTTTTCGCAGGCGTACATGGAAGAGACGCTCAACCGCTATCCGATGATCGCGGGGTTGCTCGCCGAATTGTTCGAATCCAAGTTCGACCCGCAGCGCGAATCCGGCGATGCCGCCGTGCGCAAGGCCGCCCGCGAAGCCCTGCAACGCGAGCTGCAGGTGCTGACACCGCAGACGGTGCGCGAAACGAATCCGGATTTCGTCGACCGCGTGGCCGGGTTGCTGGAAGGTTCGCGCGGCACCCAGTGCGATGGCCTGGTCAAGGCGATCAAGGCCTTGCTGGTCAACGTCACCAGCCTCGACGACGACCGCATCCTGCGCGGTTTCATGGACCTCATGCGGGCCACGCTGCGCACCAACTACTTCCAGTTGCACGACGGCCAGCCGGCCGAATACATCAGCTACAAGTTCGATTCGGCGCACGTGCCCGATGCGCCCAAGCCCGTGCCGTACCGCGAAATCTGGGTGTACGCGCCGCGCGTCGAAGGCGTGCACCTGCGCTTCGGGCCGGTGGCGCGCGGCGGCATCCGCTGGTCGGACCGACGCGAGGACTTCCGCACCGAGGTGCTGGGCCTCGTCAAGGCGCAGATGGTGAAGAACACCGTGATCGTGCCGGTGGGCTCCAAGGGCGGATTCTTCGTGAAGCGCTCGCCCGATGCGAGCGACCGCGACGCAGTCCTGGCGGAGGGCATCGCCTGCTACAAGATGTTCATCAACGGCCTGCTGGACATCACCGACAACATCGACACCGCGGCCGGCAAGATCCTGCATCCGGCCGACGTGGTCCGCCACGACGACGACGACCCGTACCTGGTGGTCGCCGCCGACAAGGGCACCGCGAAGTTCTCCGACATCGCCAACGGCCTGTCCATCGAGCACGGCTACTGGCTGGGCGATGCATTCGCGTCCGGCGGCTCGGCCGGCTACGACCACAAGGGCATGGGCATCACCGCCAAGGGCGGCTGGGAATCGGTCAAACGGCACTTCCGCGCACTGGGCCGCGACTGCCAGAATGAGGACTTCACCTGCGTCGGCATCGGCGACATGTCCGGCGACGTGTTCGGCAACGGCATGCTGCTGTCGCGCCACACCCGGCTCCTGGCCGCGTTCGACCACCGCCACATCTTCATCGATCCGGATCCGGCCGCCGAGCCGTCGTTCGTCGAACGCGAGCGGATGTTCAACCTGCCGCGCTCGTCGTGGGACGACTACGACAAGTCGAAGATCTCCAAGGGCGGCGGCGTGTTCGCGCGCAGCATGAAGAGCATCGCGATCACCCCGGAGATGCGCAGCGCGCTCGGCATCGCCGAGGACGTCGAGTCGCTGGCGCCGACCGAACTCATCAGCGCCATCCTCAAGGCGCCGGTCGACCTGCTCTGGAACGGCGGCATCGGCACCTACGTGAAAGCCGCCTCGGAATCCAATGCCGAGGTCGGTGACCGCGCCAACAACGCGCTGCGCATCAACGGCGGCGACCTGCGCTGCAGCATCGTGGGCGAGGGCGGCAACCTCGGGTTCACCCAGAAGGGTCGCATCGAGGCCGCGCTGGCGGGCGTGATCCTCAACACCGACTTCATCGACAACTCGGCGGGCGTCGACACCTCCGACCACGAGGTCAACATCAAGATCCTGCTGAACGATGCCGTGCAGCGCGGCGAGATGGACACCGAAGCGCGCAACGCATTGCTGCATTCGATGACCGACGAGGTCGGGCGGCTGGTGCTGCGCGACAACTACCGGCAGAACATCGCGCTCAGCCTGATGGAGCACATGTCGGTGACCCGCATCGGCTCCAAGGCGCACTTCATCCGCACGCTCGAATCGCGCGGGCAGCTCGATCGCCAGATCGAATCCTTGCCTTCCGACGCGGAACTGATGGAGCGCAAGATGCACCACCAGGGCCTGACGCGGCCGGAACTCGCGGTACTGCTGTCGTACTCCAAGATCGTGCTGTACCAGCAATTGCTCGACTCCGATGTTCCCGAGGATCCGTTCCTGTCCCACGAGCTGGTGCGCTACTTCCCGGAGCCGCTGCACGAGAAATACGCCGCGCACATGCAGCGGCACCGCCTGAAGCGAGAGATCATCGCCACCGCGGTCACCAATTCGATCGTCAACCGGATGGGCGCCACCTTCGTGCTGCGCAGCCAGGAAGACACCGGCGAGACCGCCGCCGCGGTGGTGAAGGCCTACAACGCCGCGCGCCAGATCCTGCACGCACGCGAACTGTGGGCCGGCATCGAGTCGCTGGACGGCAAGGTCAGCGAGGCTTCGCAGATCGACGCGCTGATGAAGGTGTGGTCGCTGCTGCGCCACGTTTCGCGCTGGCTGCTCAACCGCCCGGGGACGGTGCTGGGCATCACCGACCTGGTGCAGCGCTACCAGCCCGGCATGGACACGCTACGTGCGGCGCTGCCCGCGAGGCTCACGGAAACCGGCCGCGCGTCGTGGGGCGTAGACCTCGAGAAGTGGCAGGGCATGGGTTTCCCCGACGAACTCACCCACAAGCTGGCCACGATCCCCTCGCTCGAAGTCGCGATGGACGTGATCGAGACGTCCTCGGAATCCGGTCGCCCGGTCGAGCACGTCGCGCAGGTGTTCTTCGATCTCGGCGCGGCGATGGACATCGAATGGCTGCGCGGCCAGATCGAGAAACTGCCGGTCGAAAGCCGCTGGCACGCCCAGGCGCGCGGCGCCCTGCGCGACGAACTCGCGGTGCAGCAGCGCGCGATGGTCAGCCAGATCCTCGCGTCCGAGCAGGGCAGGCAGGGCGCCGACGGCGCGGTGGCCGCATGGCTGCAGCGCGACAACCCGCAGATGCAATTCACCCGCAGCATGCTCGACGAAATCCGCGGCGTCGACGTCGACTACCCGATCGCCTCCGTCGCACTCCGCCGGCTCGCGCAAAT
>DASSNH010000280.1:0-3311 GCA_035701405.1 Rhodanobacteraceae bacterium
GATAACGCGGGTGCGCAGGACGTCACGCTGACGGGCCCCGGAGTCGTACATGTTGGTTTTGGTCGGAACGCTGGTCGTGATTGTCTGCGTGATGGGCGGCTACGTCATGTCACACGGGCACCTGCTCGCCCTTTGGCAGCCCTACGAATTGATGATCATCTTTGGCGGGGCGGCGGGCGCCTTCCTCACCTCCAACCCCGGCAAGGTGGTGAAATCCGCCCTGCGCGAAGTGGCCGGACTCGCCAAGGGGCCGACGTACAAGAGGCAGGACTACGTCGACCTGCTCTCGCTTCTGTATGACATCTTCGCGGTGATGCGCAAGCAGGGCGTGCTCGCGTTGGAACCGCACATCGAGGATCCCCAGTCGAGCTCGGTATTCGCGGCCTACCCGCGGCTGTTGCGCGAGCACTACCTCGTCGAATTCATCACCGACTGCCTGCGGCTGATCGTCGGCGGCAACATGGAGCCACACGAGCTGGAGGCATTGCTCGACGCCGAAGTCGAGAACCACCACGCCGAGGCCGAGGCGCCGGCCCAGGCGGTGGCGAAGATGGCCGACGCCCTGCCCGGCTTCGGCATCGTGGCGGCGGTACTGGGCATTGTCACCACCATGTCCAACCTCACCGGCGACACCTCCCAGATCGGCGAGCACATCGCCGGCGCGCTGGTCGGAACCTTCCTCGGCATCCTGCTGTGCTACGGCTTCATCGGCCCGCTGGCCGCGGCCATGGAAGCCCGGGTGCGCGAGGATGGCAAGGCCTTCGAATGTGTCAAGGTCGCGCTGCTCGCCAGCCTGCGCGGCTACAACCCGAAGGTTGCCGTGGAGTTCGCGCGCAAGGCGCTCTCCGCCCACAGCCGCCCGAACTTCCAGGACCTCGAGGAGCACCTGAAGGGTGCGCGCGCCGGGGCGCCCGCATGAGCGAGGACAAGGCCGCCCCGATCATCGTCAAGCGGGCGCGGAAGGGTGGTCACGGCCATCACGGCGGCGCCTGGAAGGTGGCCTACGCGGATTTCGTCACCGCGATGATGGCGTTCTTCCTGGTGATGTGGATCATCGGCGTCGGCACCCGGGAGCAGAAGGCCGCGATCGCCGAATATTTCCGCAATCCGAGCGCGACCTTCGGTACCGCCACCGTCGCGCCACCCGGCAAGGACGGCCCCGGCGGCGCCAGCGACTCGATGATCAAGCTCGGTGGCGCCATGGACCTGTCCCACGGTCCGGGCAAGGACCGCCACAACGGTCCCGTCGGCGCCGCTTCCAAGGAGGAGATGGACGAGCGCGCGCGCGAACGCGACCGCCAGCGGCTGGAGGAACTGAAGGTCCAGCTCAACGCCGCGATCCAGAACAGCCAGGCGCTGGCGCCGTACAAGGACCAGTTGCTGCTGGACATCACCCCCGAGGGCCTGCGCATCCAGATCGTGGACAAGCTCAACCGGCCGATGTTCGACCTGGGCCGCGACCGGCTCAAGGACTACACCAAGACGATCCTCGAAGAGCTAGCCATCTTCATCAACAAGGTGCCGAATCGCATCACCATCAGCGGCCACACCGACGACGCGCCGTACAACAACGACCACGGCTACAGCAACTGGGAATTGTCCGCGGACCGCGCCAACGCCGCGCGGCGCGCCCTGCTTGCCGGCGGCCTCGATCCGGCCAAGATCGCGCAGGTGGTGGGCCTGGCGGCGGCGGTTCCGCTCGACAAGGCCGATCCGCGCGATCCGATCAACCGGCGCATCAGCATCATCGTGATGACGAAGCAGGCCGCAGCGGCCGTGCTGTCGCAGACCACCTACGATGCGCCGGCCTCGGGTCCCCTTCCGCAGTCACTGGGAACCGCGCTGCACGGCTGAACGCGCGTTTCGAGGTCAGCCCCCCCAGTGCCTCGTCCCACAAATAACTTCGTCACTCCGGACGAGCCCACGGAGTGGGTGAGATCCGGAATCTGCTTCGAACTGCTACAACGGCAGATTCCGGGTTCCCGCGCCGGCAAGCCGGCGCCGGCCCCGGAATGACGATGTAAAGATTCTTTCGGGCGACACTAGCCGCTCCGGACAATGGCCGATCGATCGGCCGGGCTGCGCGAATCCGCAACGATCGCCGGGTCGAACACGCCCTTGTGGTGGAAATACACCAGCCCGGCGGCGCGGCGCATCGGCGATGTCGCCAGCAGCAGGTTGAATGCCGTGTCGCTCTGGAAGTGGTCGAAGAGGAAGCGGAGCAGCCGCTTGGCGCGAAAGCGCGGGTAGGAATCGACGAACCAGCCGCTGGGGTCTTCGCGCTTGCCCGCAAGGTAGTCGGCGATGGCGTGTCCGGCCGCGAGGCCGTGCTTCAGCGCCGTATGGATGCCGCCGGCTGTCACCGGTGAAACCATGCCCGCCGCATCGCCCACCAGCAACGCGCGCTGTGCCGCAACGCCGCGAACGAGACCGCCACAGGGGATCTTGCCGGCGCGCACCGAGCTTGGCCGCATCGCCCGGAAATCGAAGATCGGCGCGATCCGCTCGAGGAAGGCCGCCATGGCTTCCCGGGGCGGCGGTGCCTGGCCGCGCAAGCGCCGGGCGAGGCCGACCTGCACGACACCGACACCGTGGGCGACCCAGCCGATGTAGCCACGCGCCAGGCGGCGGCTGATGAAGCAATGGAGCTTGTCGGGCTCGTCGATATCGACGCTTGCGTATTCGTATTCGATGCCGAACAGGTAGCGGCTGTTTTGCCCCAGGCCCAGCGCCCGGGCGACGCGGGAATTCGGCCCGTCGGCACCCACGAGGAACCGCGTCTGCCCGAGTTCGCCCAGGTCGAAACCGCTGCGTTGGCGATGCGCCTCGCGGAACACCTGGCCACAATGGAGCCTGGCGCCCGCCTCCTCCGCCCGCCCGGCGAGCCAGCGCATGACATTGGGCGTGTCGGTGGCGAGGAAGTAGTAGCCGGGCGCAGCGAGATCGACGTGCCGCAGGTTCGGGGCATACAGCCGCACGCCCGAGATGCGGCGCACGAGCTGCGCAGGCAGGTCATCCAGCAGCGCGATCTGGTCGATCGCATCCTTGACGATGATCCCGGTGGTATGCAGTTTCTCGCCCGGATCGCCTTTCTGCTCGTACACGGCGACCCGTAGGCCCGCCCCGGCCAGGGCGTGGGCGCAGGCAAGTCCCGCGAAGCTCGCACCCACGACCACGCAATCGTGCTGGAACTGGGTGGATCGGGTCATCGGGCGCTCCCCGCGAACTCGATCGACTATAGCAGTCGCGGCACCCAATGAAAGCGGATTGCCGCGACCCTTCGCGGGTGTCGCCGATCTTTACAAAACCGG
>DASSNH010000281.1:0-3653 GCA_035701405.1 Rhodanobacteraceae bacterium
CATTTCCGCGGCGACGGACGATGCGCGGAGGCGCGCATCGAAGCCTTCGCCCGATTGCTTTTCGGCGTAATGCTCGGCTGCCAGCATGCCCGAGCGGATCGCCTGGTGGGTACCCTTGATCTTCGGCACGTTCATCAGCCCTGCCGCATCGCCGATCAAAATCGCGCCAGGCATTTCGGTCGTCGGCAGCGATTGCAGTCCGCCTTCCACCAGCGCGCGCGCGCCCGCCGAGATGATTTGCCCGCCTTCCAGCAGCGGCCGGACACGCGCGTGCTGCTTCAGTTGCTGGAACGCTTCCCACGGCCGGAACAGCGGGTCGGGGTAGTCGAGCCCGGCCACGAAGCCGATCGCGACGCGGTCCTTGTCGAGGTGGTAGATGAAACTGCCGCCGTAGGTGCGGCTGTCCAGCGGCCACCCGACGGTGTGAGTGACGTGGCCCGGCTGTACGCGCCCCTCCGGGACCTGCCAGAGTTCCTTGAGCCCGATGCCGAAGGTCTGCGGATCCGAATTCCGGTCGAGCCCGTATTGCGCGACCAGGGTCTTGGTGATGCTGCCGCGGCAACCTTCGGCAAGCACCGTGAGCTTTGCGAGGATGTCGATGCCTTGCGTGTAGCCGGGCTTCTGCGAACCATCGCGGGCAACGCCCATGTCGCCGATCCGCACGCCCTTGATCGCGCCTGCATCGTCGAACACCGCCTCGGCCGCCGCGAAGCCCGGGAACACGTCCACGCCGAGCGCCTCGGCCTGCGGCGCCAGCCACGCGCACAGCGCGCCCAGCGAAACGATGAAGTTGCCGTGGTTGTTCATCTGCGGCGGAGTGGGGAGTTTCCACGCGCGTTTAGCGTCGCGCAGCAGCAGGAATTCGTCGTGGGTAGCGGGCACGCAGATCGGCGGCGGGTTGTCGCGCCAGCCCGGCAGCAGGTCGTCGAGCGGCGCCGGTTCGATCACCGCCCCGGAAAGGATGTGCGCGCCGATGGTCGAGGCCTTCTCGATCACGCAGACCCGGGCGTCCGATTGCAACTGTTTCAGGCGAATCGCGAAGGCGAGGCCCGCGGGTCCTGCGCCGACCACGACCACGTCGTATTCCATCGTTTCGCGCTCGCTCATCGTCCACTCCGTCGTTTGGTAGGAGCGGCCAATGGCCGCGACCGATATTCAGTTCTGCCGCAACCCCGGTTGCGCGCATGGCGCGCTACTACGGTGCTCCTCCGATTGTCGAGGTTTGCGGTACGGTCGGCAAACCGGGCGCCGCTCCCGCATAATCCGGGGTTCGGAAGCCATGATCAGGGATAGCGGATGGGCGTAGCCGAAGAGAAGTTCCTGGATCCCGCGGCGTTGCGCGGCGGAGGCGTCTGGCAGTGCCTGCACTGGCTGGCCTCGGGCCGCACCACGGCGGATGCCCTGGCCGAGGCGTACCTCGGCGCGATCGAGCGCCTCGATCCGCGACTGCACGCGTTCGTCGACGTGCGGCCGGACATCGTGCGCGACCAGGCCGCGAGCGCCCAGCGGCGCCGGCGCGAGGGGCCGATCGGGCGCCTCGACGGCATCCCGGTCGCGGTGAAGGACAATTTCGACGTCGCCGGATACCCCACGCGCGCGGGGCTACCCTCGCGCGGGTCGGACATTGCGCGCCATGACGCCCACGCGATCGCCCGTCTGCGCGCGGCGGGCGCGATCATCCTGGGCAAGACCAACCTCGACGAAGGCGCCCTCGGCGCCGCCACTTGCAATCCGCATTTCGGCACCACCCGCAATCCGTGCAATGCCGCGTACGTGGCGGGCGGTTCCTCGGGCGGATCGGCCGCCGCGGTCGCGGCGGGCCTGGCGCCAGTGGCGATCGGTTCCGACACGCTGGGCTCCGTGCGGATTCCAGCGAGCTACTGCGGGGTGTTCGCGCTGAAGCCCACTCACGGCGAGATTTCCGCGCGCGGTTTGGTGCCGGCTGCGCGGCGTCTGGACGCGGTCGGGATCCTCGCCCGCAGCGTCGGCGATCTGGTGGTGATGTTGCAGGTGTTGGCGGGTTACGACGCGGACGATCCGCGTTCGCGGCGTCGGCGCGTCGCGCTGCAGCCTCCGGACTGGAATCCGACGCAGTTGCGTTGCGGAGTGCTGCCGGACCTCGCGGAGGCCGGCGTCGAGCCCGCGGTGCGCGATGTATTCGACGCGGCGGTGGCGAAGCTGGAACACCAGCTCGGCGACCGCCAGTCGCTCGATTTCTCGGACTGGCCGTATTCGAAGATGCGCCGCGCCGGCCTGCTGCTCATGGAAGCCGAGATGCGCAATACCTTTGCTGCGGATCTGGCGGATAGCGAGCATCCCGCGTCGGCTGAATTCCGGAAGATGCTCGATTTCGCGGCCGGAAAATCCGCGGCGGATTACGTGGTCGCCGACCGGATGCTCGACTTCGCGGTGCTGAAGGCGCGCCGGGTGTTTTCGCGCGTGGACGTGCTCGTGCTGCCCACCACGCCGCAAGGCGCATTCCCCGTGGATGCGCCGGCGCCCGCGTCGCAGGCCGACCTCACCTCGTTCGCGAGCCTGTCCGCGTGTCCCGCCGTCAGCATTCCGATGGGCACCCTGCCCGATGGAATGCCGATCGGGATGCAGTTCGTGGGGCGTCCGGGATCCGACCTTCGCCTGCTGGAGCTCGCCGAAGTCTGCGCGTCGGCGCTGGATGCCGCGCCGGCATATCCGGTGGAAGCGACCACGGAGACCGCCGGCAACTGATTGTCCGGGCGTGGAGCCGGGATGCAGCGAAGCGGAATCCGGGCTACGCGCGGCGCCGGCTCGGGGCAGGCCGGTTCAAAGAGCCAAGCGATGACTGCGCCGCAGGAGTGGCGCGAACGGCAGGCGGGCCCGAAGGGCCGGATGCCCGGAATTTACCGGCAAGGGTCAGACAAACATACCGGCTCCGCCCTGCGGGCTTGAGCCGGCCTACATCACCGTCAGGCGGCCTTCTTCCACTGCCCCAGGGCCGCGAGGCCGTTGTCGCGGGCGCGTTCGACGACGATCTTCTGGGCGGCGCCGAAGTTGCCCTCCAGGTCCTGGGCCCAAAGGTGCAGCGCGGCCTGCTGCATCGCGCGACCATAGGAGAACGACAGCGGCCACGGATGCGGGCCGAGGCGGTTCATCTCGTTGAGGTGCGCGGTGGCGTCCGCGTCGCTCTGGCCGCCCGAGAGGAACACGATGCCGGGCAGCACCGCGGGCACCGAGGATTTCAGGCACAGGATCGTTGACTCCGCCACTTCCTCGGTGTCGGCCTGCTCGGGGCAGTCCTTGCCGGACAGCACCATGCTCGCTTTCAGGATCGTGCCTTCAAGCATCACGTTGTGTTCGTACAGCGCCGCGAACAGCGAGCGCAGCGTGGCTTCGGTCACCTCGTAGCAGGTTTCGATGTCGTGGTCGCCGTCCATCAGCACCTCGGGTTCGACCATCGGCACGAGGCCCGCTTCCTGGCACAGCGCCGCGTAGCGCGCCAGCGCGTGGGTGTTGGCGTCGATGCAGGTGCTGGAAGGCATGTCGTCACCGATCGTGATCACCGCGCGCCACTTGGCGAACTGGGCGCCCAGCTCGACGTATTCGTTGAGGCGCGCGCGCAGGCCGTCCAGGCCTTCGGTGACGAGCTCGCCCGGAAAACCGGCCAGCGGCTTGGCGCC
>DASSNH010000282.1:0-21535 GCA_035701405.1 Rhodanobacteraceae bacterium
GAAAATGCAAGCCAACGTCGCCATCATGCGCAAGACGCTCACCGCCGCCTGGGCCATCATGAAAGACCCGAAGCCTTACGACACGACGCTCCTATACCCAGACCTCGAAACCACTTGACGCGGAACAGAGTGTCTACACGCCTTCGCCGGGTTTGCCGTTCCGCACGAACGGGTACTTCACCACGCGCAATGGCAATTCGCGGCCGCGGATGTCGACGCGCAATCCGTCCCGCGCCCCGGCGGGGACCCGCGCGAACCCGATCGCCTTGCCCAGCGTGGGCGAAAAGATGCCGGAGAGGATCGCGCCCTCGCCGGCTCCCGCACGCACCTGCTGTCCGTGGCGCAGCACGCCTTTCTCGTCCAGCACCACGCCGACCAGTTCGCGCGGCACGCCGGCGGCTTGTTGCCTTTCGAGCGCCGCGCGGCCGATGAAATCGCGGCCCTCGTCCAGCGACACCGTCCACGCCAGGCCCGCTTCCCACGGCGTGGCGTCCTCGTCCATGTCCTGCCCGTACAGGTTCATGCCGGCCTCGAGCCGAAGCGTGTCGCGCGCACCGAGGCCCGCCGGGTGCACGCCCGCCGCGGCCAGCGCCTCCCACAGTTCAACTGCATGCTGTTCGGGCACGATGATCTCGAATCCGTCCTCGCCCGTGTAGCCGGTGCGCGCCACGAACAGCGGCATGCCGTCCGGGCCGCGCGCTTCGGCGGCGGCGAAACGGCCGAGCTTTTCCACGCGCTCCCGGTCGCCCGCGTCGAGCAGCGCCAGCACCTTCGCGCGCGCGTTCGGTCCCTGCACCGCGATCATCGCGAGGTCGGCGCGCTCGTCCACCTCGACACCGAACGGCGCGGCCTGCCGCTCGATCCACGCGAGGTCCTTGCCGCGGGTCGCGGCATTCACCACCACCCGGAAGAAGTCTTCGGCCAGGAAATAGGTGATGAGGTCGTCGATCACGCCGCCGCGCTCGTTGAGCATGCACGAGTAGATCGCCTTGCCCGGCTTCTTCAGCTTGCCGATGTCGTTGGCGAGGAGATGCCGCAGGAATTCGCGGCAGCGCGCCCCGGAGAGATCGACCACGGTCATGTGCGACACGTCGAACATGCCGGCGTCGCGGCGGACGGCGTGGTGCTCCTCGAGTTGCGAGCCGTAATGCAGCGGCATGTCCCAGCCGCCGAAGTCGACCATTTTCGCGCCCGCGGCGCGGTGGCTGGCGTTGAGGACGGTGTGCTTGGCTTTATTTATGCGATCGTCCCTGATCGCTGAGTTATTGATTGGCTCGGTCATCTGATTCACCTCTGGTCATGGGGCATCACCTCGGCCATCCCTGGCCTGATTTTTCACAACAGCCGCTCCGGCTGATGATCCATTATCGTGCGCAAAGCCACAGATCGCGCGCGCGCAATACTTTGGCGGCCCGACGCTGCTAGATTGCGCGAATGGATCATCCGACGACCCCGGCCGGCTTGGTGGAGTGGCTGCCGTTGCCGGAAACCGGCGAAAACGTGCTGCGATTCACCGGGGACTGGACACTGGCGCACTTCTCGCGGCTCGAAGCGCAGCTCGATGCGCTGAAGCCGGAGTTGCCGGAAGTCCCGGACGTCGACTTCAACGACATCGGCCGGCTCGACACCGCGGGTGCCGGGCTGATCGCAGTCGCGCTCGGCCCGAAGGCGCTGCACTGGCTTGCCGACCACGACAAGGACGTTCCGCGCGAGCTCCGCGCATTGCTCGGAACCGTCAGCGATGCGGTTGCCGAGCTCTACGCGCACCGGCCGCCGCAACCACGCAACTTCGGATTCATCGACATGCTCGCCGACGTCGGCGGCAGCGTCGTGCGGATCCGCAAGCTCGCGTTCAAGCTGCTCGGCTTCGTCGGCATGACCCTGGAGACCTGGGCCCGGACGCTCTTGCGGCCGGACCGCTGGCGCATGACCTCGTTGATCGCGCACATGGAGCAGACCGGCTTCCACGCGGTGCCGATCGTGGCGCTGCTGTCGTTCCTGATCGGCGCGGTGATCGCCTTCCTCGGCGCCACCGCGCTGCAGCGCTATGGCGCCAGCGTGTTCACGGTGGACCTCGTGTCGTACGCGTTCCTCCGCGAGCTGGCGGTGCTGTTGACGGCAATCATCCTCGCCGGCCGCACCGCCAGCGCGTTCACCGCGCAGATCGGTTCGATGAAGGTCGGCGAGGAAGTCGACGCCATGCGCACCATGGGCCTGGATCCCATCGAGCTGCTGGTGCTGCCGCGGGTGATCGCGCTGATGATCGTCACTCCGATGCTGACCTTCCTCGCGATGCTGGCCGGCATGATCGGGGGCCTGCTGGTGTGCTGGTTCGCGCTCGACATCACGCCCGCGATGTTCGTGTCGGTGTTCCGTGCGGATACGCCACTCTATTACTTGTGGCTGGGGCTGGCCAAGGCTCCGATTTTCGCGTTCCTGATCGCGGTGATCGGCTGCCTCGAGGGCTTCAAGGTGGAAGGCAGCGCGCAGTCCGTGGGCGAACGCACCACCTCCAGCGTGGTCCAGTCGATCTTCCTGGTGATCGCGGTGGACGCGGTCGCGGCACTGTTCTACATGGAAATGGGCTGGTGAGCGCGCTCGCTTCCGAGCCGGCGCGGGATACGCTGGTCGAAGTCCGCGGCCTTCGCAGCCAGTTTGGTGCGCACGTGGTCCACGAGGACCTGGACCTCGACGTGTACCGCGGCGAGATCCTGGGCGTGGTCGGCGGCTCCGGCTCGGGCAAGTCCGTGCTGCTGCGCACGGTCCTCGGCCTGCGCCGGCCCGACGCCGGCAGCGTCAGGCTGTTCGGCGAGAACCTGCACGCCCTGCCGCCCCGGCGCCGGATCGCGATCGAGCGCCGCTGCGGCGTGCTGTTCCAGAACGGGGCGCTGTTCTCCTCGCTCACCGTCAGCGAAAACGTCCGGGTGCCGCTGATGGAACATACCTCGCTCAGCGTGCACGATGCGCGGCGGGTGGCGGCGCTCAAGATCGCGTTGGCCGATCTCGCGCCCGAAGTGCGGCAGCGCTACCCGGCGGAACTTTCCGGCGGCATGCGCAAGCGGGCGGCGCTGGCGCGTGCGCTGGCGCTCGATCCGGACATCGTGTTCCTGGACGAACCGACCTCAGGCCTCGACCCGATCGCCGCGGCCTCGTTCGACCAGTTGATCCGCACCTTGCGCGACTCGCTGGGCCTGACCGTGTTCATGATCACCCATGACCTCGACTCGCTGCACGCAATCTGCGACCGCGTGGCCGTGCTCGCGCACAAGCGGGTCATCGTGGCCGACTCGCTGGACAAGGTGGAACGCTTCGACGACCCTTGGATCCGGGATTATTTCCAGGGGCCGCGCGGCCGCGCCGCGGAAGCCATCCACCCCTTGGCATGAGGTAGCAAGATGGAAACCAGGGCCCACCATGTGCTGATCGGCACCTTCACCCTCGTGGTGGTGGTAGTGGCAGTGCTGTTCGCGCTGTGGCTGGGCAAAGCCAGCCTCAGCAAACAGCACCACTATTACGACATCGTGTTCACCGAAGCCGTGACCGGACTGTCCACGGGCAGTCCGGTGCAGTACAACGGCATCCAGGTCGGCCAGGTCAGCCAGTTGAAGCTCGACCCGAAGGATCCGCGCAAGGTGCTGGCGCGGATCCAGGTCGCCGCCGACACGCCGATCAAGACCGACACCCGCGCCAAGCTGGGCCTGCTCGGGCTGACCGGCGTCGCGTTCATACAATTGAGCGGGGGCGCCCCGGACAGCGCATTGCTGATGCCCACCCCCGACAACCCGGTACCGCAGATCAAATCGGAAAATTCCGCACTCTCCCAGTTGCTGGCCTCCGGCAGCGACGTGGTGACCAACCTCAATGGCATCCTGGATCGCCTCGGCCAGGTGGTCTCGCAGAGCAACGTCGACCGGATCACCAGCACGCTCAAGAACATCGACCAGACCACCAGCACCCTGGCGGCCGAACGCGACGACCTGCGCAAGTTGATCCACGAGGCCAGCGAGGCCTCGGTCAAACTCAACCAGACCCTCGCCGGCGCGAACAAGCTGGTCAACGGCCCGGCACTCCAGACGATGGAACGCGCGCAAGCGGCGATGACATCGCTGCAGCAGACCACCAAGACCCTCAACGACCTGCTCGTCGAGAACAAGGACTCGCTGCAGTCGGGGCTACGCGGGGTCGACCAGATCGGTCCGACCCTGCGGCAACTGCGCGCCACGCTGCGCGACATCCAACAGGTCACCGACCAGCTGCAGGCGAATCCGGCGGCCTACCTGCTCGGGCGCGACCACCCCGCCGAATTCACGCCGAAGAAATGAGGACGCCGTCCATGCATACCTCGAACGGATTCCGCGCCCCGATGCGCGTCCTGGCCGCGGCGTTTTGCGCGGCCGCCCTCGCGAGCGCCTGCTCGATCCTCCCCAAGAACCAGGTGGTGCAGGTCTGGCAGCCGCCGGAAAACGCCACCGTCCAGCCGGCTAAGACGCCCGCGGATTTCAGCCTGCGGGTGGACACGCCCAACCTCGCCGGCACGCTCGACCAGCAAGGTATCGTGGTGATGCCCGAACCCGGTCAGGTCAGCGTCTACAAGGGCGCTCGCTGGAGCGAATCGCCGGCGTTGCTGGTCCGCGGCCGGCTGGTCGACGCGTTCATGGCGGCCAGGCTGCGCTCGGTCACCACCGACGACGACCGGTTCGCCTCCGACTACACCCTGAGCGGCGACCTGCGCGCGTTCCAGTCGGAGTACCGCGGCGGCTCGCCGGTGGTGGTGGTCCGCTACGACGCGCAACTGCGCCGCGCCGGTTCGCGCAGCGTGCTCGCCAGCCGCAGCTTCGTGCTTACCGAGCAGCCCGCGGGCACCCAGGTGCCGGCCGTCGTCGCCGCGTTCGGCAAGGCCGACGATGCGCTCGCCGAGCAGGTGGTCGAATGGGTGCTGGCGACCGCCAATCGTAATCCGCAATCGCCGCCCGGCGACGCCGCTTCGCGCTGACCGCCTCCCGCTGTAGCCGCCGGCCCCGGCGCGGTTGCATCCGGCAGTCCTTCTCTCTATCTTGATGGAGAGATATATGGACGCCGCCTTGCCGATGATCCCCATTTCGCTGGAATTCTTCCCGCCGAAGACCGAGGAGCAACGGGCGCAGATGGAGCGCGCGCTGCCGAAGCTGAAAGTCCTGGAACCGGAATTCGTCAGCGTGACCTTCGGCGCCGGCGGGTCGACGCTCAGCCACACGCCGCGCACGGTGCGGCACCTGCGCGAAGCGCATGGGCTGGAAGTCGCGCCGCACGTGTCGTGCATGGGCGGTTCGCGCGAGGAAATCCGCGCGCTGCTCGCCGACTACCGCGAGCTTGGGTGCAAGCGCATCATCGCGCTGCGCGGCGACCTCCCATCAGGGATGGCCTCGCCGGGCGACTTCCGCTATGCCTCGGACCTGGTCGCGTTCATCCGCCGCGAACACGATGGCTGGTTCCACATCGAGGTGGCCTGCTATCCCGAGTGCCACCCGCAGTCCGACCACGCCGCGGCCGACCTCCGGCACTTCAAGGCCAAGGTCGATGCCGGCGCCGACGGCGCAATCACCCAGTACTTCTTCAACGCCGATGGTTACTTCCGGTTCGTCGAGGACGCACGCCGCGCAGGCGTGACGGTTCCGATCGTGCCCGGGGTCATGCCTATCGCCAACTTCACCCAACTGCGCCGGTTTTCCGAAATGTGCGGGGCGGAAATCCCGCGCTGGATCGGCAAGCGGATGACAGCGTTCGGCGACGACGCGGACGCGGTGCGGGAATTCGGCGCGGACGTGGTGGCGGCGATGTGCCGGCGGCTGCTGGAAGGTGGCGCGCCCGGCCTGCACATCTACACGCTGAATCGCGCGCGTGCGACGCGCGCGGTGCTGGAGCGCCTCGACCAGCCACTCGCGGCCTGAGCCTGCGCGCCGGGGGCTAGACTGGCGTGATGAGCCCGTGGATCGTCCGCCTGCTGTGCCTCGCCGCTCTCGGCACCTGGGCACCGCTCGCGTGGTCGCAGGCACCGGCGCAAACGCCGATCTACCGCTGCGTCGGCGCCCACGGTGAACCCAAGTTCTCCAGCCAGCCATGCGGGACGCCGGTGCAACTCGCCGGGGATGGTGCGGGCGCGGACGCGATCACCGGCAGCTACGGCTTCGGCGACGTCTGCCCCGCATCACCGGAGGCGCTTCGCCAAGCCATTGCGGGCGCCTTCGAAAGCCACGACGTGAACCGTCTGGCCGGCGTCATCGTCTGGCGCGGCATCGACCAGGACTCCGCGCGCACGCTGCTGCGGACGTTGGCCGACTGGTTGAAGCAACCGCTGGCGGGCATCGCGATCGCCGGTTCCGCGGAACCGCCATACGCCGCGACGGGCCCCGCGCCCGCGGCATCCGTCTTCCACGCCGGGGGAAACGGCTCGATGATGGCTCCCGCCCTGGCGGGGTTCGAGATCTCGACCGCCGGCGGTGGCACCCGCGCCTTCGGCGTCACCGAATCCGACGGCTGCTGGTGGCTGACCTTCGACTGAGCCGATGCCGTGAAGGCTGCGCGCGCGAGCTTCGGCGGGAGCTTCGGAGGGCGCCGCGATTGCGCCGCGGATCACGACCCGGTGCGGACGCCGCGTGCTAGCATCCACCCGTCGCGCCCGCTGCGATGCAGCACCTCGAAACACGCCATGCTGAAACTCTTCTGCGCGCTCGCACTGTCCCTGGTCGCGATGTGCGCCTGCTCCTCCGATCGCAGCGCCGCCGTGCAGGAGGCCCATGCGGCACCGGCGGCCCCGGCCACGACGATCAGCCCGGCGGTACGCGCGGGCATCGCCGCCACGGTCACCGAGATGGCGCCCGGCACGAAGCCGCAGAGCATCGAGCCGATGCCGATCGCGGGCTTGTACCAGGTCGTCGTGCAGGGCCAGGTCCTGTACATGACGGGCGATGGCCGCTACGTGATCCAGGGCGAGGCCTTCGATGTCGCCAGCCGCAAGTCGTTCAACAGCCAGACGCTGAACCGGCTGCGGCGCGATGCGATTGCCGGGCTGTCCCCGGACCGGATGATCCGCTACGCGCCGGCGAACCCGAAATACACGGTGACGGTGTTCACCGACGTCGACTGCCCCTATTGCCGCGCGTTCCACGCCAACATCGCCGAAATCAACAAGCTCGGCATCGCGGTCAATTACCTGTTCTGGCCGCGCACCGGGCTCGGCACGCCGTCGGCGCGCAAGGCCGTGGACGTGTGGTGCGCGGGCGACCGCCGCGATGCGCTCACCCGCGCGTTCGAAGGCAAGGCGCCGCCCCGCGCGAACTGCGAGTCGCCGGTCGAACATGACTTCGACCTGGGGGTCGACCTCGGCGTCGACGGCACCCCCACGATCATCGCCGACAACGGCGTGGTGCTCGGCGGCTACGTCGACCCGAAGGAACTGCTGCGGCGCCTGCAGAGCGTGCGCGCGACGCCTGCCGATCCGCGCTCGCGCTGAAGCACTCGCTTACCTGAAAAGTCAGGCCAGGAAGGGCCGTTCCGGCACGAGGCCGCGCGCTTAAAGCACCCGGCTCGGATAGCTCTGACGTGGAGCAGCGATCGTGGACGATCGCACTTATAATTACCGGCTTTCCCCGGCCCGCGACCCCATCGTCATGATCGTCCTCGACGGGCGCAGCGCCCTGTCGGATTTCCGGCTCGACCGTCTCAACCGCCGCCTCGACGCGCTGTCGAAGGGAACGCGCGTGCGCGGCGCCCGCCACGTCTATTTCGTCCAGTCGGATTCGTCGCTGACGCCGGCGCTGCACAGGCGCCTGGCCGAGGTCCTCGATGCAACCGAGGCGCCGCCGGCCGACGCGTCGCTATGGGTGGTTCCACGCTTCGGGACACGCTCGCCGTGGTCGACCAAGGCTACCGACATCGTGCACCACGTCGGCATCCACGTTTCGCGCGTGGAGCGCGGCACCGCGTTCCTGATCGACCGGTTGCCCGAAGCGGGTGATCCCGCGTTCGCGGCGGTGCGAGCCGTGCTGCACGATCCGATGACGCAGTCGGTGATGCCGCGACTCGGCGACGCGGTGCGCGTGTTCGCGTCGGGCGAAGCCGGTCCGCACCAGACGCTCGCGCTCGGCAACGATGCGAAGGCCGCGCTGCGGGAGGCGAACGCCGAACTCGGCCTCGCCCTCAGCGACGACGAAATCGAATACCTCGCAACCCATTACGCGAAGCTGGGACGTGACCCCACCGACGCGGAACTGGTGATGTTCGCGCAGGCCAACTCCGAGCACTGCCGGCACAAGGTATTCAACGCCGAGTTCACCGTCGATGGCGAGAAGCAGGATGCGACCCTGTTCGGCCTGATTCGCCACACCCACCGGGCGTCACCCGCGTATACGCTGTCGGCGTACAGCGACAACGCCGCGGTGATCGAGGGCAACGAAGGCGCGCGTTTCTTCGCCGACGCCGACGGCGTATGGCGTGCGCACCACGAAGCGATTCCCTATGCGATCAAGGTCGAAACGCACAACCATCCGACCGCGATTTCCCCGTGGCCGGGCGCGGCCACGGGCTCAGGCGGCGAGATCCGCGACGAGGGCGCGGTCGGGCGCGGCGGCAAGCCCAAGGCGGGACTGACCGGCTTTTCCGTGTCGCACCTGCGCATCCCGGAGTTGCCGCGGCCGTGGGAAGAGGCGCGTCCCCTGCCACCCCGGGTCGCCAGCGCCTTCGAGATCATGCGCGACGGTCCGCTCGGCGCCGCCGGCTTCAACAACGAATTCGGCCGGCCCTGCCTCACCGGGTACTTCCGCACCTTCGAACTCGAAACCGGCAAGCCGGGCATGCGCCACGGCTACGACAAGCCGATCATGCTGGCCGGCGGCGTCGCCAATGTTCGCCCGATGCTGGTGAAGAAGAACAAGCTCGATCCCGGCGACGCGGTGATCGTGCTCGGTGGTCCGGCGATGCTGATCGGACTGGGCGGCGGCGCGGCCTCGTCGATGGCGGCCGGCACGTCGAGCGAGGCGCTGGACTTCGCCTCGGTGCAACGCGACAACCCCGAGATGCAGCGCCGCTGCCAGGAAGTGATCGACGCCTGCTGCGCGCAAGGCGAGGCGAGCCCGATCGTCGCGATCCACGACGTTGGTGCGGGCGGCCTGTCCAACGCGATCCCCGAGTTGCTCCACGACGCCGGCGTCGGCGGCGAAATCGACCTCGACGCGGTGCCTTCCGACGACCCGCAACTCTCGCCCATGCAGATCTGGTGCAACGAGTCGCAGGAGCGGTACGTGCTCGGGGTCAAGCCGGACGACCTTGCCGGCTTCGAAGCGATCTGCAAACGCGAGCGTTGTCCGTTCGCGGTGGTGGGGCATGCGACGGAGGAAGAACGGCTGCTGGTGACGAGCCAGAAGCGGGAACAGGGAACAGGGAACAGGGAAGCAGCCACAACGCTCCACGCTCCTTCCCCGTTCCCCGTTCCCGGTTCCCGCTTCACCGTGATCGACCTCGAACTCGCGATGCTCCTCGGCAAACCGCCGCGGATGCAGCGCGATGCGACCCGCATCAAGCCGCACCTCGAGATCATTCCCGACCTAAGCAACATCGGGCTCGACGATGCAATAGAGCGCGTGCTCCGGATGCCGGCGGTGGCCAGCAAGGCGTTCCTGATCCACATCTGCGACCGCAGCGTCGGCGGCTTGTGTTCCCGCGACCAGCTCGTGGGCCCGTGGCAAGTGCCGGTCGCCGACTGCGCGGTGACGCTGGCCGACTTCGAAGGTCATGCGGGCGAGGCGATGGCGATCGGCGAGCGCTCGCCGGTCGCGGTGCTGGACGGCGCGGCATCCGCGAGGATGGCGCTGGGCGAGGCGATCACCAACCTGCTCGCCGCCCCCGTCGACAAGCTGGAAGAAGTACGGCTGTCCGCCAACTGGATGGCGGCGATCGGCCATGCCGGCGAAGACGCCGCGCTGTATGACGCGGTGCGGGCGGTCTCGACGCAACTGTGTCCCGCGCTCGGCATCTCGATTCCGGTCGGCAAGGATTCGTTGTCGATGCGCACGCTGTGGCGCGAGGACGGACGCGAGCAGCGCACGATCGCACCGGTATCGCTGATCGTCAGCGCGTTCGTGCGGATCGCCGACACCCGCCGCACGCTGACGCCGCAACTGCGGATGGATGCGGGCGAAACCGAATTGTGGCTGGTCGACCTCGGCGCCGGCCGCAACCGGCTGGGAGGTTCCGCCTTGACCCAGGCGTATGACCGCCGCGGCGGGGTGCCGCCCGACTTCGAGGATCCCGAACGACTGCGCGCGCTGTTCCAGCTTGTCCGCACCGCGCGCAAGCAGGACCTGCTGCTCGCCTACCACGACCGTTCCGACGGCGGCGCAATCGTGACCCTGCTGGAGATGGCCTTCGCCGGCCACTGCGGCCTGGAAATCTTCCTCGACGACTGGGCCGACAATGCGCTGCTCGCGCTGTTCAACGAAGAGTTGGGCGCGGTGGTGCAGGTGCGCAAGGACCGGCACGATGCCTTCGCGGCGCTGGTCGAGGCGAACGGCCTCGAGTCGATGACGAGGGTGATCGCGCGCCCGAAAGCCAAGCTCGGCATCAAGCTCCACAGCGGCGACGAGACCGTCGCCAAGTGGAACTGGCAGAAGCTGATCGGCGCCTGGCACGAAACCAGCCATGCCATGCAGCGCCTGCGCGACAATCCCGCGAGCGCCGACGCCGAACGCGCCTGGCGCTGCGACGACAACGATCCCGGCCTGAACGCGCGGCTCACCTTCGACCCGGCCGCGGATGTGGCCGCGCCCTTCATCGCCAAGGGCGCGCGACCACGCATCGCGATCCTGCGCGAGCAGGGCGTCAACGGCCAGGTCGAGATGGCGGCCGCGTTCACCCGCGCCGGGTTCGATGCCGTGGACGTGCACATGAGCGACCTCGTCGCGGGCCGGCACCATCTCGCGGATTTCACGGGCTTCGCCGCCTGCGGCGGATTCTCGTATGGTGACGTGCTCGGCGCCGGCCGTGGCTGGGCCGCGTCGATCCTCTACCACGGCGATCTGCGCGACCAGTTCGCCGCGTTCTTCGCCGACGAGTCGAAGTTCGCGGTCGGCATGTGCAACGGCTGCCAGATGCTCTCGCACCTGAAGGAGATCATCCCGGGCGCCGAACACTGGCCGACCTTCGCGCGCAACGCCTCGGAACAGTACGAAGCACGCTTCGTGACGCTGGAAGTACTGGATACCGAGTCCGTCGTCCTGCGCGGCATGGCCGGTTCGCGGATCCCGGTGGTCACGGCCCACGGCGAAGGCCGGGCAGTGTTCGCCGACGACCACAAGGCGGGCAAGGCCGACGCCTGCGTCCGTTTCATCGACAACCGCGGCAAGCCGACCGAGGCATTCCCCTGCAACTCCAACGGCTCGCCGGAGGGGCTCGCGGGATTCACCGCCGCGCGGGGCCGCGTCACCATCCTGATGCCGCACCCCGAGCGCGTGTTCCGCACCGCGCAGATGAGCTGGCACCCGCGCGAATGGGGCGAGGATTCGCCTTGGATGCGCCTGTTCCGGAACGCGCGGGTGTTCGTGGGCTGAAGCCGGCCGCCCGGCGCCCGCCACGATCAGGGCGGCGCGAGCTGTTCCAATGGCTCGTGATCCTCGGCGCGCGCACCATCCTCGTCGAGTCGTGGTCGATCGTGCCGCGCAAACCCGGCGCGCATGTCGCACCCGCTCGGCTGCTGGAACAGCATCAAGCCGAACTCGGGCAGGATCGTGATCAGGTGGTCGAAGATGTCGCCCTGCACATTCTCGTGCGGCACGAAGCTGGTGTTGCGCGTGTAGGCATACACCTGCAGCGGAATGCCCGTGGGAGCCGGATCGAGCTGGCGCACCGCCCAGAACAGGTCCTGGTTGATGCCCGGATGGCTGCCGATATAGGCCTGCATGTAGGCGCGGAAGCTGCCCAGGTTGGTCAGGCGCCGCTGGTTGATCGCATCCGCGCCTTCCCTGCCCAGGTCGGCGTTCCACGCGGCAAGTTCGCTGCTCTTCTGCTGGAAATAGTCGTCGAGCAACCGGAAGCGCTGCAGGTGCTCGATCTCCCCGGGCGTGTGGTAGCGCACGCTGGTGATGTCGATGTTGAGCGCCCGGCGTATGCGCCGCCCGGTTTCGTACATGTTGCGGTAGTTGCGGTACGACTTGGAGATGAGGTGCCAGGTCGGGATGGTGCTGAGGGTCTTGTCCCAGTTGACCACCTTCACCGTATTCAGAGAGATCTCGACCACGTCGCCGTCGACATTGTCTTCGGGCATGGAGATCCAGTCGCCCACGCGCAGCATGTCGTAGGAACCGATCTGCACGCTCGCCACCACCGACATGATGGTGTCCTTGAAGATCAGCAACAGCACCGCCGATACCGCGCCGAGGCCGGCCAGCAAGGTCAACGGATCGCGCTGGAACAACGCCGCGATGATCAGGATCAGCCCGACCACGAACAGGACGATCTTGAGGAGCTGCACGTAACCCTTGATGGGGCGCTCGCGCCCGCGCGGGGTCTGGTTGTAGAGGTCCTCCATGGCGGACAGGGCCGCGTCGACCGCGAGCACCACGAACACGATGATCAGTGCGGTGGTGATGGCGGCCACGACCTTTTCCGCGGCCTCGGGCACGCCCGGCACCGCGTGCAGGCCTGCGTTGACGATCAGCATCGGAACCACCTGCGACAGACGCAGGAACACGCGACGCTTGACCATGGCGTCGTCCCAGCGCCACGTGGTGTGCCTGCTGGCGAGGCGCATGACGTGCACCATCGCGTAGCGCACCAGCCGCCCCGCCAGCCACGCGACCAGCAGCAGCAGAACGCAATCGAGCGCGGTGCGCACCCATAGCTGGTCGAGGAACGATTCGAACGTTTGCATGGCGAGGCGTGGATTGCAGTGAAAGCCCCAACCATAACAAGGAACGCGCGGCGCTGCCCCCGCCGCAGGCCAGGCGAACGCGGCAACGCCCAGCCGTAGCCCTCGCCCGCGACGACTTTGCCGCGGAACACGCTGTAGGCCGGCGGCCGACCTAGGCCCCCCACCACCCTGGCACCAGCGCGATGCAACCCGACGGCGCCATGAACCTCCACGCGCGGTGCGAAAGCCACATGAAAAACGGACGAGCGCCGATCAGGCGCGCTGCAATGGCGCACGCAAGTGCGCGCGGTCGCACATCCGGATCGCGCGTGCCGCAATCAGTCCAGCGGATCAGGCCATTCGTTGGCGTGCGGGCCGATCTGGCCACGCTGCGGTCGCACCACGCAGAACCGCTGGCCGGTCGGCGCTTCCATCACGACCCAGGTCTTGATTGACCCGACGCGCTTGGCGCCAAGCGCCTCCAGTCGCCGCACTTCGGCTTCGATGTCATTGCTTTCGATGTCGAGGTGCACGCGGCTGTCGTGGTCTACCTTCTGCACCTCGATCACCGGCTCGTCGTCGTGCGTCACCATGCCGATGTAGTTGCTTCCGCCGGGATTCGTCCCTTCGCGCAATGGCCGCCCCAGCGCTTCGGACCAGAATCGGGCCGCCGATTCCAGGTCATCGGTCCGGCAATCGATGAGGATGCTGCACAAGCGGCTGCGGTGCATGGTGGTCCTCTATTTGTCGTGGGCGGGTCCGGCCGTCACGCGCGCCTGAGTGCGCGGTCAAGGCTCCATGGCCCCGGCCCGGCCGCCGACAGGTACAGGAACGTGAAGCAGAACAGCACCGCCAGGCCGCCGCCGTTGAGGATGGGGACCACGTGGTTGTGCGGGAAGTGCGCCATGAAATACGCGAACGCCATTTCGCCCGACAGGATGAAGGCGACCGGTCGCGAGAACAGCCCGATCAACAGCAGGAAACCGCCGCCGAACTCCAGGATGCCGGCGAGGCCGGGCACGATGGTGAACAGCTTGGCCGACGAGATCAGCTCGAATGATCCGCCGGGATAACCGAACAGCTTTTCCGCCCCGTGCTGCATCAAAAGGAATGCGGCGATGATGCGCAGGATGCTCAGCAGGTACGGCGCGGTCCGCGCCCAGGACCCGTTGTTGCCAGCCATGCGGATGCCTCCCTCCGGTTGTCGTCGCCCGAGTGTATCCGGACCCCGCGCGCGGCGGGCAACCCGTCCACGTGGTGCGCAAGGCTCAGTATGCGAGCGCCTGGACCTCGTCGATGGCCTTCGGAAGCGCAGCTGTCAGCACTTCACTGCCGTGTGCGCCGATCGCGACGTCGTCCTCGATGCGGATGCCGATCCCGCGCCACTTCGCCGGAACCGTGGTGTCGTCGGGCGGGATGTAGATGCCGGGCTCGACGGTCACGACCATGCCGGCCTCCAGCAACCTCGGCTGCTCGTCCACGCGGTAATCGCCGACGTCGTGGACGTCCAGGCCTATCCAGTGCCCGGTCTTGTGCGGGAAGAAGCGCTCGTAGCTGCCGGACTTCAATGCGCTTCGCGGGCTGCCGGACAGCAGCTTCAGTTGGCACAGGCCCTCGACGACCACCTTGCGCGCCGCGTCGTGCGCGGCCGTGAACGCCGCCCCTTCGCGCACCTGCTCGATCGCCGCCTGTTGCGCAGCCAACACCACCTCGTACAGCGCGCGCTGTTCGCGCGAGAAGCGGCCGCCGACGGGCCATGTGCGCGTGATGTCGGAGGCGTAGCACTCGACTTCGGCGCCGGCGTCGACCAACAGCAGGTCGCCGCGCTCGAGCCGGTCGCGGTTGGCGGTGTAGTGCAGCACGCAGGCATTGGCGCCGCCCGCCACGATCGGCGCATACGAGGGCACGGCGCCGTGCGCGCGCACCACGTGCAGCAGCGCGGCTTCGACTTCGTATTCGGCGGCGCCCGGACGCGCTGCCGCGACCGCCGCGCGCTGCGCTTCGGCCGCGATGTTCGCGGCGCGCTTCATCAGGCGCAGTTCCGCGGTCGACTTGTACAGGCGCAATTCGTGCAGCAAGTGCCCGAGCGCGACGAACTCGCGCGGCACCACGCCGCCGCCGCGCGACGCCCGCAACCTGCGCAGCCAGCGCAGCAGGTGCGCGTCGAACTCGTTCTCCCGCCCGAAATGGCAGTACAGGCGGGTACGGCCCTCGAGCATGCCCGGCAGGATATCGTCGATGTCCTCCACCGGGAACGCATCGTCCATGCCGAAGCGCGCGGCCGCCGCGTCGGGGCCGATGCGCGCGCCATCGATCCTTTCGCGCTCGGGATCGCGTTCGCGGCAGAACAGCACGACCTCGCCATTCGCGCGACCCGGCAGCAGCGCAAGCACCGCGTCGGGTTCGGGGAAACCGGTGAGGTAATGGAAATCGGAATCCTGCCGGTACGGCCACTCGGCGTCCGCGTTGCGGATCCGCCGGGGCGCCGCGGCCACCACCAGCGCCGCATCCTCGCCGGCCATGCGCATCAGTTCGCGGCGCCTGCGGGCGAATTCCGCGGGCTGGATCATCGGCGAACCGCCCGTGCAACGCGGGCATGCAGTTGCACGGTGCCGCCGCGGATGAATTCCAGTACGTCATCGAGTGCGCCCTCGTCGCCTTCGTCGCACTCGATGCGCATCGATGCGATTTGCCCGAAGGCATCCAGCAGCTCGCGCGTGCCGGCATCCAGCGCCGAACCCTCCAGCGCGCCCGTCAAGCCGAGGCCGCCCAGGAAGCCGCGGCACCAGTCCACCATGCCATCGGCGCGGGCGGCCAGCGGCGCTTCGGGCAGCAAGGGCGCCACGGCCTCGCCGGCGCCGAGGTCGCGGGACATGCCGGCGGCCAGTTCGTCGAGCAGCGCGTGCAGCGGATCGAGCGCGCCGGCGTCGTCGCTTTCCAGTTGCAGTGCCGACAACAACACGTGGCCGTCGCCGCCCCCGCCCGCGCACAGGTAGCCCGCAGCCGAACCGTGCAGTTCCGCGGCGTCGATGCCCAGCCTCGCCCGCGCGACCGCCTTGGCGAATTCCGTGTAGCTGACCTCCCGCATGCGCGTCATTCTATTGAGGCTTTGGGGGATATGGCGCGTTGGCGCCCGGGTCGCCCGACGCAGGCCGCCGATCGCCCCGAAAGCCGATCCGGGCGGACTGCACAAAAGCGACCCCGGCCGCACGACGCGCCGCACCGGTTTGAGTAAACTGGGGCGCGCAGCCTTGCCCAGGTCCTCCGTGGAACGGTGGTCGTGCAACGGATGGCTGCGACCACCAGGGGCCAAGTGCGTACACCATGAGCCGCGTTCCTACCGGACCCTCCGGGCCGACACCGCCAGCCGCGCGCTCGCACATCCTGCCGGCGCTGGCCTGCGTGCTGCTGTGGTTCGCTGGCGTGGCGACCGCGGCCCAGGCGCCGCCGGCGACCTGGCAGGCCTACCAGCGGACCTTCTATTTCCAGCAGCTCGACAGCGCCGACGGCCTGGCGCAGAACTCGGCGTCGGTGGTGTTCCAGGACCACCGGGGCTTCATGTGGTTCGCGACGCAGGGCGGCCTGTTCCGCTACGACGGCTACAAGCTCACCCGCTACACCCACGACCCTGATCAGGACGACGGCCTGCCCGGGGGCTTTCCGGTGTCCTCGCTCGCCGATGGTCCCGACGGCAAGCTCTGGGTGGGTTCGTCCAGCGGCGGGCTGGTCCTGCTCGATCCGGACGGTGGCACGGTTGTCCCGCTCCCGAAAGGCGTGGAACGCAGCGACCTGCCGGTCACCAGCCTGCTCGGGCTCGCGGACGGAGACGTCCTGATCGGCAGCAGACTCGGGGTGGATCGTTTGGTCGCCGCGCCGCGGCCGCACCTGCAGCGCGCCTGGGCGGAGTCGCAAGGGATGGCCGAGCCCGTGCACGCGCTGACGAGCTGCCCTGACGGCGCGGTGTTCGGCGTGGCGGGCGATTCCATCATCGCGCTGGACGCCAAGGCCGGCCACGGCCGGATCCTGGCGACCACGCAGCAGCCCGTCGATGCCCTCCATTGCGATGCGGCGAGCCACCGGCTCCTGCTCGGCAACCGGGACGGCCTCGCGAGCGTCGACCGGAAATCCGGCGCGCTCGTATGGCTCTGGCGCAGCGACGGCGACAGCGCGGTCGGCGTTCGCGACATCGCTGCCGACCAGGCCGGACGCGTGTGGCTGGCGTTGAGCGACCGCAGCCTGCTCCGCCTGGGCCCGGATGGCGCGGAACAAGAAGTGGTGCCCGCACCGGTGGGCATCACCGGCGGGCTTCCCGATTCGCGGATCGATACCCTGTTCGTCGATCGCACGGGTTTGCTGTGGGTCGGCACGCTCTCGGCCGGGGTGGTATGGACGCACCCGGACGGCAATCCGATCCAGGCCGTGCTGAACCTGAGCGGCGATCCGCGCGCCCACCATTACATCCGGGGGTTCCACGCCGACGGCGATGGCAGGTACTGGGTGGCGCTGAGCGGTCCCGGGCTGGTCCGCTATGACCGCGCCACCCACACCATCACCGGTTTCGGCAGTGCGCTCGCCGAAGCGGTGGCGTCTGTCCCGCACGCGCCGGTGGCCGCCTCGACCTCGGCCGCCCCGGCGACGGCGATCCGCAGCTTCGGCGTCATTCCGGATTCCGACGGGACTCTGCTGGTTCCGTCCAGCGCGGGAATCCTCAGGTTCGATCCGGCCACCGGCAAGGCAAGCTACGCGGACCTCGACGGCAAGCCCGCCACCACGGCGGTGCGCGCGCTGTACCGCGCGCACAACGGCGACCTGTGGGTCGCGTACGCAAACCAGGGGCTGGTGCACTACCACGAAGGCCAGGCGTTGCAGCGCTTCGACGCCGACCACGGCCTCGGCTCGAACCAGGTGCTGGTACTCGACGAGGACAGCCACGGCAACATCTGGGCCGGCACCACCCGCGGCCTGTCGATGATCGAGCCCGCCAGCGGCAAGCTGCGGACCTTCCGGGAAATCCCCGGCCGCGACGACTCGCTGGCGGGCAGCACCATCTCCAGCCTTCTCGTCGCCGCCGACGGGCAGTTGTGGGTCGGGTCGCTGTCCGGCATCAGCCGCCTCCAGGGCATCGACGCCGCTGGCGCGCATTTCCAGCGTTACGGCCTGGATGAAGGGCTGCCGGACAACACCATCGACTGCATGCTCGAGGATGCCAGCGGCGACATCTGGTTCAGCACCAACCTCGGCATCGGCAGGCTCGACCCGAAGACCGGCGCGATCCGCAACTTCGGCGCGTCCGATGGCCTGCAAGGCAGCGAATACAACTCGGGCGCCTGCCTGCGCACGCGGGAAGGCCGCCTGCTGTTCGGCGGGCACGGCTTCGACATCATCGATCCGGCCAAGGTGCGGCCCTCGACGACGCAGGCGCCGGTCGTCATCACCGACCTGTACGACGCCGGCCACCGCATGGCAGTGCCGGCATCGTCGTCCGCACGCATCGATATCGGCCCCAAGGACCGCAGCCTGTACATCTCCTTCGCGGCGCTCGACTACGGCTCGCCGGGGCACAGCCGATACCGGTTCCGCCTGCTGGGACGCGACGCCCGGTGGAGCGAACCCACCCAGGACCATTCGGTCGCCTACTCCAGCCTCGCGCCCGGCGATTACCGCTTCGAGGTGCAGTCGGTGCTCCGCGACGGCCGCGCCGGGAGTACCGCTGCCGTCGCCGTGCACGTGGCGGCGACGTGGTGGTGGAGCCCGGTGATGCAGGTCGTGTACGCGGCGGCGATCGTGCTGCTGGTCCTGATCGCGATCTTCGGCTGGCGCAGCCACCACCACGAGCAACAGCGGCACCGTCGCCAGTTGCGACTGCGCGAAAGCCGCCTTCGCCAGGCGCTGTGGGGCTCGGGCGACGAATTCTGGGACTGGAACCTGGAGAGCGGCACGATCCTGCGGTTGGGGCCGGAGGGGGCGCCCGGCGGCCACCACGAACAAGCGGTGCCGGCCGACGAATGGCGGCGCACGATGGTGCATCCGGACGACCTCGCCAGCCTCGACCATGCGCTGGCCGAACACCTGGCGGGCAACACCGAGCATTTCGAAGTCGAGCACCGGGTGCGCGGTCGCGACGACGAATGGACCTGGGTGCTGTCGCGCGGCAAGGTCGTGGAGCGCGACGCCGGCGGCAAGCCGCTCCGGGTGTGCGGCACCGAGCGCGACATCAGCGCGATCCGCGCCGCCGACCGCGACCGCCGCATCGCCTCCGAGGTCATCCGCAACATGAGCGAGGCGGTCACCGTCACCGACCTCGATTTCCGCTTCGTGTCGGTCAACACCGCCTTCACCCGCATGACCGGCTATGCCGAGCACGAGGTGCTCGGCCGCGACGCCTCGGTGCTCAACGGCAGCCGCCACGCACCGGAAAGCTACACCCACCTGCGCCAGATGCTGGCCGAGACGGGCCATTGGCGCGGCGAACTGTGGCAGCGCCGCAAGGACGGCGAGGAGTTCCTGTGCTGGGTGGAACTCACCGAAGTGTGCGACGCATCCGGACAACGCACCCACATGATCGGCGTGCTCACCGACATCACCGACCGTAAGCGCGCGGAACAGGAACTTCGCTACCTCGCGAACTACGACACCCTGACCGGCCTGCCCAACCGCGCGCTGCTCGGCGAGCGGCTGGGCGCGGCCCTCATCAGCGCGCGGCGCAGCGGCCACAAGGTCGCGCTGCTGTTCCTGGACCTCGACCGCTTCAAGCACGTCAACGATTCGCTCGGCCACACCGCCGGCGACCGCACCCTGAAAGCCGCCGGCGCGCGACTGCGCCAGTGCGTGCGCGAGAACGACGTGGTCGCGCGGCTGGGCGGCGACGAATTCACGGTGGTGCTGGAAGACCTGGCGGACGTCGGCGGCGCCGAGGAAATGGCCCAGAGGCTGATCCATGCCTTCGCCAAGCCCCTGCAGGTCTCGGGCACCCAGGAGACGGTGATCTCGCCGTCCATCGGCATCGCGATGTACCCCGACCACGGCCAGACGCCCGCGGACCTGTTGAAGTGCGCCGACACCGCGATGTACCAGGCCAAATCCAGCGGCCGCAACACCTGGGCGGTGTACCACGCCGGCATGGATGCGCGCGCCCGCGACCACGCCACCCTCGTCAATGCCCTCAGGCGCGCGCTGGATCGCGGCGAGCTGCGGCTGGTCTACCAGCCCAAGATGTCGCTGCACGGCGAAAACATCACCGGCATGGAGGCGCTGCTGCGCTGGCACAACCCGGACCTCGGCGAGATCCCGCCCAGCGTGTTCATCCCGTTGGCGGAGGAGACCGGCCAGATCCACGAGATCAGCGCCTACGTCTTCGGGACCGCCTGCGCGGACCTGCGCCGCTTCCGCGAGAACGGCCATCGCAACCTCACGATGGCGATCAACCTTTCCGCGGCGCAGCTCAATCGCCCCGACCTGACCTCGCACATCTGCGACCTGCTGGCCGAACACGACGTCGCGCCCAACCAGGTCGAACTGGAGCTGACCGAGAGCATGGTCATGGCCAACGCCGAGCAGTCGGTGCGCCTGCTCGGCGAGCTGAAGTCGATCGGCACGCGGCTCGCGATCGACGATTTCGGCACGGGCTATTCCTCGCTCGCGTACCTGAAGCGCCTGCCCATCGACACCCTGAAGATCGACCAGGAATTCGTGGGCGACATCACCACCGATCCCGACGACGCGGCGATCACCTCGACCATCATCACGATGGCGCATTCGCTGCAGCTCAAGGTGGTGGCGGAGGGCGTGGAGACCCTGGAGCAACTCGCGTTCCTGCGCGCGCAGCACTGCGACGAGATCCAGGGTTACTGGTTCTCGCGGCCGTTGTCTGCCGAAGCCTGCCTGGACTTCCTGAACCGGCACGCGGTCGCAAACGTGGTTTGATAGCCCGCACATGCCCCTCAACGTCTTTTGCCTTATAGTCCCGCCATGGACAATCCAGCACCCACCGTCGAAGACGAACTCGCCGCCCTGACGCGTACCCTCGATCGGGCGCTGGAACGCCTGCGCCGGCTTGCCGAGGAAAACGCCAGCCTGCGTCGCGGTCGCGACCAGCTCGCCGGCGAACGCGCCGCCCTGATGACCCGCAACGAGCAGGCGCGCGCGCGCGTCGAAGCGATGATCGAACGATTGAAGGCGCTCGAAAGCGCCGGGTAAGCGGCGCATTCGCCCGAATCGCGCAACCGCGGGTGACGCCGGCGGCGCACCCGCATCCCCAGCAACGAAAACACAGCAGACTGCCATGGCCGAAGAATCCGTTACCGTCAACGTCAAGCTGCTGGACCGTGAATTCCTGGTCGGCTGCAAGCCCGACGAGCGCGAGGGGCTGCTGGCCGCGGTGGAGCACCTGAACAGGAAGATGCGCGAAATCCGGCATAGCGCGCGCAGTCCCGGCTATGACCGCATCGCGGTACTGGCGGCGCTCGACATCACCCATGACCTGTTGATGTTGCAGCGCAGCCAGAACCGGCTTTCCAGCACTGCGGGCGAGCAGATCGCGATGTTGCGACGCAAGCTTGAAGATGCACTCGAAGCACCCATAGAATGAAACTGCTGGCGTCCCCTGCGGTGAACGACAGCGCGCCCCCAGCAATGTGCCTTGTTCCTAATGTACGACCT
>DASSNH010000283.1:0-4120 GCA_035701405.1 Rhodanobacteraceae bacterium
CTGGCTGCCGGTCGACCAGTACATCGGCGGCATCGAGCACGCGATCCTGCACCTCCTGTATTTCCGCTTCTATCACAAGCTGATGCGCGACGCGGGGCTGGTGCATTCGGACGAACCCGCGACCAACCTGTTGTGCCAGGGAATGGTTGTGGCGGAGACGTTTTATCGACAGCAGGGAACAGGGAACAGGGAACAGGGAGCAGCGGTCAACAGCTCTTCCGATTCCCCGTTCCCCGTTCCCCGTTCCCGCTCTTCCGATCAAGGGCTGGGACCAGCAAGCGAGGAGCAGGGCGAAAAGGAGTGGATCAACCCGGCCGACGTCGACCTCCTGCGCGACGAGCGGGGACGGATCGTCGGCGCGACGCTGAAGGCGGATGGTGAACCGGTCGCCCTCGGGGCGATCGAGAAGATGTCCAAATCGAAGAACAACGGCGTCGATCCGCAGACGATGATCGACAAGTACGGCGCCGATACGGTGCGGCTGTTCTCGATGTTCGCATCGCCGCCCGACCAGTCGCTGGAGTGGAACGAAGCTGGCGTCGAGGGCATGGCGCGCTTCCTGCGCCGGTTCTGGCGTGAAGTCGTGACCCATGCGTCGCAGCCTGACCATCGGGTCGTCGATCGTGCGGTGCTGGATCCCGCGCAAAAGGCATTTCGGCGGCAAGTCCACGAGACCATCGCCAAGGTCGGCGACGACATCGGCCGGCGGCGCAATTTCAACACCGCGATCGCCGCGCTGATGGAACTGCTGAACGCGGTCGCCAGGTTCGGCGACATGGGCGATGCCGGGCGCGCGCTGCGGCACGAGGCGCTGGAGGCCATGGTGCTGCTGCTGAACCCGTTCACGCCGCACGCAAGCCATGCGCTGTGGCAGGTGCTCGGCCATGGCGAAACGCTTGTCGAGGACGTGCCCTGGCCGAAGGCCGATCCGGCCGCGCTGGTTCGCGACACGGTGACGCTGGCGGTGCAGGTGAACGGCAAGCTGCGGGGCACACTGGAAGCCGCGCCCGATGTGCCGCGCGAACATCTCGAAGCCGAGGCGCGTGCGCTGCCGGGCGTGGTCGCGGCGATGGGCGGCAAGAGCGTGCGCAAGGTGATCGTGGTGCCGGGCAAGATCGTCAACATCGTCGCGGGCTGAGGGTGTCCCGTGATGCCGCGGTGGCACTGTTATCCTTCGCGGATTCGGGACCCGGGGCAATTGCACATTCCTCCTGGTCCTCATGCCGGGTTCGATTGCCAAGGGAGCCGGCGAGCGCCGGAATGACGACTTCGTGAAGTTGCGGCCGCGTCCGGAACCGTAATCCGGATCCATCGTGCAACCGGAGCTGATTCGATGCGGATCCAAAAGTGGCTCGTCTTGCTGGCGTGTGTCGCCGCCGCCGCCCTTGCCGGTTGCGGGTTCCATCTTCGTCGCAGCGCCGCTCTGCCTGCGCCGATGGCGCAGCGCGTTTACCTGAAGGTGAACGGTGGCGGGGAATTCCCTCGCTCGTTGGCGGCCGCGTTGCGGGCAAGCAAGATCGAAGTCCTCGACGAACCGGCGGAAGGCGTCGCGACCTTGTCGGTGCCGGTGGCGGATTTCTCCTCCAACCTGTTGACCACCAGTGGTTTCCAGCGGGTGGGTGAATACGTGGTTGGCTTTCGCGTGCGGTTCCAGTTGACGGACGGCAACGGCAACACGGTGGTGCCCGCGCAGACCATCAGCCTGTCCCACGAATTCGCGGTCGACCGGACGCAGTTCTCCGCGATCTCGAGCGAGACCGAGGCCATCCAGCGCAGCCTGGTGCGCGAAATGACCGACGCGCTGATGCGACGGCTCGAGGCCCGGGCGGCGCACCCGCTGCCGCCCGGCGAACCCGCTTCCGCCGGCAGCGCCGGCTGACCCGTGGCGGGCGAACTCGCTGACTTCCTGCGGACCCTCTCGAAGGGCGACCTGGAGCCGGTGTATCTCCTGGGCGGCGAGGAGCCGCTGCAATTGCAGGAGGCAGGCGACGCGGTGCGTGCCCGCGCACGAGAACTCGGCTTCACCGAGCGCGAGGTGCTGGATGTCGAAACGCACTTCGACTGGGACCGGCTGGCGCGCAGCGGCGCGAGCCTTTCCCTGTTCGCGTCGCGCCGGTTGATCGAACTGCGCCTGCCAACCGGCAAGCCCGATCGCGACGGCGCGGCCGCGATCACGGAGTGGTGCAAGGCACCCGCCCCCGACACCGTGCTGCTGATCAGCGCAATGCAGTGGAGCAGGAAGCACGAAGGCGCGTGGGTGAAGGCCGTGGAGCGGGCCGGCGGATACGTGCGGCTGCAGGCGCCGCGTGTCGACCAACTGCCGGCCTGGATCACCGCCCGGATGCGCAGGCACGGCTTCGTGCCGACCGATGACGCCGTCGCGCTGCTCGCGTCGCGCGCCGAGGGCAACCTGCTCGCGATCGCGCAAGAGATCGACAAGCTCGTGGTGCTGCGTGGGGCCGGGCCGGTGGATGCGGAAGAGCTGGAATCGCTCGGCGACGACAATGCGATCTACGACGTGTTCCGCCTCACCGACGCGGCATTCGGCGGCGACGGACCGCGCGCGCTGCGGGTGCTCGCGGGGCTGCGCGCGGAGGGCGAGGACGTGATCCCGATGCTCGGCTGGCTGCTGACCCAGCTCGACCTGGCGTTGCGCCTCGCTTCGGCCGCGAACTTCGCCGAGGCCGCGCGCGCCGAGTACAACTTCTGGCCGGCGCGGCAGCGGCTGTTCGCGGGGGCATTGAAGCGAGCCGGCAGCGGCGATGCGCATTGGCGACGCTGCCTCGCCTGGTGCGCGCGGATCGATCGCATGAGCAAGGGCCGCGAAACCGGCGACCCGTGGCGCGAGCTCGAGCGCCTGCTGGTCGCGATCGCGCAGCCGCGCAGCGCCGCTGCGTTGCTGGCCGCGTGAAAAAGCAACCCCGTCCGCAAATGATCGCGAAACAACCAACAGGGGGCTCAGCCATCTGCGTTCATTCGCATTCGTTCCCCGACAGCATCGCCCTGGATGTCCAACGTGAACCCTGAACGCCCGTTGGCGATCTTCGGAGGCACCTTCGATCCCGTGCACATCGGTCACCTGCGCGCGGCGTGGGAAGCCGCCGGAATGCTCGACGCCGAGGTGCGGCTGGTGCCCGCGCGCGTTCCGCCGCACCGACCACAACCGGTCGCGAGCGCCGAGCAGCGGGCGGCCATGTTGCGGGCCGCATTGGCCGGGCAGGATCGCCTGGCGCTGGACCTGCGTGAACTCGACCGCCAGGGGCCATCGTTCACCTTCGACACCTTGGCCGGTTTGCGCGGGGAGGTCGGCGCATCGCGACCGCTGGTGTTGCTGATCGGTGCCGATGCTTTCGCGGGGCTCGCGAGCTGGCACCGCTGGCGCGAACTGTTCGGGCTGGCGCACATGTGCGTCCTGACCCGGCCCGGACAGATCCCGGCGATGACCGAGGATCTCGCCGGCGAAGTGGCCGCGCGCCTCGTCGACGACGTGGGCGACCTGTGTTCGTCGCCCGCCGGCCACGTCCTGAACATGATCGTGACTTCGCTCGGCATTTCAGCGACGCGCATCCGCGACGAACTCGCCCATGGTGGCGACCCGCGCTGGCTGGTGCCACAGGCGCTGCTGGACGACCCGGCGTTGCTGGAGCCTTACCGTGCGAAGCGTGAAGCGGGAACAGGGAACAGGGAACCGGGATCCACGGCGAAGGATGCTTCCCCGTTCCCCGTTCCCCGTTCCCGCTCTTGAATCGGCCACACTTGCGCTCGAATCCGAGTGGTGCATACTGGACCTGCGCAATCCGCGCGCCATCTCGAGGCCGAGGCCTTCCACAACTTGACCAGCCAGACCGAATCGCGCCCTGCCGCGACCCCCGTCACCCGTCCTCCCAGCTTTGCGACCCTGCGCCGGCGTGTCCTCGCCGCCCTCGACGAACTGAAAGCGCACGACATCCGCGAAATCGACGTGCGCGGTCGCACCTCTATCGCCGACCTGCTGATCATCGCCTCCGGCACCTCCTCCCGCCACGTCAAATCGATCGCCGACGAAGTCGTCAAGTTCGCCAAGCGCGCGGGCATGTTGCCGCTCGGCGTCGAGGGCGAGGACGAAGCCGAATGGGTGCTG
>DASSNH010000284.1:0-6207 GCA_035701405.1 Rhodanobacteraceae bacterium
CCGGCGTAACGATCGCCGCGGCCGATCCCGGCATGGGCGTCGGCAAGGCCGGCCAGCATCGTGAGTACAGCGACGGCTGCGATGACCATCATGCGCGGCGGATGGCTGCGCGCGCGGCGGACCGATGCAAAAGCAATCGAAACCATGAGCTGGATCCCCTCCAGGCGTCCGCCACGTCGTCGGCGGACCGAACCGGCACTGTTAGCAGCCTCGAGCGAAAATCGCCAGTGGCAAAGGTCGCCAGCCAGTTCATCGCGCCCGCGAAAGCGCACTTTTGCAGGTTGGCGCTGAGCGCAGCGAAGCCCAACAATCGCCCCGGCTCAGCGCACTCCCCACCCGCCGCCCTGTCCTCTCCCGACGTGTGTTGTTGGGCTTCTCCCGGAGCAAGTCCGGGATCAACCCAACCTACAACAGCCGCTTCTGTAGGTTGGCGCTGAGCGCAGCGAAGCCCAACAATCGCCCAGCCATAGTGTTCGGCAAAACCCGCTCTTGCAGGTTGGCGCTGAGCGCAGCGAAGCCCGTCAAGCGCCCAGTTCATCGTTCGGCAAAGCTGCTTTTGTAGGTTGGCGCTGAGCGCAGCGAAGCCCAACATCGTGCCCACTCGCCAGGGCGAGAACCCGAGCGTCCGCGCATGCGAACGCTGTATCGGCGCCGCGAACTCATGTATTTTCTGCTGCACGCGTGCCGCGGAGCCGCTACGGTTCGGGACGCAGCCATTCAAGGAGTCCACCGATGTACAGCAGGATCTTCCGCACCACTGCCCTCGCCACCGCCCTTGCATTCTCTTCGCTGGCTTTCGCCGCCGGCGCTGCGGCCGCGCAATCGACGCCGTCCAGTCCCGCTGCGCAACCCGGCGCGCCGGCCAAGGGGCAATCCCTCCTGGAAGAACTCGATCTGACGCAGTCGCAGCAGTCGAGCATCCGGACGACCATGCAGCAGAACTTCCAGCAGCTCCGTCCGCAGATGCAGTCGGTGACCCAGAAGCGCCAGGCCTTCGAAGACGCGACGCCCGGCACTTCGGCATTCCAGTCGGCCATGAATGACCTGGCCCAGGCGGAGGCCGATTTCGCGAAGGCCCGCACGCTTCGCGAAGGCGCGTTGCGCAGCAAGATCTACGAGGTGCTGACGCCGACGCAGCGCACCAAGCTCAAGGACCTGATTGCGCAGCAGAAGGCCCAAGTCGAGAAGATGCGCGAAGCAGCGCGGGCCCGCCGCGCCAGCGGCAGCTCCACGCCACCCGCCTCGCATTGAGCCACGCCTGATCGCGCGTTGCGCCACGATGATCCGTCGTGACGCAGCGCGGCCCGTTGCGGAATGCCTGCAATCCGGACCCTGCTCCGCATCTTCCTGGCGATTGCGATCGCCGCGTCGCTCGCGGCGTGCAATCCGGATCACGATGCAGGCTCGCACCAGCCCCAGGCATCCGAAGCGTTGCCGTCCCGAACTGCGGATGCCGGAGTCCATCGCTGGCGCGATACCACCTGGCAGGTCTCGATCGACGTGCCACCGGGCTGGACGATCCACCACGATTTTTCGGCGAGCTATCTCGCCAATGGCGCGTGGAAAACCTACGCCGGTCCCGACTCGCAAGGCAGTTCGATCGTGGCGCTGGTTGCGTCCGGCTCCAACCACGTTACCGACGCGGAGATCAGGATCGGCGCCAGCAGGGCCGCGACCGAAGTCCGGCACTGCGCGACGCCGCCGGATGCCGTACGGCCCGGCAGCCTCTCCCATGAAACCGTCGGCGGGATCGATTTCACGACCTTCGAGGCGGCCGACGCCGCGATGAGCCACTATCTCGACGTGCACAGCTACCGAGCGGTACGCCGCGGCGCCTGCTATGCAATCGACCTGCTGGTGTACGGCGCCAATCCGCAGGTCTTCGATCCACCCGTCACGCCACCGTTCTCCCGCGCGGAGGCGTTCGCACGAATGCGCAGCGTGCTCGCGTCTTTCCGCCTTACCCATTGATGCCGCGCGGGGGCCGGGAAGCTGACCGGTGGCTGTATCGCCCAGCGGACTTCACGGGTTCTTAGCGCCCATGCGCTTGCGTAACGGTAACGTACCTGCGTTCCCCCACCAAGGCTCCCACCATGCACACCAAGGTTCTGCGGTCCGCGCTGCTTGCCGCTTTCGCGGGTTTTTCCTCGCTCGCCTTCGCGACCGCCGGCGCCCAAACCGCCGACACGCCCACTTCGGCGTCCTCCGCCCCGATGCATCGGGGCATGCATCACGGCATGCAACGCTGGCACGGCAGCCAGCAAGAACACATGGACGTTCTTCGCCAGCTCGACCTCACGGACACCCAGCGCAGCCACATCCAGCAGATGATGCGCGACGAACACACCCAGTCGCGGCCGGAAATGCAGGCACTGATGCAGAAGCGGAAAGCGTTGGAAAACGCCACGCCCGGAACCGCCGAATACCAGACCGCTGCCCAGCAGCTCGGGCAGGCCGAAGCCCAGGCGGCGCAGGCACGCGTAACACGGCACGCGCAAATGCGGGCCAAAATCTACAACGAACTGACGCCCGAGCAGCGCAGCAAGCTCGCCAGCCTGAGCAGCGAACACCAGGACCGGATGCAGGACTGGCGCAGCAAGCGCGCGCAGCGTCCCGAGCGTGCCCAGCGCGCCGTGAACGAGGGCGCCGAAGCCGCGCCGGCCTCGACCAGCGGCGGGCAACCCTGATGCTTGCCATCCGTGTGACGCACGGCGGCCGCCCTGGGCGGCCGTCTTTTTGGGGTCAATCGCCAGCGAGATGCTGCACCGCGTCCCTGTAGCGCGCGGCGATGCGCTCCTCGTCGCGGTGCCGGAAATCATGTACCACCCATTGCCCGTCCACCATCACGTCGCGCACCAGCGGGATGTTGCCGGCGAACAGGAAGGCGTCGAGCACGTCGCGCTCCCCGCGTGCCGCGAGCAAGGGCGAGCCGTCGTCCAGCACGATCAGTCCGTCGCCCACGAGGCCCCCGGATCCCGGCAAGCCGGCGGCCTGCCTGCCGCCGTGCAATGCCGCTCGCCATAGTGTTTGGCCACCGCTGTCTCCGGAGCGGCGCGCCGCGATGTTCCGGCGGCGCGTCACGAGCCGCTGGCCGTATTCGAGCCAGCGCAATTCCTCGACCGGCGATACCGAGATGTGGGAATCGGACCCGATGCCGAACGCGCCGCCCGCGCCGAGGTAGCCCGCCAGCGGAAACAGGCCGTCTCCGAGGTTCGCTTCGGTGGTCGGGCACAGCCCGGCCACGGCGCCCGATCGCGCGATCGCCTGCATTTCCGCGTCGTCCAGGTGCGTCGCGTGCACGAGGCACCAGCGCGCATCGACATCGGCATGGTCGAACAACCATTGCACGGGCCGTGCCCCGCGAACGCCCAGGCAATCCTGCACCTCGCCGATCTGTTCTGCGATGTGGATGTGGATAGGCATGAAGCCCCTGCCCCCGCGACGCGGTGGGGGTTCGGATGAACTCGTTTCACCCTGCTCCGGTCGTACCCTCACCCGCCCCTCCGGGGCACCCTCTCCCGGAGGGAGAGGGGAAGAAGACGGCAAGCACCCGAGCACTTCGCGCATCGCCGATTCCGGCACCGCACGCAGCGAATGCAGGGCGATCCCGGCGTGCACCTGCGGCGATTCTTGCAAAGACAGCGATTCGACCAACCGCAGATAGGCGTCTACGGTGATGCCGAACCTGCGTTGGCGTTCCGACAAGGGCCGCCCATCGAAGCCACCTGTCATGTACAGGACCGGCAACAGCGTGAGGCCGATGCCGGCTTCGCCTGCGGCCTCGATGATCGCCTGCGACATCGCGGCCGGATCCGCGTAGGGCCTGCCGTCCGGCGCGTTGTGGAGGTAGTGGAATTCGCAAACGTGCGTGTAACCTGCCTTGAGCATCTCGACGTACAGCTGCGCCGCGATCGCGCGCAGCTCATCCGGTCCGATGCGCGATGCGAATGCGTACATCGTTTCACGCCAGGTCCAGAACGAATCTTCATCGGGCCCGCGGCGCTCGGCGAGTCCCGCCATGGCGCGCTGGAACGCATGCGAATGCAGGTTGGGCATTCCCGGCAGCACGAAGCGCGCGCGCAGCTCGCCGGGCGCGCCCTCGATCCGCGCGTCTCGCTGCCAGCCAGCGGCGGTCCACAGGTATTCCGCGAGCAACATCGTCGCTTCCTTCGGCAGAGTGGGTCTCCGGCGAAGGCTAACGGCGGGCCAACGGCGGCGCCAGCATCGATGGCGGACGGGCACGCGGCGCGGCCATAATGTCCAGGTGAAGCCCGCACACGAACACACCGCGCGCCTGGCCGTACGCAACACCCGCGAGGAAGACATTCCGCAAGTCGCCGCCCTCGGGAAGCGAGTGTATGGTCCCGGGTTCGGCTATTCGCCGGAGATGCTGGCCGGTCAGCTCGCGCATTTCCCGCAAGGCCAGTTCGTCGCCGAACTGGACGATCGCATCATCGGCTACTGCGCGACCTTCCGGATCAGCGCGGCGCTGGCGATGAAGCCGCACACCTGGGACGAAATCACCGGCAGCGGCTTTGCGTCACGCCACGATCCCGACGGCGAGTGGTTGTACGGGATGGACATGGGCGTCGATCCCGATCGCCGCGGCATGCGGATCGGCCGCCGCCTGTATGGCGCGCGCAAACGGCTGTGCCAGCGACTGCGGTTGTGCGGAATCGTGTTCGGCGGGCGCCTGCCGGGCCTGGCGAAGAACGTCAAGAAGTACCCGACACCGGAGGATTACCTCAAGGCGGTGGTCGAGGGCCGCCAGCGCGACCCGACCCTGAGCTTCCAGTTGCGCAACGGCTTCGAACCGATCGGCCTGCTCACGGACTACCTGCCCTACGATCGCGATTCGCTGGGCTATGCGGCACACCTGGTATGGCGCAATCCGCGGCGGATGGACCAGCCGGACGTGCCTTCGCATCCCGCGACGCAGCGACTGCCGGACGTGATCCGCCTCGCGACCGTCCAGTACGGGCAGCGGCGCGTCCGCGACTTCGACGAGTTCGCGACGCAAGTGGGCTATTTCGTCGACATCGCCGCCAATTACGATGCGGACTTCGTGGTGTTCCCGGAACTGCTCACGCTGCAATTGCTCTCGATCGAGAACGCGCCGCTGTCGCCGGTGGACGCGATCCTGCGATTGAGCGAATACACACCGCGGGTGAAGGCGCTCTTCAGCGACCTCGCGGTGCGCCGGAACATCAACATCATCGCGGGCACCCATCCGACCCGCGCCGAAGACGGTGCGATCCACAACATCTGCTACGTATGCCTGCGCAATGGTTCCGTCCACCAGCAGGTCAAGCTGCACCCGACCCCCAACGAGCGGAACTGGTGGGGCATCTCGGGCGGAAGCATCGCCCGCGCCATCCCGACCGACTGCGGCCCCATCGGCGTCACCGTTTGCTACGACACGGAATTCCCGGAGGTCGCGCGGCACCTCATCGACCAGGGTGCATTGATCCTGTTCACGCCGTTCTGCACCGACACCCGCGAAGGCTATCTGCGCGTGCGCTACTGTGCGCAGGCCCGCGCGATCGAGAACCAGTGCTACGTCGTACTGTCGGGCAACTGCGGCAACCTGCCCGGCGTCAACAACTTCGACATCCAGTATGCGCAGAGCTGCATCCTGACGCCCTGCGATTTTCCGTTCTCGCGCGACGGCATCGCGGCGGATTCGACGCCGAACAGCGAGACCGTGTTGTTCGCTGACCTGCGGCTGGAGGATTTGGCGCGCGCGCGCAACAACGGCACCGTGCAGAACCTCAAGGATCGACGACACGATTTGTACCACCTGCGCTGGCCCGCGCGGTCATGACCGCCGACCGGGACCTCAGCGCCGGGGAACGCTGGGACCACCTTTTCCTCGATTGCACGCTCGCGACGCTATCGGGCGATTCAGGCTATGGGCTGGTCGACGCCGGTGCAATCGGCTGGCGCAATGGCGCGATCACGTATACAGGCCCGACCGATGCGCTGCCGGGCACGCCCGACGCGCTCGCGTCGCAGGTCGAATCTGCGCGCGGGGCACTGGTCACGCCGGGCCTAGTCGACTGCCACACGCACCTCGTGTTCGGCGGCGACCGCGCCGACGAGTTCGAGATGCGGCTCAACGGCAAAAGCTACGAGGCCATCGCACGCGCCGGCGGCGGCATCGTGTCCAGCGTGCGCGCGACGCGTTCCGCATCGGAAGAACGGCTT
>DASSNH010000285.1:0-2429 GCA_035701405.1 Rhodanobacteraceae bacterium
CCTCTTCATCGAGAGATGTCAATTCCTGTCCCGCGAGCATCACCCGACCGCTGCTCGGCACATCGAGACCGGCGAGGAGGCCGAGCAGTGTGGTCTTGCCCGAACCGGAGGCACCCACGATCGCAAGGCTGTCGCCGGCCGTGAGTTCGAGCGAAACGCCGCTCAGGATGTCGATGCGGCCGGCGGGGCCGTGGAGATGCTTGCTGATATTCTCGGCCTGCACCAGGTTTTTTTCGGAGCCGCCCATGCGCGCTTTCCTTTTCATGTTGTTGTGCTGCGTGGCTGCACGCGCAGGGGCCGCGCCGCCGCCGACCTTCCTGGTGTTGGGCGATTCGCTGTCGGCCGCCCACAATATCCCGATCGACGCCGGTTGGCCGCACCTGCTGAAGGCGCGGCTCGAAACAGTGGCGCCGCCGCGGCGGTTGGTCAACGCAAGCATCAGCGGCGAAACCACGACGAGCGGCCGCGCGCGCCTGCCGGACCTGCTGCGACAATACCAGCCGGCGCTGGTGATCCTTGAATTGGGCGCCAACGACGGACTGCAAGGCATGCCGCTCCAGCAGATCCGCGACAACCTCGATGCCATGGTCGGGGCGTGCCAGGATGCCGGCGCGAAGGTGCTGCTGCTCGGCATCGAGCTGCCGCTCAATTATGGCCCGCGCTACCGCGACGGCCTGCGCGCCATCTATGCCGACCTCGCCGGCAAGTACCGCACCGGATTGGTGCCGTTCCTGTTGCAGGGCGTCGCACTGGACCCCCGTTTGATGCAGGCGGACGGCATGCATCCGACCGCTGCCGGCGAGCGCATCGTGTTCGACAACGTGTGGCATGCGTTGGCGCCCATGCTGGGAGACCGCCCGTCATCCACGGGATCCGTCGAAAGCGGGAGCGCCACGCCGCGCGCGCACGCCGCGCATTGACCGCTGCCGCGGCGCGAACGTACCATGGCAGGTCGGCCGTGGGTGCCGCCGCGCGGCTCGTTCCGGGGTATAGCTCAGTCTGGTAGAGCGCCAGCTTTGGGAGCTGGATGTCGGGGGTTCGAATCCCTCTGCCCCGACCAATGAGGTGGATGAGAACTGGCGCCTTCGTCAGAGGGCGCCGTTCGACTGCGGAGCCATGGATGGCGGAGCGAACAGCGCGCAGCGCGCGATGGCCCGAAGGGCGAGCGCCAGGAAGGCGCGAGTCATCCCTCTGCCCCGACCGAGTTCTTGCGATCATCCATGATCGCTGCACCGCGCGAGCGCCGGCGCCCGATGAAATTGGCGCGCCTGACTGGACTCGAACCAGCAACCGTCGGCTTAGAAGGCCGATGCTCTATCCGATTGAGCTACAGGCGCGTCGCTGGGCATTCTTGCAAGAAACCGTCCCTGGTGCGACTGCCAGGTCGGCTGTCGTCCAACCCCAACCCGAATGGCGACGACTGCGCGGCAGTGGTTGCGAGCCGCCAGTGCGCGCCCGCGATGCGCGGGCATGCCCCGCGCTGCACCGATCTGCTGGCCGGAGTAGGATTCCACTCGATTAAACCGTCGCCGACGCTCGGGAGATCGCCATGCGGTTCATCGGTGCACTGGTGGTATGGATCATCATCGGGATCATCGCGTATTTCGTGGTGGCGTACACCGGCGCGTACGCGGTGGGTGCGGACGTCCCGCATTGGGGCGTCACCAAACACGCGATCGGTTTCCTGCGCGAACACACGATCGAGAAGAGGGCGGCGGACATCAAACCGCCGCCGCTCGATGATCCGGCACTGGTCAGGGAAGGCGCCGAACACTACGCCCAGATGTGCACGGGCTGCCATCTGGCCCCCGGCATCACCGAGAGTGAACTTCGCGACGGACTGTATCCGCGGCCGCCGAATCTCACGCGCTTCGCCCCCGATCCGGCGGAGTCCTTCTGGATCATCAAGCACGGCCTGAAAATGACCGCCATGCCGGCGTGGGGCAAGACGCACGACGACCAGAAGATCTGGGCGATGGTCGCGTTCCTCCAGAAGCAGCCGAAGATGAGTGCCACCGAGTATCGCGGACTGACCGCCAACGCCGGAGCAATGCACGACATGCAGCCGGCGCCGGCACCCACGGGAACGGCGATGCCGCCGCCGGCGATGTCCGCCGCGCCGGCCCCGGCCGGCGCGGGAACCTCACCCGCACCGGACCACGGGTAGAGCGGAACCCGCAAGCGGTTTCCGCCGGAAGCGTGCGGCGGAAGCGGAACGGCGGAAGTCGCTGTGCGGATTCCACCCCACGCGGCTGCCGTGCAGGCGCGCTTGGCAGCATAGTCGAACGCGGACGAAGACCCTTGACTCTGGACTATGGTCAAGGGTTTAGGATGGCTGCATGGACAAGCCCGCGAAACGGCCGGCGGCCCGGCCAGCCCCCACTGCCCCCCTCACGATCGGCGCGGTCGCGCGCCGTGCAGGCGTCGGC
>DASSNH010000286.1:0-7661 GCA_035701405.1 Rhodanobacteraceae bacterium
GTACACCGCGTCGGGCGCGCCGTCACCGTAGTGGAGCAGCGCGGCGGCATGGCGGGCGCCGACCGAGCCGAGCAGGGTGTACTCGGCGACCTTCGACAAGCCTTTTCCGAATTCCACCGCGTCATCCTTCGCGTCGCTGCCGAGCGCGTGGTGGTACAGCGCCGCGTCGAACTGCAACTGGTCGTCCGGCACCGTCCCGGGCAACGGCAGGCGCACGTAGGTCACGCCCTTGCCGTCGGCGTCCCACACCAGCGCCTGCGGCGTGGTGCCGCCACCCGCTTGCGGCAGCGCATCCGGCAACGCCTTACCGCTGGCGACCTCGACGAAACGGATCGTGGTGGCCTCGTCGCCGCCTTCGGCGGTGCCGTAGGCGACGTACTGGCCGTCCGGCGACGGCCAGTAACCGGTGATCGCCATGCCGCCGTGGGCGTTGGGGTCGACCAGCACCCGCGCGCCGCCTTGCGGCCACCCCTGCGCGACCAGCACGGCCTGCGGCTGCGGCGGGGTCTGGCGCAGGTAGAACAAGGTGCCGCCCACGATTTCCGGATCGGAACGCTGGGTGGAGGTGAGCGCCAGTTCGCCGACCCGCCTGGCGATCGCCTTGGCGTCGGCGAAGCCTTCCATCAGCTTCTCGGTATGCTCGTTCTGTGCCGCGATCCATTGCGTGACGGCCGGTGCGTCGGCGTCTTCCAGCCAGCGGTACGGGTCGTGCACCACGGTTCCGAAGTACGTTTCGGTGACGTCGTGCCTGGCTGTCGGTGGCGGCATGGCGGGAACCTCGTGCTGGGTGTCGATGAGCGCGTAGCCGGTGGCCGCGCGCGGGTGCGGCTCGGGCGTTTGCGCCAGCGCGAGGGCGGACACGAGGCCGAGGCCGAAGCCGGCGGCGGCACGGATCGCGAACATGCTCGGACTCCGGAAACGATGGGTTCCGCGCAGGGTAGCGCACGCCGGCCGCTGCGCACACGACCCCGGACTTCCGGCGCTTGCGCCTGCATGCGGCGTTTGGCTAGGCTCCGGTCTTTTGCTCGGGGCCACCTCCATGAATCGCACTGCAGTCGCGGGTCTTGCCTGCCTACTGGTCGTCAGCGCGGGCGCGTTCGCGGCCGCGCCACAGGATGCGGCGCCGGCCATGCAAGCCAGCAGCCACGAACTCACCCTCGAGCAGATCATGGCCGATCCCGACTGGATCGGGCCGCCGGTCGAGGACCCCTACTGGAGCATCGACGGCCGCAGCATCTACTTCGAGCTGAAGCGCAAGGGCAGCCCCCTGCACGACCTGTATCGAGTCGATGCGAACGGCGGCGCGCCGGTGAAACTCGGCGACGCGGAACTGGCCACGTCCGACGGTCCGGCGATATTCGACCGCGCGCACGACCGCGCGGCGTTCCTGCGCCACGGCGACGTGTTCGTGCGCGATGTCGCGAGCAGCGCGACCCGCCAGGTTACCCGCAGCGACGCCGGCAAGTCCGGCCTCCAGTTTTCCGCCGACGGCCGACTGCTGAGCTGGCGGCAGGGCGACGACTGGTATGTGTGGGACGCAGACTCCGGCCTGGTGTCGCAGGCCGCCGCACTGGAAGCCAAGGACGACCCGGCCGATGCCAAGCCGGACCAGCTCGAGCGCCTGCAGCTCCATCTCTTCTCGACGTTGCGCGAAGACAAGGCCGACAAGCAGGCCATGCGCGAACGCGAAGACCAGCTCGCCGCCGAAAACCCGGCACGCGCGCCCGCACCGTTCTACCTCGGCGACCAGGTCAAGGTCGTGACCACGTCGCTGTCCCCGGACGCGCGCTGGATGGTGGTGGTGACCGAGCCGAAGTCGTACCAGCGCGGCAAGCATCCGGTAGTCGTGCACTACGTCAACGAGTCCGGCTATCCCGAAACCGAGAAAGCCCGCAGCTACGTAGGCCGCAATTCGCCGGCGCCGCACGCGCTGGTCCTGCTGGACCTGCGCGCCCACAAGCAATACAAGTTGTCCCTCGATGCGCTGCCCGGCATCCACGACGATCCGCTGCACGACCTGCGGACCCGGCGCATCGCCGAGCTGAAGAAGCAGGGCCACGGCGACGAGGCCGCTGCATTGGCCGCACCGAAGACGCGTCCGGTATCGGTGAACTTCATTCCGACCGCCGACGGCTATGGACCGGCGATCGCCTGGACCGACGACGCCAGCAACGTCGCGATCGAACTGGTCGCCACCGACCACAAGGATCGCTGGATCGAAACCATCGACTTCAATGACCACAAGCTGGTCACGCAGGACCGCCTCACCGATCCGGCCTGGATCAACTGGAGCTTCAACGAACTCGGGTGGCTGCCGGACAACCGGACGCTGTGGTTCGAGTCCGAAGCCAGCGGCTGGGCGCAGTTGTACGTGAAGCCCCTGGACGGAAAGCCGCGCGCACTGACCGGAACCCATTACGAAGTGTCCAGCCCGGTGGTATCGCCGGACGGCAAGTGGTTCTATGTGCTCTCCAACAAGCAGGCGCCCTACGCCTACGACATCTATCGCCTGCCGACCACGGGCGGTGATCTCGAGCGCGTCACGCATTTCGAAGGCGTGTCCTGCTCCGAATGCAGCCGCCTGTTCGAGCTGTCCCCCGACGGCAGCAAGCTCGCGGTGCTGCATTCCAGTGCGTACATCCCGGCGCAACTCGCGGTGGCGAACGCGGACGGCTCGGGCGCGCGCGAGCTCACCGACACCCGCACGGCCGAATACAAGGCACTCTCGTCCACCTGGGTGCAGCCGCAATTCGTCGAGGTCCCTAGCAGCCATGGCGGCTTCGGGATCTGGTCCAAGTACTACCAACCCGTCGATTACAACACCTCGCACGACCATCCCGCGGTGATCTTCGTGCACGGCGCAGGCTACCTGCAGGATGTCAGCAAGGGCTGGTCGTACTACTTCCGCGAGCAGATGTTCAACAACCTGCTGACCCAGGAAGGCTACGTGGTGCTCGACATGGACTACCGTGGATCGGCCGGCTACGGGCGCGACTGGCGCGACGCGATCTACCGGCAGATGGGCCATCCGGAGCTCGAGGACCTGCTCGATGGCAAGGCCTGGATGGTGAAGAACCACCACGTCGATCCCGGCCGCATCGGCATCTACGGAGGTTCCTACGGCGGCTTCATGACGGAGATGGCGCTGCTGCGCGCGCCGGGCGAATTCGCCGCAGGCGCCGCGCTGCGTCCGCCATCGGACTGGACCAGCTACAACGACGGGTACACCTCCGACATCCTCAATACCCCGCAGCTCGATCCCGAGGCATACCGGATTTCCTCGCCGATCGAATACGCGAAGAACCTCCAGGACCCGCTGCTGATCAGCCACGGCCTGATCGACAACAATGTGATGCCGGCCGACTCGATCCGCCTGTACCAGCGCTTCATCGAGCTGCACAAGAAGAACTTCTGGATCACCTTGTACCCGACCGAGCGCCACGCGTTCGAACATGCGGACGCCTGGTACGACGAATACCGCCGCATCCACGACCTGTTCAGCCGGTTCGTGAAAGACAGGCAGTGAAAGAGGGGGGCGTCTCGCGACGCCCCGCTTGCTTCACGTGGACAGCTCCAACCCCGCCGCCCGCATCGCATCGCGGATGTAGGCGAACATCGCGTGGTCCATGCCCTGGGCCGCCATCACCTGCGGCTCCTTGTCATAGGCTTCCTTCATCCGGCGCCCGATCGCGGCGTCGCCGCCCGTGAATGCCTGGACCAAGGCGTGCCAGCGGCGGCCCATGTCCTGGACTGCGGGATCGGTCGGCGGCGTGCCGGCATCCATCGCCGTGCGCACGTCGGCAATCAGCCCGGGCCACGCGGCGTTCACCTGTTGCACGCGTGATTCGCCGAGTTCCTCGGCGCGCCGGCGCATCCGTTCGCGCTCGTCGGGCGTGAAGTGCTTGCCCAGCGCTTCGGCGCGATGCTTGAACTCGGCCATTTCGGCCTTGCTGAATCGCATGTCCAGTTCTTCGTTCATCTGGATGTCCTCCACGAGTTGATCGATGGTTTGCGATGCCGATGCCAGTCCCCGCCAGGCGCGTTCCAGCGCGACGAGCGCACGCGACTTGGCAGCCACCTCTACCCGCAGCGCCGCGATGCGCGCTTCCACCAGCGCCGCGGCCGAGCCGTCGTGTTCGAGCAGCTTGCCGATCTCGGAAAGCGTGAAGCCGGCTCGCTTCAGCACCCCTATTTCGGCGAGGCGCGTCAACGCCTTTGCGCCGTACAGGCGATAGCCCGCCGCGGACCGGCCATCGGGTGCCAGCAATCCGCGCGCCTCGTACAGGCGCAGTGCCTTGCGGCTGACACCCGTGCGGTCGGTGATCTGCCCGATCCTCAGGTACTTCATGGTGGCGGCTGGCTTCGACATCGCGCGCACACACTACGGCCTGCCCTTGGGACAAGGTCAATAGCCATCTGCGGCGCAACGGCGCGCGGCACGCCTTTCGTCACTTGGCGCACGACCAGACCCGGTGTACGGTGCGTCGCTTCACCTTCGCGGACGCCTTCCATGCGTAGACCTTCCACCCATATCGCACTGCTGGCTGCCGGCCTCGCGTTTGTCTTGGCGCCGGCGCTCGCGGCCGCGCCGAGAGACACCCGGAGTGCCAGCATCGAACGGATCCTCGCACAACGTGCGCAGGTGAAGGAGGTGCCGGCGGTCGCCTTGTCCTACGACGGCCAGCACCTCGCGTGGATCAGCTCCAAGGGCGACCAGACCATCTTGATGCTCGGCTCCTGGACGGGCCGCAACGCCCACGCCATCGCGATCCCCGGAGTCTGCCGGGAAGAAGGCATCCGCTGGGCGCCGCGCTGGAATGAACTGGCGGTGCTGACGCGTTGCAAGGTCGATCCCTCCAACACCAAACCCATCCGCGGCGCCATCTGGGTGGTCGACGTGCACGCCGGCGCCGCGCCGCGCAAGGTCGCTGACATCGATGGCTTCGCGCAAGACATGCAGTGGTCGCGCGACGGCAAGCAGATCGCATTCCTGTACGTGCCCGGCGCGACCCGGCTGCCGTATGCGACCGCCTCGGGCAACCCGCGGGTCGGCGTGATCGGCGACACCGACGTGCAGGTGCAGGGGATCGCGCAGGTCCCGGCCGCGGGCGGAACGCCCGCGATGCTGACGCCCGATGGTTTGTACGTCTACGAGTTCCGGCTCTCGCCGATTGGCAGCCGCATGGCTTACACGGCCGCGCCCCCGCCCGGCGACAACAACTGGTGGACCGCCAAGCTGTACGTGCAGGACGCGCGCGCCGGCGCAGCGCCGACCATCATCGCCGATCCGGCCACCGCAAACGGATCGCTCGACGGACTCCAGATCGCGTTGCCGCGGTGGTCGCCCGACAACGCCCGCGTCTTCTTCATCGGCGGGCTGATGAGCGACCGCGGCGCGACCGGCGGCGACATCTACGCCGTGGCCGCGTCCGGTGGCGAACCCGTCGACCTGACCCCGGGCGTGAAGGTCACGCCCGCGTGGTACACGTTCCTCGATGCACGTTCGCTGCTGGTCACCCAGATCGCGAGCGGCAAGGTCGAGGTCACCGAATACACGCTCGATGGCAACCGGGCGCGGCAGACGCGCACCTGGTTCACCGCACCGGGCGTGATCGGCGATGGGCGCGCCGCGCTCTCGGTGTCGCTGTCGACGGACTCGCCGCGTCGCATCGCCTACGCTGCCAGTTCCTTCGATCAACCGCCCGAGGTCCACGCGGGCGTGCTCGGCACCCGTCCGCCGCCTGCCGTGACCGCGCTCAACGCCGGCCTCGAGCACACCTGGGGCAAGTCGCGTTCGGTGGAATGGAACAACGACGGCCGCCATGTGCAGGGTTGGCTGATGTATCCGGCCGACTTCGACCCGCACAAGACCTACCCGATGGTCGTGCATGTCCACGGCGGTCCATCGTCGGCGATGCTGCCGGCCTGGGGCGCACAGGCGACGGCGCTGTCGCAGTTCGGCTACTTCGTGCTGATGCCCAACCCGCGCGGCAGCTTCGGCGAGGGCGAGGCCTACGCGCAGGCGATCCGCAACCAGATGGGCTACGGCGACCTCGACGACATCCTCGCGGGTATCGACAAGATCGAGAAGCTCGTGCCGGTCGACGATCAGCGCCTCGGGATGATCGGCTGGAGCTACGGCGGCTTCATGAGCATGTTCGCGCCCACCCGCACCGATCGCTTCAAGGCCGTGGTGGCGGGCGCGGGGATTTCCAACTGGCAGAGCTATTACGGCCAGAACCAGATCGACCAGTGGATGATCCCGTTCTTCGGTGCCTCGCTGTACGACGATCCCGCGGCGTACGCGAAGAGTTCCGCAATCAACTTCATCAAGCGGACCCACACCCCCGCGCTGATCGTGGTGGGCGAGCGCGACGAGGAGTGCCCCGCGCCGCAATCGTTCGAATACTGGCACGCGCTGAAGACGCTCGGCGTGCCGACGACGCTGGTCGTGTACGCCAACCAGGGCCACCACATCGCCGACCCCAAGGACCTGGAGGACATCCTGCGCCGTACGCTGGACTGGTTCGGGAAATATCTTTCCGGACAGGGCACGCAAGACTGACGGGCTACAGCAGGCGGCGGCAGGAAGCTTATCGACGCGGATTTGCGCGGATGAACTTGGCTCACCTGCGATCTGCTTGATCCGCGTTGATCCGCGTCGAATGCCTTTTTCCCGTGAGTGCCAATCGCCCCGCTAGAACAACTGCCCCTGCGGCGACGGCTCGCGCGGCGGCACGAAGCGCGAGCAATCCAGCCGAAGTTCACGGGCGCGATGGAAGCCGTGGCGCCGGCAGGCCACGTCGAAGCGGCGCCGCAGCAATTCCGCGAACGGCCCCTGGCCGCGCATGCGGGTGCCGAATGACGGATCGTTCTCGCGGCCGCCGCGCATCTGGCGGACCAGGCTCATCACGTGTTCGGCACGCTGCGGTACGTTGAGTTCCAGCCACTCCCGGAACAGCGTCTTCAATTCCCAGGGCAAGCGCAAGATGGTGTAGCCCGCCATCCGCGCGCCCGCCTGCGAGGCCGTTTCCAGCACGTGTTCCATGTCGCGGTCGGTCAACGCCGGGATGATCGGCGCGACCAGCACGCCGCAGGGCACGCCGGCTTCGTTCAAGGTCCTGACCGCCTGGATGCGCCGGTGCGGCGCCGACGCACGCGGCTCCAGCTTCGCGGCGAGGTGGTTGTCGAGCTGGGTGCAGGAGATGAATACCTGCACCAGGCGCTTTTCCGCCATCGGCACCAGCAGGTCCAGGTCGCGTTCGACCAGCGCGTTCTTGGTCACGATGGTGCAGGGATGGCGGGTCGCCGCGAGCACTTCCAGGATCGCACGGGCCAGGCGATAACGCCGTTCGATCGGCTGGTACGGATCGGTGTTGGCGCCCAGATTGATCGGCGTGCAGCGGTAACCCGGCTTGGCGAGCTCGCGCGCCAACTGTTCCGCCGCATTCGTCTTGGCGAACAGCCGGGTCTCGAAGTCCAGTCCCGGCGAGAGATTGAGATAGCTGTGCGACGGCCGGGCGAAGCAGTAGATGCAGCCGTGCTCGCAGCCGCGGTAGGGATTGATCGACTGCTCGAATGCCACGTCGGGCGAATCGTTGCGGCTGATGATCGAGCGCGCGCGCTCTTCGTTCACTTCAGTGCGCGGCCGCGGCGCGGAC
>DASSNH010000287.1:0-18274 GCA_035701405.1 Rhodanobacteraceae bacterium
ATGCGCTGCGCGAACACACTGCTCCGACCGGAAAATCGTGAACCGACGCGGGCGCGGCCGGTGCAGGACGCACCCGGGCGCGGGCGTACCGCCGGATCCATCCCTTCGTTACGATGGCGCGTCGTGATCCGCCAGGAACAATTGACATGGCCAACTTGCGTGCTTATCGGGGTGTCGAGCCACGGCTCGGCGCGCGCGTGTATGTCGACCCCGCCGCCACCGTGATCGGCGATGTGGAACTCGGCGACGACGTGTCGCTTTGGCCCGGCGCGGTGGTGCGTGGTGACGTCGAGAAAATCCGCATCGGCGCGCGCAGCAACGTGCAGGACACCGCGGTGCTGCACGTGACCCATGACGGCCCGTACTCGCCCGGCGGGTTCCCGTGCATCGTCGGCGACGACGTCACGATCGGGCATGGTGCCGTGGTGCATGCCTGCACGATCGGCGACTGCTGCCTGATCGGGATGCACGCGACCCTGCTGGACGGCGTCGTGGTCAAGCGGCACGCGTTCGTCGGCGCGGGCGCGCTGGTCGCGCCCGGCAAGGTCGTCGGCGAAGGCGAGCTGTGGGTGGGCAGCCCCGCGCGCTGCGTGCGTCGGTTGAGCGACTCCGAGGTCGAGGCGCTGCGTTACTCGGCCAACCATTACGTCGAACTCAAGGACGAATATCTGGCGATGGTTTTGTAGCAGCGCGCCATGCGCGCGACGGAACCGCGTCGGCACGTGTCGCGCGCATGGCGCGTTCCTACAACAGCGTGCGACGCAATGTGTCCAATGCCGTATCGGTGTCCGGCTGCACCCCATGCCAGCAATGGAACGAGGCGGCGGCCGTTTCGACCAGCATCCCGAGACCATCGCAGGCACGTGCGCAGCCGGCAGCATTCGCCCACTCGAGGAACGGCTGTGCGGCCTCACCATAGCTGAGGTCGTACCCGACGGATTCCGTATCGGCGAGTGTCCCCGGCAACGCCAGCGGTTCGCGGCGTACGCCCGCGGAGGTCGCATTCACGATCAGGTGGAACGGCGTCCGCGAATCCAGGGCCTCCCAGCGCCTGACCCGCACCCGTTCCGGCTGCACGAGTGCGGCCGCAAGCGCCTGCGCACGCGTGAAAGTGCGGTTGGCGATCACCAACGTGCGAACCTTGGCGTCCAGCAGCGCGAACGCGGTCGCCCGCGCGGCGCCGCCGGCACCGAGCAACAACACGTCGCATCCGTGGGGATCGATGCCGGCACGCGCACGCAGGTCGGTGAGCATCCCGGCGCCATCGTTGCTGTCGGCCTCGATCCGGCCATCCGGCAGGCGTGTCAGCACGTTGGCCACGCGGATGCGTTCGGCTGTTGCCGTTGGGACGTCGGCAACGTCGAATGCGGCCGCCTTGTGCGGCAGGGTCACGTTGGCCCCGCTTCCACCCTTCTTGAAAAACGAGCGGATCGCGGCCGGAAAGTCCGCGGGCGGCGCATCGATTGCAACGTATTCGAGACCCATGCCCGTCTGCGCCGCGAACAGCGCATGCAGCCGCGGCGACAGCGAGTGGGCAGTGGGGTGACCGAAGACGGCGTAACGCGGAAGGGGCATGGGCTGCCTCGAGGCTCCTGTTCTGCCCCACCCTTCCGTCTCCCCGGAAGGAAGATGGGGACTCGACGAATCGCGCTGCGCGCGACGGTTTGTCGATGGAGCGGGGACTCCGCAAAGCGTAGCAACACCCGCAACGCTCAGGTGGCGATTGCGTGTCGCAGTCCGCGAGACCAAGGCCGCACAGACTGCCCGCAACCATCACCGGAGCCGCCCCATGCACCGCAAAACCGCGACCGTTACCCCTACGCGCCGTAGCGCCGGCACCCACCGCAGTCATCGGCAACCGTTCCGCCACGGCATCTCGTTCGCTCCCGCGTGCGACCGGTTCACCGGCGGCCGGCCCCTGCGACGCCCGCAGCCCGGCGCAACGCCGGACCCGATAACGCTCGGCGCAAGTACCTGGCTTGCCTGCGGAATCGTGCTGCTGGGACTCACGCCCTTGCCGCTGCGCGACACCCATCTCGGTTGGTCGCTCACGTTCTGGGCCCTGGTCGCGCCGTCCGTCATCCTGCTGGCGCGCCGCCTGCGCCCGCGGCCGCCGCGGTCACGGTGAAGCCCCGCGCGCCGAGGCCTGCGTGGAAATCCCGATGCGCTTGGCTTCCATCCGCCGCAGCAACTCGGCCATGATGCTGCGGTAAAGATCCTCGCCCAGTTCGGCATCCTCGACGCCGGCATCGATCGACGGGTTGTCGTTCACCTCGATCAGCACCGCGCGATCGCGGGTCTGCTTGATGTCGACGCCGTAAAGGCCGGTCCCGATCGGGGCGGTGCCGCGTACGGCGAGCCGTACCACGTCGGGCGGCACGTCCTCGAGCCTCAGTGTTTCGAATCCACCCGAGCGGGCGCTGCCGCGGGCGCTGTGGTTGTAGATCTGCCAGTGCCCGCGCGACATGAAGTATTTGCAGGCGTACAGCGGCTTGCGGTTCAGCACGCCGATCCGCCAATCGAATTCCGTGTACAGGAATTCCTGCGCGATCAAAAGGGCAGTGCTCTGGAACAGGTGCTGGGCAGCCTCGACCAGATGCTTTTCATCCTCGACCTTGACCACGCCGCGCGAAAACGAGCCGTCCGGGATCTTCAACACCAGCGGGAAGCCCAGCCGTGCCGGCAGTTCCCGCAACTGTTTCGCGTCTTCCCGGTACAGGACTTCCGAGCGCGGCACCGCGAGCTTCTTCGAACGCAGCAGGTCGTTGAGGTAGATCTTGTTGGTGCAGCGCAGGATCGAGGTCGGATCGTCGATCACCACCATGCCCTCGCGCTCGGCCTTGTGCGCGAAGCGGTACGTGTGGTTGTCGGGTGCGGTGGTTTCGCGGATGAACAGCCCGTCGTATTCGGCCAGCCGCGGATAGTCCTGCTTGGTGACGGTGTCGACGTCGATGCCGAGTTCGCGACCGGCGGCGATGAAGTGCTTCAGCGCGCGGGCGTTGGAAGGCGGCATCGTCTCCTTGGGATCGACCAGCATCGAGAGGTCGTAGCGGTACTGCTTGCGCGTGCGCGGCTTGCGCCACAGGCGCTTGGAGAAGGCATCGAGGGCTTGCGCGAAAGCGTCTTCCTGGGCGTCGTCGAGTGTATGCAGTCCTACCGGCTTGATTGCGCTGATCTGCCACGAGCGGTCCCGCTCGAACTCGATCCGCAGCAGCGGACAGGGAAACGTCTCGAACACCTGCCGCGCAAGGTCCTGCAGCGCCGGGTACGAGGTAACGCCGAAATACACCAGGATCCCGAGATCGGTGGTGTCCTGCCCGCCGGCCGGCAGGAAGTGCGCAAGTTTCTGGTTGAGGTCCTCGACGTCGAGGTTGTACAGCGCACGCTTGCGCAGGTCGCTGATGGTGCGGACCGACGGGATCACCCGATGGCCGCGGGCTTCGCCCAGCAACGAAACGTAATGCCCGATGCCGAGGTACTTGTAGCTGCGGCACAGGTTGATCACGTGGGTCCGTTCGTCGCCGCCGACCGGCTCGCGCAGGTACTGCATCGCGGTGACGACATTGTCCGACGGGTAATAGGAGCCCCAGTCCGAGGCTTTTTCGACGACGATGGCCAGTCGACTCATTGCATCCTTCCGCTACGCTGCACGGGTCCGCCACTCCCGGCGAACCACATTCGAATGTCCGCGCAGTGTCGGTATCCTGCGCGGCAAACGCAAGATGGCATGCGCATGACCCCCGATCCCGCGGCCCGGATACGCGAAGCTTCCCCCGACGACCTCGATGCGCTGGTGGCGCTGGAGCGCGTGACCTTCGAGTCCGACCGCATCAGCCGGCCCCAATGGCGGCGCCACATCGGCAGCGACAGCGCGTGCGTGCTGGTGGCCGGGCCGCGCGACCGCATCGACGGCGCCGCCGTCGTGTTCCATCGCCGCAACTCGCGTCGGGCACGCCTGTATTCGCTGGCCGTCGCGGCGGCTTCGCGCGGGCGCGGCCTGGCCAAGGCGCTGCTGGCAGCCGCGGAGGCCGACGCCCGCCGGCACGGCTGCAACGTGCTCGACCTCGAGGTCCGGACCGACAATCGCGCGGCGATCGCGCTCTACGAGCATCACGGCTATCGGCGCACGACCCGCCTCCAGGGATTCTACGAGGACGGCGCCGACGGCTGGCGATTCACCAAGGCACTGGCCGACCCATGACACCTGTCAAGGCGGATTGCATTACATCCGGGACGTGCGCGCTGTCCCTCACGCGAGCATCATGACCCTCCGGATTGCGCCGGGTGCCGCGGCTCGCACGCAACATGTCAAGCAAACTTGACATGCCAGGCGGCCTTGGCTAAGGTTGTAAAGCAAACTTGACAAGGAGTCCGCAATGAAACGTTCCTTGACGCTGGGCCTTCTTTCCGCCGCGATCCTTGCGATCACGGCCCCTGCCGCAACTGCCGCTTCGCCCATGGCGACCACCACCGGCAGCCCGGCCCCGGCGTCCTCGTCCAGCGCCCCTGCCGTTCCGGCCAAACCGGTGGTCGAGCGACCCAAGGCGGACGCGACGATCGATCGCATCATTACCGCGATGAACAACTCATCGACCTGGGGGCATCCCGACCTGTTCGGCGAGTTCGCCGGCATGCGGCTTTTCTACGAGGGCCAGTTCAAGGCCGCCATGAAATATTTCGAGTACGGCGCCCGCTACGCCGACAAGTTCTCGCAGCTCAGCATCGGCCTGATGTACGAGAACGGCCGCGGCGTCGCCAAGGACCCGGTCACTGCCTGCGCCTGGATCGCCCTGGCCGCGGAACGCAAGTACCCGACGTACATCGCCACCCGTGACCGGGTCTGCGAAGCCCTCACCCCCGCGCAGCACGACCAGGCGGTGGCGGTGCTGGACAAACTGCTGCCGGAATACGGCGATGCGGTGGCCAAGCCGCGCATGGTGCGGGCGCTGGAACGAGCCAGGACCGAAATGACCGGCTCGCGGACCGGCTTCGACTTCGGGGCCGAATCGGTGGGTGTCATGAAGGGCGGCTGCGGCGGTCCCACCATCGAAGGCACCTCCCAGGCCGGTTGCGGCAGCACGGATTTCTGGAGCCCATGGCGCTGGGATCCGAAGAAGTACTTCCAGATGCGGGACGCCCATTGGCGTGGCGTGGTCACCGTCGGCTCGCTGGAAAAAGAGAGCCAGACGCACGTGAAGGCCGCGGGCGCGGGAAAGAATCCGGCGCAGGCGGCGCCGGCGGGGGCATCCAGCTCGGGCCACTGAACCGCGTCCCCGGCGCGCCCCATATACTCGCAGGATGTTCCTGATCGGGATTCCGAACATGCGCCGTCACGTGGTGTCCGCATCGCTGCTGTTGTTCGGCGCAGCGCTGCTGGCGGGCTGCGGGCAGAAGGGACCGCTGTTCCTGCCGAAGCCCGTGGCGCCGGCCGCGCCTGCCTCCCCTGCTGCACCGGCGTCTTCCGTTGCAGCACCCGCCGCGTCCGTGGCGCCCGCACCGCCGCAGCCGGTGGCCGGCGCCACCTCCGCCGCCCCTGCCCGCAGCGGCTGAGCCGCATCGCCATGGGCTTGCGTTTCACGAAGATGCACGGACTGGGCAACGATTTCGTGGTGCTGGACGCGCGCACGGACGCGCTGCAGATCGAGGCCAGTGTCATCCAGGCCATGTCCGATCGGCACAAGGGCATCGGGTTCGACCAGTTGCTGGTGATCGAGCGCCCACAGGACCGAACCTGCGTCGCCGCCTACTCCATCTGCAATGCCGACGGCTCGCGTGCCGAACAATGCGGCAACGGTGCGCGCTGCATCGGCGCGTGGCTGCACCGCGACGGCGTGCTCGCGCCCGGCACCGAGGCCAGGCTGGAAAGCCCCGCAGGCGTCGTGGCGATGCGGCTGGCGGATGCCGCGACCGTCGCCGTCGACATGGGCGAGCCGGTGTTCGAACCCGCGCGCATTCCATTCGATGCACCCGCCTTCGCCGCAACCTATCCGCTGGAGATCGACGGTGACCACCTCGAGATCGCCGCGGTTTCCATGGGCAATCCGCATGCCGTGATGGAAGTCGCCGATGTGGCGGATCCGCGCGTCGATCGCCTGGGGCCGCGGATCACCACGCATCCCCGGTTTCCCGAGGGAGCCAATGCCGGCTTCGTGCAGATCGTCGATCCGCAGACGATCCGTCTGCGCGTGCACGAACGCGGCGCTGGCTGGACGCTCGCTTGCGGCAGTGGCGCATGCGCGGCGGTGGCCGCTCTGCACCGGCGCGGCCGCGTCGGCAACCGCGTATTCGTCGAACTGCCGGGCGGCACCCTCGAGATCGCCTGGCGCGGCATTGGCCACCCGTTGTGGATGACCGGCCCCGCCGCATTCGTGTTCGACGGCGAATGGCTCGGATGATTCCAAGGCCACCCGACGAAAAACCATTTTGCTTGCATGTTCCGCGGATTGCGTTCGGTCGTCCGAACATCCAAACTTCGCGGCAACTTCACACGACACTCCACGCATGTCCGAATTGACCCTGAAGCAAAGCCTCGAGGCAATGGATGTCGCCGAATACCTGCGCCAGCATCCGCGCTTCCTGGAACACTTTCCGGACGTCGCCGCGGAACTGGTGATGCCGCGGGAACACGGCCCGGCGGCATCGCTCGCAGCCTACCAGCTCGAAACCCTGCGTGCGCGCAACCGGGAACTCAACCAGCGGCTGGCGGAACTCGTCGAGGTCGCCGGCGACAACGAGCAGTTGATGGTGCGCGTGCACACCCTCACGGTCGGACTGTTGCGAGACGACAACCTCGCCGATACCTGCAAGAGTTTCGTCGCCGCGCTCCACGAGGACTTCCACACCGACCTCGTTCGCCTGGTGCTGTTCCGTGCGGGCGCCGACCTGCCGCAGGCCGGCTGGATGGTCGCAGTGCCGGAGGGCCCCCGGGCATGGCCGGAATTCGCCGAGTTCCTGTCGCGGGGCGAACCGGCCTGCGGGCGCCTCGCGCCGGAAAAGCTCGAGCGGCTGTTCGGCGGCGAGACAGCCCGGGTGCAATCGGCGGCGCTGCTCAGGATCGGCGGCCTCGGCATGCTCGCGATCGCCAGCGACGATCCCAACCGCTTCCACCCCGGCATCGGCACGATTTTCCTCAAGCTGATCGCGCAGGCGCTGGACGCCGCGATCTCGCGGTTCCCGGCCGAATGAGATGAATGGCGCGCTGGCCGCCGATGCCGCGGGATTCCTCGAATACCTGAAGGTCGAGCGGCGCTATTCACCCGGCACGCTGCGCAACTACACCCACGCGCTGGACGCGCTGACCCGCTTCGCCGACGGCCTCGCGATCGGGAACTGGAGCGAACTTCGCGGCGAGCAACTGCAGACCTTCATCGCGTCCGAACACCGGCGCGGGCTGGAACCGCCATCGCTGCGGGCGATGCTGTCGGCGTTCCGCAGCTTCTTCCGGTTCCTCGCCCGCGACGGCAGGATCCAGAACAATCCGGCCGCCGGGGTGCGCTCGCCCAAGGTGCGCCGGAAGCTGCCCGAGGTGCTGGACGTCGATGAAGCGGCGACGCTGGTCGAGGTGGCCGCAGGCGATCCACTGGCACTGCGCGATCACGCGATGCTGGAACTCCTGTATTCGAGCGGGCTGCGGGTTTCGGAACTGTGCGGGGTGCGCTGGCGCGACCTCGATGCCGAGCAAGGCTTGTTGCGCGTGACCGGCAAGGGCAACAAGACGCGGATCGTGCCGGTCGGACGCATGGCGCTGTCGGCGCTGACGGCGCTTCGCGAAGCACAACCGGCGGACGCCGACGAACCGGTCCTGCGCGGCCGCGGCGGACGTGCCCTGACCGCCGGCGCGGTTCGTGCCGCGCTGAAACGCCGGGCGCGGCAACAAGGCGTCTGGAAGCGCGTGTATCCGCACCTGCTGCGGCATTCATGCGCCTCGCACCTGCTCGAATCCTCCGGCAACCTGCGCGCCGTGCAGGAACTCCTGGGCCACGCCGACATCGGCACCACCCAGATCTACACCCACCTCGATTTCCAGCACCTCGCCAAGGTGTACGACGCCGCGCATCCGCGCGCGAAGCGGAAGCGGGGGACGGGCGGGTAGCGGGGCGTGAACGGCGACGTTGCGGCAGGCGGGCGGTTTTCGTCGTTCTTGCGATTCCCAGTCACGTCAAGGGCTTCGTTTTTCCCGCCCGCTGCATCAGAAGCCCGCCACCGGCGATGACGCGTCACAGGTCGTAGCCAAGACGATCGATCCACGGCCGCAGTACCGGCAACACCGGCTCGAACATTTCCCGGTAGTGCATCCAGCGCCCCACCGCCGCCTTGTTCAACGGCTGCGTGACCTGCGCATAGCTGGGGGTCGCGATGAACTGCTTGCGTCGGGCATTGCCCGCGAAATCCATCATGGCCGATGCATCCGCCACTGCCAGGAAATCTCCGAGCCTCGAGACGGCCGCGGCCGGGTCGGCGACGACCGATTCATACCGCCACTCCAGCACACGCGGCTTGAACACTTCGATGTGCCCGCAGCACTGTTCGAACGCTTCGGTATATCCCCGCGCCAGCCGCGGCAGCGCGGAACACATCGACCTGAACGCCGGCGAGCGGAACGCCTGCATGCTGCAACTCAGCAACACGTCGCACGGATGCCGGATGCACAGCACGATGCAAGCATGCGGGAACAGTCGCAGGATCATCGGCAGGCACAACATGTTGAGCGGATTCTTGTCCACCAGCCGGCGCTGGCCGAGGTCCGGCAGTGTCCGGCCAACCAGGCGTCCGTACACCGAGCGCAATTGATCGGCTTCCAGTTGCGTCAGGGCGGCGAGGTCGGCTGGGTATTTCTGTTCCGCGTGCTCCATGCGCTGGATCAACTGGTAGATGTAGCCGCGCTCGTCCATCGACCGGAAGTCGGTGTGCGCGTCGAGCATCTGTTCCAGCAAGGTGGTGCCCGAGCGAGGAAATCCGATCACGAATACCGGACTCCGCGCGGTCGATGGGCCCTTCACCGGTTTCCAGGTGGCGTATGCCCGCGCATCCACCGACCGCGACACCATCGGCAAAGGCTGGCCGCTCGCTTCCGACAGCTCCGGCGCGGCTTGTCGCACGATTTCCATTTGCGCGGCGTGCGCGACTTCGAGTGCGCTCCATGCCTCGCGATATTGCGCTTGCCGGTCGCACGCCGAAGCCAAGCCGAAGGCCGCATTCGATACAACCTCCGGGTCGGCGGCTACGTCGAGCACACGCTGAAAAAGCGCGGCCGCAACGGCAGGGCGACCTTCGCGCATCGCCATCACCGCATGCGCGCGCCACACGTCGATGCGCGCGTCGATCCCGCCTGCCCCCAAGGCGTCAAGGGCGTCCAGCGGCAACTGTTGCAGTTCGCACCGCGCCTGATCGACCCGATTGTTCCGTTCGTACAACGCGACGCGCTGCGCGGTGATGCGCAGCCGCATGGCGTCGGCAGCCGGCCCCTCCGGCAGGCGCGCCTGCGCCAGTACATCGAGCGCGATCTCCAGTCGACCCAGGATGGACAAAATGGAAGCGAGGACCAACGCCTGCGAAGCCGGCTGCGGAGGCCACGCGCCGGCGCCTTCCAGCATTGCCTCCTCGCCCTCCAGATCGCCACAAACGTGGCAGGCATGGGCCGCCTCCAACCGCGCCTCGATGAACCGCGGCGCCAGCCGCGCCGCGTCCAGCAGCACGCCGCGCGCAAGCGCCCAGCGCTGCTGCTGGATGTACAGCAGGCCGAGGTTGTAAAGCACGTCGGCATCGCCGGGCGCCAGTGCCCGCGCCTTCGAAAGCGCGCGTTCCGCCACGGCCAGGTCGCCCGCTTGTCGGGATGATTCGCCGAGATTGTTCCACCACGCCGCGACATCCGGCTGGATGCTCGTCAATCGTCCGAAGGTTTGCGCGGCCCGCGAATAATCGCCCGCCTGCTGTCGTGCCATGCCCAGCAGCGCGAGGAACGCTTCGTCGTCGGCCTCGACGTCGGACGCCTGCGCCGCCAGCACCAGGACGCGTTGCGTGTCGCCCGCCTTCCATGCCGTGGCCATGGATTCGACGATGGGGGTGGCCGAAGCAATCATGCGAAAGCGATCCTCCAGGATGGCGCCACTCTAGCGGATGCAAAAAGGGCACCGCTCGCGCGGTGCCCTTGCCCTGCCGTGCAGTCGCACCCGGGTGGCGGGCGTTCAGAACTTCAGCGTCGCGCGCGCCCAGTAGTAGGTGCCCATCATGTCGTAGGTGGCGGAATCGGTGTTGCCTTGTCCGTTGTGGTAGATCAGCGGCGGACGTTTGTCGAAAAGGTTGTCCACGCCGATATCGAAACGAGTGTGGATGCCCGGCACTGCCACGCCGACCTGTACGTCGTTGTACACCACCGAGGCGACCGGCAAGCTCGCGCCGGTCGCGTAATCCGCGTTGAGCGCGGTGACGCCGCTGATGTAACGCGTGCGCCACTGGGCATCCCAGTTGCCCCGATCCCAGCCGAGGGTGGCCGTCGCGCGCCAGCGCGAGACGTTGCCGAACTGCGCGTTCCAGGTTCCGGCCAATTTGTCGACGGTGGAACCGGGCAACCCGGGGGTCTTGTTGTTGTTGAAGGTGGAGACGTAGCTGGTGGCCAGACCCAACTTGAAATCACCCGGATCGAAGCCGCCGAAATCGAAGTGTGGCAGCTTGTAGTTGGCCGTGAAATCGATGCCGCTGGTACTGAGCGATCCGAGGTTCACCACCGGCGTGTCGATGTAGAAGACCTGTCCCGGCTGCTGGGTGGTGTTGTCGTAGCGATGGATGAACGGGCAGAACGGGCTCGCGCCGTTGTTGAAGCACGCATCGACCACGGTGCGACCGTCGATCGCCACCAGCGTGTCGTACAGGTAGATGTGCCAGAAATCGAGGCTGGTGTTCAGGCCCTGTGCCCAGCTCGGGTTATAGACCAGGCCGAAATCCACCGACTTGCCGTGTTCCGGCTTGAGATTGCCGCCCACCACGTTCGCCCCCGAGTAGTACGTGTTGACCTGCGCGGGGCTGTTGCCCGCCCAGTCCGGCGGCACGTACTGGCACGCGACGGGATGCTGCGCAAGCTCCGCGGCGGACAGGTGCGCGCAGGGGTCGTTCAAGGCCGGCTGCACCAGCGACCGGCCATCGTAGAGCTGGTCGAGGTTCGGGGCCCGGAATACCTGCGAAACCGTGCCGCGCACCAAGAGGTCCGGGATCGGACGCCACTCGATCGCGACCTTGCCGTTGGTGGTGGAGCCCGCGCTGTTGTAGTCGGAGTAGCGCACACCCACGTCGACGTTCAACGAATACGCACCGGGCACCTCCTTCAGCAGCGGAATCAGCGTCTCCGCGAAGGCCTCCTTGACGCTGTCGTTGCCGCTGCCGGGTGAGCCGCAGGCCTCCTGCGAAATCTGGCAGAAGCCGGTCACGGGATCGAGCAAGGCGAGCGGATCGATCGTGTAGTTCATGCTTTGCTTGCGATACAACGCGCCCACGGCCAATTGCACGTCGCCGGCGGGCAGCGAGAACAGGTTGCCATTGGCGCCCGCCGAAATCTGCCGCAGGATCTCGCGCTTCCGGTAGATCGCATCGACCGCGCCCGCACCCAATGCCGCGCCGTTGTTGGCCTGGTCGAAAATGTTGGCACCGGCATCGATGGCCGCCTGCAACGCGGGAATGTACAGCTCGTTCTCGTCGTTCTGGGTGCGCGAGGTATGGCCGTAATCGACGGTGACATTCCAGTTCCAGCTGCTCTGGCCGAGCGCGCCGCGCAAACCGGCGATCAACTGGCCGGTGCTGGTGGTGTAGGGGTGGATGCGGGTACCCACGCCGGTCAGGCGCGTCTGATACACGTAGCCGCTGTTCGGATCGCCGGGGATGGGATTCGGGCTGAAGGTGACGCCGAACGGATTGAACGGCGCGGTCGCGGGAATCACCAGTCCGTCACCGGTACCCACCGGAATGGACGCGTCCTGGCCGGCCGATTCGGTATGGTTGTAGAAGGCGTCGACGAACGCCGTGATGTTGTCGGTCAGGTTGTAGCTGCCGACCAGGAACCCGTCGGTGCGCTGCTGCTGGACCTGGATGTAGTTGAAGGCGGCGTAGTTGAAGGTGTCGCTCGAAGTGCGGCAACGGTAATCGCCGAGCGTCGTGCCATCGCCGGCATCCCGCGTGACCACGATGTGGTCGGTCGAATCGGGCGTGCATCCGTATTGCGCGGCAAACGACCCCGGCAATTGCATGCGGCCGTTGGGGGTGGAGCTGGATCCGGCGACGCTGATCTGCCCATCGGTCAGGTACAACTGGTGGGCCGCGAAATCACGCCGAGTGTTGGGCACCGCGTCGTATTTGTTGTAGTTGATGCCGCCGACGATGTTGTACCTGTCGCCGGTGTGGCCCATGGTCAGGCTCAGTCCGTGCCGCTGGCCGTCGCCGTGTCCGGAAATGCCGCCGTTCGCGCTCACTTCGACGCCATCGAAATCATGGCGCAGGAGAATGTTGACGACACCACCCACGGCATCGGACCCGTAGGTGGTCGAGGCACCCTCGGCCAGCACGTCGATCCGCTGCACCATGTTCTGGGGCACCAGGTTCATGTCGGCATTCAACATGCGCTGGCCGTCGATCAGCACCAGCGTGCGGCCGGTGCCGAGGCCGCGCAGCGAAACACGCGAGGCCCCGTCGCCGCCTTCGGTCAGGGGCGACGCGACGCCGCCGCCATTGGAGTTGTTCTGCGGATTGGTGGCATTGCCGGCGACGCTGGGCAGTTGCTGCAGGATGTCACCGAGGGTGGGTTTGCCTGAACTGGTGATGTTCTGGCGATCGATGATGGTGACGGGACTCGCCGTTTCGGTATCCACGCGCCGGATCAACGATCCGGTGACGACCACGGTCTGCAACGTCTTGGGTTGACTGTTCGCCTGATCCTGGTCGGCGGGATTGGCCGTCTGGCTCTGGCCGTTCGGCGGCTGCTGCGCCTGGGCCATGCCGGTAGCCGCGAGAAGTCCGGCCGTCAGCCCCAGACGCACAGCGAGGGTCAAGCGATTCAATTCGTGGTTCATACGTTCTCCCGGGGGAATTTTTCGAGATGCATCACCGTGCCCACTGACCGTACCGAGCCGCAAACCCCATGCGATCAGAGCGCGGTTCGGCACACCCCTGTCCGTCAACCACGGCGTCGTTTTACCACTACATGGCCGCATATCGCCATACCCACGACCTGCGGTACGCGGGAATTGCCGCTCCGAAGTCCCGCTTCGCGATGGGGTCAATCCACGCCGCCGTGCGTTTCGACATGCGCGAAGGCCTGCTCTCCAGCAAAGAGGGATCGCCCGCCGGCGCGCGCCCCGCGAGGGACGCTTGCCATTCAGGTTCAATGCCCCCACCTACTCGCCGATCCCTTTCAACACGAGGCGTCCATGGAATCCTTCCATGCCACTACCATCCTGTCGGTGCGCAAGAACGGCAAGGCCGTGCTGGGCGGCGACGGCCAGGTCACCCTCGGCAACACCGTGGTCAAGGCCAATGCCCGGAAGATTCGCCGGCTGGGCAAGAACGGTGACGTGCTGGCCGGCTTCGCAGGCGCGACGGCCGACGCCTTCACCCTGTTCGAACTTTTCGAGGACAAGCTGGCCAAGCACAGCGGGCAGTTGACCCGTGCCGCGGTCGAGATGGCCAAGGAATGGCGGACCAACCGGCGCCTCGGCCGGCTGGAGGCCATGCTGGCGGTGGTCGACAAGGATGCCTCGCTGCTGATTTCCGGCAACGGCGACGTGCTCGAACCCGAGCACGGCCTGATCGCGATCGGCTCGGGCGGCCCCTATGCGCTGGCCGCGGCCCGGGCGCTGATGGAAAACGGCGATCTCGACGCGCGGCAGATCGTCGAAAAGGCCCTCGGCATCGCCGGCGACATCTGCATCTACACGAACCACAACGTGGCGATCGAGGAATTGGACAGCGGGAACAGGGAACAGGGAACGGGGTGAAGTCCCATCACGCTGCCTCGCCGCATACTCACTTTCCGTTTTCCCATTCCCGTTACTCAAGCCAATGAGCGAACTGACTCCCCGCGAAATCGTCAACGAACTCGACCGCTTCATCATCGGCCAGCACAATGCCAAGCGCGCGGTCGCGATCGCGTTGCGCGACCGTTGGCGCCGGATGCAGCTCGATCCGGCGTTCCGCAACGAGGTGACGCCCAAGAACATCCTGATGATCGGGCCCACAGGCGTGGGCAAGACCGAAATCGCACGGCGGCTCGCGACGCTCGCGAAGGCGCCGTTCGTGAAGATCGAAGCGACCAAGTTCACCGAGGTCGGCTATGTCGGCAAGGACGTCGATTCGATCGTGCGCGACCTCGCGGATGTCGCCTACAAGCTGACCCGCGACCAGGCCAAGGAGCGGGTGCGCTCGCAGGCCGAGGAGCACGCCGACGAGCGCATCCTCGACGCACTGCTGCCGCGCCGCGAAGCGGGCGGCGGCTGGGACCAGCCGGCCGATGCCGAAACCGCACGCATCGAATCCGATGCGTCCACCCGCACCAAGCTGCGCAAGCAACTGCGCGACGGCGCGCTGGACGAGCGCGAGATCGAACTCGAGTTTTCGATGAACGTCGGCGTCCAGATCATGGCGCCCCCGGGCATGGAGGAGATGTCGCAGCAGTTGAGTTCGATGTTCCAGCACCTCGGGGGCGGCAAGACCCAGAAGCGCAAGCTGAAGATCAAGGCCGCGCGGCCGCTGCTGATCGACGAGGAAGCCGGCAAGCTGCTAAACGACGACGAGCTGCGCGCGCAGGCGATCGAAAACTGCGAGCAGAACGGCATCGTGTTCATCGACGAGATCGACAAGGTCGCGCAGCGCAGCGACTGGGGCACCACCGGTGCGGGCGTGTCGCGCGAAGGCGTGCAACGCGACTTGCTGCCGCTGGTGGAAGGCTCGACCGTCTCCACCAAGTACGGGCCGGTGAAGACCGACCACGTGCTGTTCATCGCCTCGGGCGCGTTCTCGATGGCCAAGCCGTCCGACCTGATCCCCGAGCTGCAGGGACGCCTGCCGATCCGGGTCGAGCTGTCGGCGCTGTCGGTGGACGATTTCAAGCGGATCCTCGAGGAGCCGAACAACGCACTGACCAAACAGTACGCCGCGATGCTGAAGACGGAGGGCGTGACGCTCGAATTCAAGGACGAAGGCATCGCGCGGCTGGCCGAAGTGGCGTTCGACGTGAACGAAAGCACCGAGAACATCGGCGCCCGCCGGCTGCAGACCGTGATGGAGCGGCTGCTGGAGACGATTTCGTTCGAAGCCGCGGACAAAAGTGGCGAAACCTACGTGATCGACGCCGAATACGTCGACAAAAACCTCAAAGACCTCGCCTCCGACGAGGATTTGTCGCGCTACATCCTGTAAGGAGAGCTTCTGAGTACCGGGTCAGGGTATTCCCCGGCCGGCCAGCTACAATGACACCATGGGCAAGGTTCTGAAATTCGAGTCGGAGAGTCCGCGCCCGAAGCTCCGTGGGGCGCTGCAGCGGGGAGAACTGGTGCGGGTCTGGCGCAGCGGCCTCGAGGACGGCAGTTTCTGCGGGTACCTGGCCGGCATCGGCCGCGAGTGGTTGCTGATGTGGGTGGTGGGCGACCAGATCGGCTTCGATGGCATGTACGCGATGCGCCTCGCCGACATCACCGAGGTCGAAGCCCCCGACAGCCACCACGTCTTCATGGAAAAGGCGCTGGCGGTTCGCAACATCCATCCGCGCCTGCCCCACAACTTCCCGCTCGACGACATCACCCAGGTCGTGCGTGCCGCCGCCGAATACGCCGCGGTGATGTGCGTGCACGTGGACACCGAGGACGAGCACGAGGTCTGCTACATCGGGCGGCCCCTCGGCATCGAGGATGACGGTTTCACCCTGCAGGAAATCAGCCCCGACGCCGAATGGCTACGCGAGCCGTCGTTCTTCGGCTGGGACGAGATCTCGACCGTGAGCTTCGATGAACCTTACGCGCAGGTCCTGCTGGACGTGGCCGGTCAGCCGCCGCGCATCGATTTCGCAGGATCGGGATTCGGAAGCGCAAATTAAGGTGCGATCGTCCTTGATCGCTGCATCGCTCAACCTTCCGGCGCCTGCCGGCATTTCGAAGTCAGGAACACCAGAACGGCCATCCATGGCCTGACTTTTCACAAAAGCGGCTTCGCATGGGGTGCTGGGAAAAGCCTCGTGACCCCCTTTTCGTAGTTGTCGCTGGTTGGGCGGGCGATGCCCGCCCCACAGGCGCGCGTTCGCTGACACATATCAGCAGGCATCGGACACGTCCCTGTAAAATTGGTTGCATGCCGGCCGTTCCCAAACCCACCGACATCACACTGCACAAGAAATCGCGCACGCTGGAAGTCGCGTTCGACTCCGGCGAACGCTTCGTGATGCCCTGCGAATACCTGCGGGTCCATTCGCCTTCCGCCGAAGTGCAAGGCCACGGCCCCGGGGAACGGGTGCTGGTCCCCGGCAAGCGTGACGTCGGCATCAGCGCGATCGAACCGGTCGGCAACTACGCGGTGCTGCTGCGCTTCTCCGACGGCCACGCCACCGGCATCTTTTCGTGGGAGACCCTCTACGACCTCGGCATCAACCAGGAAACGAACTGGCAGTCGTACCTGGATGCGCTCGAGAAGAACCAGCTCTCGCGCGAACCGAAGTCGCCCTACGGGCACCCGGTCCCCATGCGCGGCCCAAAGCCGCGGTAGGTCGGTCGGGTTGAGCCGGCTTCATCGGCGAAGCCCGACACGATTGACATCGAAATATTGGGCTTCCCCGGAGGACCTCCGGTCCAGCCGCCTACGTGGAAGCTTTCGCGAGCACCGCGGCGCGCCGTTTCAAACTTTCCTTCGGCCAGCACTGCTCGCGATCGTAATACCCGGGCATCGCGGGCACGCCATCGGGCAGGATCACCCACGGCTGCTTGGATGTCGTGAAGATGTGGATGTCGGGCGGGAAGCGGTCCGGATCGTCCAGCGTGCCGACCCGGATGAAGGTGAACAGCGGACCCGCACCGGCGTAGCGGCTCCACAGGGCGACCCGACATACCGGACAACGGGCGATGTCCTGGCCGCTGCCGCTCGCCGATGGCGTCATCACCATCTCTGGTTCCCCGTGCAACCGCTCGACGCTTTCGGTCTCGATCAGGGCGTTCAGCACGAAGGCACTGCCGGTCTCGCGCTGGCACCAGCGACAGTGGCAGCAATGCACGAACAGCGGCGTGCGGGTCAGCCGGTAACGGATGAAACGGCAGTCGCAGCCGCCTTCGAAGGTTTCGGATTCTTCGCTCACAAGTTCCTCGCGAGCCGGCCATCATTTCCTGACGTCATTCCGGACGCGATGCAGCGCATCGCGATCCGGAATCCGGTGTCTTTCCGGCAACTTGAAAGGCACTGGATTCCGGGTTCCGTTTCCCGATCCAGGCGGGAAACGGCCCCGAATGACGAATTGGGTTACTCCGTCGCGAACAGCGCGTTCAAGTCTTCCTCATCGAAGGCCAACTTGTCGCGCGTCCCGCCGCCTTCGAGCACGGCCTGCGCGAGCTCCGCCTTGCGTGCCTTCAGGTCCTCGATCCGTTCCTCGACGGTGTCCGCGCAGATCAGGCGGTAGACGAACACCGGCTTGTCCTGCCCGATCCGGTGGGCACGATCGGAGGCTTGGGTTTCGGCAGCCGGATTCCACCAAGGGTCGTAATGGATCACGGTGTCGGCGGCGGTGAGGTTGAGGCCGACACCGCCGGCCTTCAGCGACAGCAGGAACAGCGGCACCTCGCCTTCCTGGAACTTGCGTACGGGTTCGGCGCGGTCGCGGGTATCGCCGGTCAGCGTCACGTACTGCAGGTGGCGGCGGTTCAATTCGCGCGCGATCAGCGCCAGCATCTCGGTGAACTGGCTGAACAGCAGCACCCGCCGGCCTTCGCTCAGCAGTGCCGGCAGCATCTCCATCAGGAGTTCAAGCTTGGCCGACTCGCGAATGCCCCGCGCCGATTCGAGCTTCACGAGGCGCGGATCGCAGCAGGTCTGGCGGAGCTTCAGCAATGCGTCGAGCACGATGATGCCGCTGTGCTCGATGCCGCGCTGTCGGATCACCTCGCGTACCTCGTCGCCCAGTGACACGCGCAGCGAGTCGTACAGCTCCCGCTGCTTGCCCGACAGCACCACCCGCCTCGCGATCTCGGTCTTCTCGGGAAGTTCGGAGACCACCTGCGCCTTGGTGCGCCGCAGGATGAAGGGCGCGATCCGGTGGTTGAGG
>DASSNH010000288.1:0-5961 GCA_035701405.1 Rhodanobacteraceae bacterium
GCGCGGATCCACGTCGGTCCCGATGGCCTGCACGCCCATGAACATGTCGCGCAGGTTGCCGGCGACCGTCACTTCCTGCACCGGATGGGCGATCTTGCCGTTCTCGACCCAGAATCCCGCCACCCCGCGCGAATAGTCGCCGGTCACGATCGAGACACCCTGCCCCAGTAGCTCGGTCACCACCAGTCCGCGGCCCATCCGCTCGAGCAATCCCGCGAAGTCCTGTTGGGCGCCGTCGACGGAGCCGGGCGGCACCACCAGGTTGTGCACGCCGCCGGCGTTGCCGGTGGTCGGCAAGCCGAGCTTGCGCGCCGAATAGCTGCCGAGCACGTACCGCTGCAATACCCCGCCTTCGACCAACGCCGACGCGCGGGTGCCGACGCCCTCGGCATCGAAGGCCGTCGAGGCGTGGCCGCCTGGCAGCAACGGCTCCTCCAGAAGATCGACGAATCCGGGCAGCACGGGCTTGCCGGCGTGGTCGAGCAGGAAACTCGCGCGCCGGTACAACGAACCGCCGCTCACGGCCCCGATCAGATGCCCCAACAACGAACGCGCGACTTCCGGCGCAAACAGCACCGGGCATTCGCGCGTGGAAATCCTGCGCGCGTCCAGCCGCGCCACCGCGCGTTCGGCCGCGGTCCTGCCGATGCGGGCGAAGTCGGGAAACAGCGCGGGGTCGCGAACGTACTCGTACCAGCCGTCTCGCTGCATCGCGTCGCCCGCGCCGGCGATCAGCGAACAGGAAATTGAATGGTGGGTGCCGCGTTCCCGGCCGACGAACCCATGCGAGTTCGCGTACACGCCCAGCCCGCCGCCGTGCTGTACGCTCGCGCCTTCCGAATTGGTGATCCGTGATTCGGTGCGGCCTGCCGCCTCGACTTCGCGGCCGATCTCGATCGCGTGGTCGATGTCCAGGTTCCACGGATGCCACAGGTCGAGATCGGGGAAGTCGGTTGCCATGCGATCGGCATCCGCCAGTCCGGCGCAGGGATCGGGTTCGGTGTAGCGGGCGATCGCACAGGCCTGCGCGATGGTCGCCTCGATCGACCCGGGTTTCAGGTCGGCGGTCGAGGCGTTCCCCTTGCGCTGCCCGAAGTACACCGTGAGCCCGAAGCCGCGGTCGCGCGTGCGTTCCACGGTTTCGACCTCGCCGAGTCGCACGCTCACCGAAAGGCCGGTGTCGACGCTCGCGGAAACCTCCGCCTGTGATGCCCCTGCGGCCCGCGCCCTGCTGATCACGTCCTCGGCCAGTTCGGCCAGACGATCGAGCTCGGCGATGCTGTCGTCGGCTGTCACAATGTCCGGGTTCACATTCGATTCCTGTTCAAGAAGGTTCGGCCCGCATGGCCACTCACGATTCAAGCGACGAGGCAGACCACGAACGCCCCAGCCGCAGCGCGCGACGGCGCGAAACGCTCGACGTGCTGGCGTTCGCGAAGCAGTTGTCGGAACTTCCGCCGGCACGGATCGGCAAGCTGGAATTGCCCGACGACGTGCGCGAGGAACTCGCGCAGGTGCAGCGCACGCCCTCGCACATCGCGCACAAGCGCCAGCTCGCGCACCTCGCCAAGGTGATGCGCGCGCACGACGACGCCGAGTTCGCGTCGGCCAGGGCCGTCCTGGACAACGATCGCGCCGCCGGCGCGCGCGAAGCCGCGGAGCTGCACCGGACCGAAGCCCTGCGCGAAAGGCTGCTGGGCGACGAAGCGGATGCGGCACTGACGGATTTCATCGCCACGCACCCGGGCGCCGATCGCCAGCGATTGCGCGCGTTGATCCGCCAGGCGCGGCGCGAGCGCGGATCGGGAAAGCCGCCGCGCGCGCAGCGGGAGTTGTTCCGCTTGCTGCGCAACAGCGAAAAGCTTCCCGACGCGGATTGACGCGGATGAAAGCAAGTCCGTTCTTGCTCTTGTCCGCGTTTATCGGCTCTTGTCCGTGCCAAAAATGCTCCCGCTCTGGTTCATGACGCGGTTCCGCCGACAGTCATCGCGGCGATCTTGGTGGTCGGCATTCCCACGCCGACCGGTACGCTCTGGCCATCCTTGCCGCACACGCCGACGCCGTCGTCCAGCTTCAGGTCGTTGCCGACCATCGCGACGCGCGTGAGCACGTCCGGGCCCGATCCGATCAGGGTCGCGCCCTTGACCGGCCGCGTCACCTTGCCGTGTTCGATCAGGTAAGCCTCATTGGCCGAGAACACGAACTTGCCATTGGTGATGTCAACCTGGCCGCCACCGAAGTTGACCGCGTACAAGCCGCGCTCGACCGACGCGATGATCTCGCCCGGGTCGCGCTCGCCGGCCAGCATGTAGGTATTGGTCATCCGCGGCATCGGCAGGTGCGCGAACGATTCTCGGCGGCCGTTGCCGGTCGGCGCCATGCCCATCAGGCGGGCGTTGTGCTTGTCCTGCATGTAGCCGACCAGCCGCCCGTTTTCGATCAGCGTGGTGCAGTTCGTGGCAGTGCCTTCGTCGTCGATCGACAAGGAGCCACGTCGTCCCGGCAGGGTGCCGTCGTCGACGACCGTGACACCGTCTGCCGCAACCTTGTCGCCCATCCTTCCGGCGAACGCCGACGCGCCCTTGCGGTTGAAATCGCCCTCCAGTCCGTGCCCGATTGCCTCGTGCAGCAGCACGCCGGGCCAGCCCGGACCCAGCACGACGTCCATGGTGCCTGCGGGCGCATCCACCGCTTCGAGGTTCACCAGCGCCTGCCGCACCGCCTCCCGTGCCCACGCTTGCGCGCGGCCGGAGTCGAGCAGTTCGCGGTACGCGCATCGCCCGCCGCCGCCGGCGTATCCCACCTCGCGGCGGCCGCCGTCCTCGGCGATCACGCGCACGTTGATGCGGGTCAGCGGCCGCACGTCCGCGGCCAGCGTGCCATCGGCGGCCGCGACCAGCACCGAATCGTGCGTCGCGGCCAGGCTGACGATCACCTGCCTGATGCGCGAATCGAGGCTGCGCGCGAGCGCATCGAGCTCGCGCAGCAGCGCGATCTTGGCCGCGTTGTCCAGCCCTTCGATCGGATCGTCGGCCGGGTACAACGCGCGTGTGCCCCGCACCGCGAGCGGATGGCCCGAGCCATTGCCTTCGCGCGCGATCGCACGCGCCGCCCCGGCCGCTTCCAGCAACTGCGGAAGCACGATGTCGTCGGAATACGCAAAGCCGGTCTTTTCGCCGGAGATCGCGCGCACGCCCACGCCCTGCTCGATCGAATGGCTGCCATCGCGGACGATGCCATCCTCGAGGACCCAGGATTCGGACCGCGAGTGCTGGAAATAAAGATCCGCCGCGTCGATCGAGGGCGCCATGACCCGCGCAAAAACGCGCTCCAGGTCGTTCGTGGACAGCCCGCCGGGCGCGAGCAGGTTGCGTTCGGCAAGCGACAGCGGTGAATCCATCAGGAGCAATCCGGCAGCATCACAATCCACCAACGTAAGGGCGGCTTCAGTGATCCGCAAGCTTGGAGACGGCCGGTGCAGGGGCTGCGACGCCAGCGGAAGGGGCTCGCGCGGGGCCGCCACCGGGCGCAGGGATCGTGGTGGACGCGGGCGCCGGAGTGGTTGTCAGAGGGGGCGCGGGAGCTGTGGTCGCAGCCGAAGCCGGGGCCGGTGGGATCGTGGCAGCGGGCGCAGGCGCCGCACTGCCTGCCGCCGCAGGCGCTGGGCCGACCGATGCCGGTATCGGCGCGGACGCCGGCGATGACGCCGCCGGTAGCGGCGCACTCGACCCTGCCGGGGGCGGTTCGGCCTCCTTGACCGTGGTGATCTTCGGCTCGTCCCATGTTCCGGTGACGCGGTAGATGCTGCCGGCGGCCTTGTTGATGCCCTTGCCGAGCAGCCCTTGCACCACCAATCCAGCGGCCGCGCCGACCGGTCCGCCGATCACCGCCCCGACCACGGGCAGGGTCCCGCCCAGATGTGGCGTGACGTTGATCGTCAGGTCGAAATCGTGGGCACGGATGCCGGCCCGGCCGCCTATGGCGATCCGTGCCGCCGGCGCGTCGATCAGCATGTCGTCGGTGTAGGCGCTGCCGTCCCGGAGGGCGAAGGTGCCAGAGGCTCCGTCGAACCCGAACCCCGACTTGAACACGTCGCCGAAGTGCAGCATCAGCCGGCTCGGCAACTCGCGCACCGACAGGAGACCCAGCACGCGTCCGAGCCCGGGCTTGACGGCGAGGATGCGTCCCTCGCCCACCTTCATGTCGAGCTTGCCGGACATCCATGCCAGCGAAAACGACGACGGCGAGCCCGGCCAGGCGCCGTCGATGTGGATGTGGGTGTCCTGCCCGCCCGCCAGCAGACCGCTGAAGCCGAACGCGGCCAGCGTCTTGCCGAAATCGCGCGCCGCGATGTCGACCGCGAATCGCGACCGGCTGAAAGCCATGTTTCCGTCCCAGTCGCCGCTGCCGTGGAGGGTAAAGCCGTCGCCCTTGGCATCGAATTTCGCGACGTGCATGCCTTGCGCGGTCGGCGCGCTCTCGAACGCGATGGCGCCAAGCTTCATGTCGCCGAGCCGAAGGTCGCCGAGCGTCACGTGCAGGGGCGGGATGGCCGTGGGCGCGATCGGCGACGTCACCTGCGGCGGCTCCGGCTTCGTCGCGGGTTTCTTCGGCTCCTTGGGTTTGGGCGGTTGCGGCCAGTGCAGGTACTCGAAGTTTGCCGTGATGCCGCGGGTCATCAGGTCGGTGGTCGGCAAGCCGACCGTGCCCCGCACGGCCGTTCCGTCGAAGCGGATGGTGTCGCTTCCGGCACCCGCCGCGTAATCGAAACGCAGGGCGCCGAGATCGGTCCCGAACACCACCGCCTGGTCCGCCGAAAGATCGGCCCGGTCGAGTTGCGGAAACGCGGCGCCCGGCCCGCCGCCCAGCGCCTGCTGGATCCAGCCGCTGACGTCGAGCCGCTGCGCGTGCCCATCGACCACCAGCCCCTGCACCGGAAGCCGTTCCGGCATTCCGCTGCCGAAGCGCATCGCAAGCGCAGCAGGACGGTTGTGTGACGGGTCGGCGAGGCGTCCACGCACCTGCAACACGTCGCCGAGCGACACCGTCAGCGGCGCGCCCTCTGGCGGAAGCTGCAAGGTCAGCTTCAACGGCATCGTGGCGGCGGCGGGCTTGTCGAGCGGCGCGGGGAAATCGAGCGCGAGGCCGGCCAGGCTCGACTGGACGTCGAGGATCGGGACGGGGGGCGCACCGCCATCGCCACGCACCAGCCGCACGCCGATGTCGAAACGAGCCGCACCGCTGACGCGGGCGATCAGCGGCGCAAGGTCGGGGTAGCCTTGCACCAGTGTCTGCGCCGACGCGCGCGTGTCGAGCGACGCCTCCACGATGTCGAGGGGGTCGCTCACCGATCCGCCCACAGCCATCGACAGGGTGGCGGGCGCGCCGCGGAAGATCCCGGTCAGCTTCGGGGCATGGAACCCCGTGCTGTCGATCAACATCTGGCCACCCAGGTCCTCTATCGCGACTTTCCACTTCTGCGCGGTGACGTCGGCGTGGGCGAGATCGACCTTGCCGTCCAGCTTGAAAGCCTTCGGATCGTTCAGCGGAATCGACAACTTGACCCCGAAGTTTGCCCTGCCGCCGACCGTGAGCCCCTGCAGCGCCTCCGCGGCGTCGGTGGCGAGCGGCGTATGCCGGACGAAATCGAGCAGCTGCGGACCGCGTCCGCCACCCTGGACCTCCAGGTTCAGCACCCCGTGCGACAGGTCGGGGATCGTGGCCACCGCGTGGGTCGCGGTGACACCCTGCACGCTCACATGCGTCGCGACGATCGCCATGTGGTTGTCGACGAAATCGACCGCCGCGTCGACACCGGTCGCCTGCGGCCATTCGTTGGAAAAGTCGAACGCCGCATCCGCCACCGTAGCGGTGGCTTCGAAGCGGCCCTGATGGTCGAGGAAGGGCCAGTCGTCCAGGTCGCCGCGCATCAGGACGCGCGCGGAGGTGATCTTCCCCGCG
>DASSNH010000289.1:0-10425 GCA_035701405.1 Rhodanobacteraceae bacterium
TTGTGCAGGAGTGCGTCCATGGATGCCGGCAAGGTCGGATCGTTCATCAGCAAACTGTGGGACGACGAGGTGATCCCGCAGCTCGTCGACTACATCAGGATCCCCAACAAATCGCCGATGTACGACCGGGACTGGGTGGCCCATGGGTACATGGATGCCGCGGTCGCGTTGATGGAAAAGTGGGCGCGCTCGAAGCTCGAATTGCTGCCGGGCGCGACGCTGGAAGTGGTCCGGCTGGAGGGGCGCACGCCCCTGATCTTCATCGACGTGCCGGCTTCGGGCGGGGAAGCCCGCGCGGACGATTGCGTGCTGCTGTACGGGCATCTCGACAAACAGCCGGAAATGACCGGCTGGGGCGAAGGGCTCGGGCCATGGACCCCGGTGCTGAAGGGCGACCGCCTGTACGGGCGTGGTGGCGCCGACGATGGCTATGCCATTTTCGGCTCGCTGTCGGCGTTGCTGGCCTTGCACGAGCAGGGCGTGCCGCACGCCCGTTGCGTGGTGATGATCGAAGCCTGCGAGGAATCCGGCAGCTACGACCTGCCGTACTACGTGGACCACCTCGCCCCCCGAATCGGCGAGCCGTCGCTGGTGGTGTGCCTCGATTCCGGATGCGCGAACTACGACCAGTTGTGGCTGACCACCTCGCTGCGCGGCATGACCGGCGGCGAGTTGACGGTCGAGGTGCTGACCGAGGGCGTGCATTCGGGCGACGCCTCCGGGGTCGTGCCGGACAGTTTCAGGATCGTGCGGCATCTGCTGTCGCGGCTCGAGGATCCGGCGACGGGCACGATCGTGCCGAAGCAACTGTACGTGGAGGTGCCGCCGGAACGCGTGGAACAGGCGAAGCAGTGCGCGGACATCCTCGGCGACGACGTCTACGCGAAGTTTCCGTGGATCGACAGCATGCAGCCCGCCAGCGACGATCGGGTCGAGCTGATCCTCAACCGGACCTGGCGTCCCCAGCTCGCCATCACCGGTGCCGACGGGCTGCCGTCGCTGCAAAACGCGGGCAACGTCCTGCGGCCGGGCACCGCGCTGAAGCTGAGCCTGCGCGTGCCGCCGACGTTGAACGGCAGCCGCGCGGGCGACTTCGTCAAGACATTGCTGGAATCGGATCCGCCTTATGGTGCGAAGGTCACCTTCAAGGTGGAGAAGGATGGCAGTGGCTGGAATGCACCGCAGCTTTCCGACTGGTTGAGCAGCGCCGTTTCGCAGGCCTCGGAGGATGCCTTCGGCGCACCGGCGGCGTACATGGGCGAAGGCGGCTCGATCCCGTTCATGGGCATGCTGGGCGAAAAGTTCCCGAAGGCACAGTTCCTTATCACCGGCGTGCTGGGCCCGCATTCCAACGCACACGGCCCCAACGAGTTCCTGCACATCCCGACCGGCAAGAAGGTGTCGGCGGTGGTGGCGGGCGTGGTCGCCGCGCATGCGCTGGCGAGTGCGGCCGGCCAGACCTGAGCTTTCCCGCAGGTTGCCGCCGTGGCCAGCATCCGCGCAGCGACCGCCGCAGACGCCGGCGATCTCGCGGTACTGTGCGGACAGCTCGGCTATCCTGCGGACCCGGCGACGGTCGCACGGCGCCTCGCCGACATTGCCGAATGTCGCAGTGGTGCAGTACTGGTCGCGGAGGCCGATGACGGTGCGGTGGTGGGTTGGGCGGAAGCCTCGCTGCAACGGCACCTCGTCCACGATCCACGGGTGATGCTGGCGGGATTGGTCGTCGCGGAGGGGGCGCGCAACCAGGGCGTAGGTGTCGCGTTGCTGGGGGCGGTGGAAGCCTGGTCGCGTGAACAGGGGGCGGCCGAGCTGATCGTTCGATCCAACATCGTCCGTGAGCGCGCGCACCGCTTCTATCTCCGCGAAGGCTTCGCCGAGAAGAAACGCCAGGCGCTATTCCTCAAGCCGCTGTGACGCCTTCAACCAAGCTACCCTTGCACGACCGCAGACCGGATCCTCCCCGATGATGTACGACCTGCCACCTGTCACCCGCGCCCTGCTGATCGCCAACGTGGCGATCTTCCTGCTGGAGCAGATTCCGTCGCTGCAGCCGCTGCTGCTTGTCTACGGAGCGTTGTGGCCTGTCGGCGCGGCACATCCGATGGTGAATGGATCCGGACAGGTCGTATTGGTCGGCTTCCACTTCTGGCAGCTCGTGACGTACGCGTTCCTGCACGGCGGTTGGGGTCACATCTTCTTCAACATGTTCGCGCTGTGGATGTTCGGCGGTCCCATCGAACACCTGCTCGGCGCCAGGCACTACACGTTCTACTACTTTTTCTGCGCGGTGATCGCGGCGGCCGCGCATCTCCTGGTCGCGCAGTTCTTCACCCATGGCTTCTACCCCACGCTCGGCGCCTCGGGCGCGATTTTCGGTCTGCTGGTCGCGTTCGGCGTGATGTACCCGCGGATGAAGATGTTCCTGCTGTTCTTCCCGGTGCCGATGCCGGCATGGGTGTTCGTGCTCGGTTACATCGTGCTGGAGCTGTTCTTCGGCGTCAGCGGCTACGAGTCGGGCGTCGCGCATTTCGCGCACCTCGGCGGCGCCGTGGGAGGCTTCGCGCTGTTGATGTACTGGCGCGGCAAGTTGCCCTTCAAGCCCAAGCGAATCCTGACGCGCTGAGCGTGCCTGCATGTGGGCGCTCCGCCCCATGTTCGCGCGCATGGCGCGCTCCCGCATCGCTGGTTGCGACGGCGGGTCTGCATGGCCGCGAGCACCATTCAGCGCGGCTCGATCTGCAGCGATCGCACGTACACCACTTCGCAGGCGCCGGCACCGGTATCGGTGCGCGTCATCGAACTGTGCCAGCGCCAGCCGCCCGGTTTGTCGGCCTCCACGAGAAAGCCATCGAGCGCCACGATGTCACCTGCGCGCACGCGCCTCAGTGCGCGCGCGACGAGTGCATTCGCCGGGATCATGTGCATGTTGGCGCTGTGGGTTTCGATTTCGCGGCGCGGAATCGGAAATGACTGCACCTGCCAGTAATAGAAGCGCCCGCTTTGGCTGATGTCGATGTCGCGCAACACCGCGGTGTCGGACATGGCACCCCAGCCCACGGCAAGGTCGGTGGGAGAAAGCGCCGCTTCGGCGTCGAGGCGATAGTCCTCCCGCGAGAGCACGCGTGCCGTCAGCGAGAATCTCGCGAGCGGACGCAGGGTCGCGTCTTCGAACGGGATGGGCGGTTGCGGTGCGTCGAAATCCACCTGCACGGGTTCGTCGGGCGCGAGCACGCCCGCCGCGCGGGCGACGGGTCGATTGCCCCACCACGTCCAGCCGGCCCAGACCGCCAGCGCGAGCAGCAGCCAAGCCTTCCAGTGCCGCATCGGTGTCCCCCAACGATTCCGGCGCGAGGATAGCTCAGTCGAAGTCGGCGGTCAGCGCCTTGCGTTGCGCTTCGTCGAGGGTGGCTTCCGCGCGGTAGTTTGGATGTTCGATGCGAACCGCCACCGGCTTGCCGGCCTTGAAGTCGGCGACCGCACCGACCTCGAGTTCGAAGCGCAGGAAGTGCACGGCCGCGGTCTTTTGCTCGTCGCTGCGCGGCAGGTCCTCGTCGGGGATGGCGGTGACCGGCGGATGGCCCCCGACCACGAGTTGCACATCGTGCTCCACGTTGCGCAGGCGCAGCAGTTCGCGCTTGCGGACCTCGACGTCGTCATACTCGATCAGCATCGTGCATTTGAGGTTCGCGCCGTCCGGGATCAGCGGGTTGTAGGCCGCGAGTTCCTCCGCGATGCCTTCCGGTTCGAAGATCCGTTCGGTCCGAAGCATCTCCTGGACCTGGTACTGGATCGTGAGCCGGTCTTCGAACAGCAGCGTGACGTGTTCGCCGACCCGGACCTTGCGGTCGCGCTTGTGGGCGAGCACCCGCGTGCGGAAGTCCGCGCGCTCGCGCGCGTATTGTTCGAGGGACAGCAAGTCGTCTTGGGCAAGTGGCTTCATGATTTGGTGCTTCGGTTTATGAGTCCCTGGTCCCGGCTCCCGAGTCCCGCGCCCGTGAGATCAAATGCCGTAGGCCTTCCGCAGCAGCGACACCGGGTGCTGTTGCGGCGGCTGGTTCTGCAGCCCGTGCGCGAGGTGCGCGCCGGCCATCGGGCAGTCGCTGGTGCTCATCACGGCGCCCGACTCGGTGATCCGCCGTTCGACCGGCCGGGCGATCTTGCGCGAGAGTTCGTAGGTCCGGGTCTTGACGCCGTAGGTGCCGTCGTGGCCGGAGCAGCGTTCGATCGTCACGATTTCGGTGTCGGGTACCAGTGACAGGATATCGCGGGTCTTCGGCCCGATCTTCTGGACCCGCTGGTGGCAGGGAACGTGCCAGGCGAGCTTTCCGAGCGATGCCTTGAAATCGGTCTTCAGCAGGCCTGCCGCATGGCGCTCCGCGAGGTATTCGAACGGGTCGAAAAACGCGCGCTGCACCGAGCGCACGTCCTCGTCGTCCGGGAACATCAGCGGAAGTTCCTGCTTGAACATCAGGACGCACGACGGAATCGCCGCGGTGAGGTCGAAACCGTCACGCACGGCATGTGCGAGCACCGGGATGTTCTGGTCCTTGTATTTCTTGACGGAGGCAAGATCGCCGAGTTCCAGCTTGGGCATCCCGCAGCAGACTTCCTTCGAGACCAGCTTGACCGGGATGTCGTTGTGCAAAAAAACCGCGGCCAGGTCGTCCACCACCGCCGGCAACACGCTGTCGCAGTAGCAGGTCGCGAAGATCGCGATCTTGCCGCGGGTGCGCCCGGCCGGCGTCGCGTCGCCTGTGGCGTCCAGCTTGCGAAGCTTCTTGCGCGCGCGCGGGTGCTTGTATTCGGGCACCTCGGCGTCCGGGTGGACGTGCAGGGTCTTGTCCAGCAGCTGGCGCGCCGGCTTGCTGCGGTTCAACGCGTTGACGGTCTCGGCGACCACCGGACGTGCGGTGATCCGGCCGACCGCGGTCGTGTTCGACAGGAATCGATCACCGAGCGAGGCGCCATCGCGCTCGAACTCGAACGCCTTGGCGCGCAGCATCAGGTGCGGGAAGTCGACGTTCCACGGATGCGGCGGCACGTACGGACACTTGGTCTGGTAGCACAGGTCGCACAGGTAGCACTGCTCGACCACCTTGCCGTAATCGGCCTTGTCGACCCCGTCGATTTCCATCGTTTCCGATTCGTCGATCAGGTCGAACAGCGTGGGAAAGGCGTGGCACAGGCTGACGCAGCGCCGGCATCCGTGGCAGATGTCGAAGATGCGCTCCATCTCCTTTTCGAGCGCCTTCTGGTCCCGGAATACCGGATCGTCCTGGCCCAGCGGATGACGCGTCGGGGCTTCGAGGTTGCCTTCACGCGTGCCGGCGGCGTCACTGCTCATTCGCTCTGTCCTCTCGATGCACCCGCGGGCGCATCGTTGCCCCGCTGCGCTCCCGAAGGTTGGGTTGACTCCCGGACGTGGTCCGGGAGGAAGCCCAACGGATGCGCGTTGTCGGGCCTCGCTTGCGCTCAGCCCAACCTTCGTTCATCGCAGCGGAGCCATGGCGTGGCGCGTTGATCGGTTCGTCCCAGGCGGGAGGACATCACGTTGGGCTTCACCCAGATGAAGCTTGGGCTCAGCCCAACCTACATTCCTCAAGCGGAGCGGTGATTCCGATGCATGCCCGTGTCCGCCCGCGAAGCGAGCGGAGCCGTGCGTCACCCGAGCTCGTTCAACGCCTTGGTGAAGCGGTTCGCGTGCGAACGCTCGGCCTTCGCCAGGGTTTCGAACCAGTCGGCGATTTCCTCGAAGCCTTCGTCGCGCGCGGACTTGGCCATGCCGGGATACATGTCGGTGTACTCGTGGGTTTCGCCCGCGATCGCGCTCTTGAGATTGGCATGGGTTTCACCAAACGGGAGGCCCGTGGCCGGGTCGCCCACGGCCTCCAGGTATTCCATGTGCCCATGCGCGTGGCCCGTCTCGCCTTCGGCGGTGGAGCGGAACACCGCAGACACGTCGTTGTAGCCCTCGACGTCGGCCTTGGAGGCGAAATACAGGTAACGGCGGTTGGCCATCGATTCGCCGGCGAAAGCGTCCTTGAGATTCTGTTCGGTTTTGGAGCCTTTCAGGTTTGCCATGATGTCTACCTCGGGTGGGGACGGAGCGTTCGCGGCGCAGTGCCGGTCCCTTGAACCTAGCGCACCCGCCGCGCAAAATGAAATTGATTGATTTGATCGATGCGATAGCTATACGCTATCGCATGGGAATGCTCACCGGTGCAGATCGCCCGCGGCTTCCGGCTGGTAGTGGATCGCGGTCACCTTCAACTTCAGGGTGCGCCCGTCGTTGCCCGGCCAGTCGATGCTCTGGCCCACCCGCAAGCCCAGCAACGCGCTCCCGACCGGGGCCAGCACCGAAATCTTGCCCGCATCGGCGTCGGCATCCTTCGGATACACAAGCGTCAACGTGTGGTGCCTGTTGCTGGATTCGTCCACGCAATCGGCGGACGAGTTCATGCTGACCACGTCGTGCGGCATCTTCGCGGGCTCGACGATTTCGGCGCGGTCGAATTCCTCATGAAGCTTTTTCGCCACCGGCGAATCCCGCAGCGCGGGCGCTTCCAGCAAGGCTTCGATGCGCTCGACATCGAGCCTGGAGAGGGTGATCGGCGTCCGTGTATCCATGTCAGGCCTTCGCGTGGTTTTTACCACCAACATAGCGAGCCGCAGTCGATTTCACAATGGGCGGCGCGGGCAGGGTGGCGGGGTCGAGCAGCCGTCGCGGCAGGTTCTTGAAAACCTTCGACAGCTCGCGGAGGAAGCCGTCCATCGCCGAGCTCCGGCGCCAGTACATCGCGATACGCCGGCTAGGCGCATGGCTGCCGAACGGAGTGAGGTGCACGTTCGCGGTGTGCGCGATAGGCGGTTGCACCGCCAGCACCGGCAGCAGGGTGATCCCGACATCCGCCGCGACCATCTGCCGCAGGGTTTCGAGGCTGGTGGCGCGGAAACCCTGTCGCTCGTCGGCGCCGGACATCCGGCATACCTCCAGCGCCTGGTCGCGTAGGCAATGGCCGTCCTCGAGCAGCAACAGGCGCTGGCCCTCGAGATCGGCGAGTTTCAATTTGCGTCGCCCGGCCAGCGGGTGCGCCTCGGGCGCCGCCAGCAGGAACGGTTCCTCGAACAGGAATTCCGCGTGCAGGGTCTCGTCGTGGACGGGCTGCGCGAGGATCGCGGCATCGAGCTTGCCCTCGCGCAGGCGCTGGACCAGTTCCGGCGTCTTTTCCTCGACCAGCAACAATTCGAGTCGCGGGAACCGCTCGCGGATGGTGCCGAGCACGTGCGGCAGCAGGTAGGGCCCGAGGGTCGGGAAAATGCCCAGGCGCAGCGTCCCGGAAGCCGGATCGTGGTCGCGGCGCGCCACGCGCTTGATCTGCTCGACCTCGTTCAACACCTCGCGTGCGCGCGCGGCGATCTGCTTGCCGACCTCGGTCAGCAGCACCTTGCGGGGGCTGCGCTCGACCAGGGTGACGCCGAGTTCGTCCTCGAGTTTCTTGATCTGGGTCGAGAGGGTCGGCTGGCTCACGAAGCTGGCTTCGGCGGCGCGGCCGAAATGCTTGTGATCGGCGAGGGCGACGAGATATTGGAGGTCGCGAAGGTTCATGGCGTTGATGCGGTTGCGGGCTCTTGCTGCGACATGGCTTTGTAATATACCAAAGCTATCATATGAATTCAAATAATCAATTTCATTTATTGATCGCGATGCCGTATCTTGGTCATTGAACGGCGGCCGCAGGCTGCCGGTGCAACCTTTCACCACCCACCAAGGAGCTTCCCATGCTTACCGTTGGAAACAACTTCCCGCACTTCAACCTCAAGGCCACCGTGTCCATCGAAAGCCTGGACAAGGCCTTCACCGACATCGACAACAGCACGTACAAGGGCAAGTGGACGTGCGTGTTCTTCTATCCGAAGGACTTCACCTTCGTGTGCCCCACCGAGATCAAGGGTTTCGCCGATCTCGACGCGCAGTTCAAGGATCGTGACTGCCAGATCCTCGCCGCGAGCACCGACTCCGAGTTCGTGCACATGGCGTGGCGCAAGGACCACAAGGACCTGCGTGACCTGCCGTTCCCGATGCTGGCGGACATCAACAAGGACCTGACCCGCGCGCTCGGCATCCTCGACGAGGAGGGCGTTGCCAAGCGCGCCGCATTCCTGGTCGATCCCGAAGGCGTGATCCGCTTCGTGTACGTCACGGAAGGTTCGGTCGGCCGCAACCCCGCCGAAGTGCTGCGCGTCCTGGACGCGCTGCAGACCGACGAGCTGTGCCCGTGCAACTGGAACAAGGGCGAGGAAACCCTGAAGGCAGCGTGACTTCGACCGTCGCGTGGCGCGCTCGGTGTCTCTTGTAGGAGCGCGCTTTGCGCGCGACCGCTGCAACGCCGGAGCGCCCTTGGTCGCGGCCAAGGGCCGCTCCTACTGACGGTCGATTCCGTCTCGAACGAAGGAGAACGTCATGAATCTTGATCAGTTGAAATCCCAATTGCCCGCATACGCCAAGGACCTTCGCCTCAACCTCGAATCGGTGTTGGGCGAAGGCGGCGCGCCGGGCCTCGGCCAGAAGCAGATCGCGATGGTCGCGCTGGCTTCGGCGATCGCATCGCGCCACGCCCCGCTGACCGAAGCGATCACGCAATTCGCCTCGCAGCATGCCGGCGAGAAGGATCTCGAGGGCGCGCGCACCGCCGCCGCGCTGATGGGCATGACCAACATCTACTACCGCTTCCTGCACCTCGTCGAGAACGACGAGTACGGCACGTTGCGCGCCGGCCTGCGCATGAACGCCATGGCGAGCCCCGGCTGCGACAAGGTCGATTTCGATCTCGCCTCGGTCGCGGTGTCCGCCATCAACGGCTGCGGCAGTTGCGTGGCCTCGCACGAGCGCACCCTTCGCAAGCACGACGTTTCCGCGCAGGCCGTGCAAAGTGCGGCGCGGATCGCGGCCGTGATCCATGCAGTCGCCGTGGTGCTCGAGCAGCAGGAAGCCGCGGCCACCGCTTCGGCCGCCGAGGCGGCGTGAGCCGCTAGGCTGGGCGGCGCTTGCGGGCGCGACGCTTCGGTTTCTCGCCCGCGGGCGCAGCGGACGACAACGACGGCCCGCTGAAGCCGATGAATTGCTGCCGCATCGCGGTGATCCGTTCGATGCGTTCGTACACCGCGTCGCTGCCGCGCGCTCGGATCACCGCGCCGAGCAGCAGGTTGAACAAGGTGCCGAACGCGGTGAAGCTGTGCCACGCACGTCCCGGCTGGATCGGCAGCATCAGGACGTGCGGCGTCAACTGGCGCGCCCAGTAGCATTGGGTGTCGGTGAGGATCACCAGCGGGATCCCGCGCGCCGCCACCTCTTCGGCCAGGATCCGGAAATGCCGCGAATAGCGGCGTTCGTCGATCAGCACCACGCAACTGTTTTCGGTCGAGTCGATCAGCACGTCGGTGTAGGCGCCGTCCACGCCCGACGCGAACGCGACCCGCGGACGTATCTGCTGCAGCAAGGTCGCGAACATGAGCCCGAGGAAGCGCCCGAGCTGGAAACTCGCCACCGATACCCTGTCCGCCGATGCCAGCAGGCGCACGATGGCCTTCCATTCCCCGCCGCGCGCCAATGCATGGATCGCGGATAGCGCCCGGATTTCTCCTTCGAGGTTTTCATCGCGCGCACCCGGCCCTTCCGCGGGCGCCGGGCTGTGGTACAGCTTCAACCAGGTCGTGTCGCCGCGCAATTCCTCCTTCAGTTCGGCGACGCCCGCGTAGCCGAGCTTGCGCAGGAACCGACCCACCGTCATCGCGCTGACACCGACGCGCTGCCCCAGCGAGGTCGCGGTTTCGAACGGGATGCCGCTCAGGTTTTGCAGCAGGTAGCCGGCAATGCGCTGTTCGGAGGCGGTGAAGCCCTCCCAGCCGCTCTTGAGTTTTTTCTGGAGATCCTGGCTCATCGTCGTGCGGTCATCGGGCCACGTCGCGCGTTCGCATCCTCATGCGGCCGCAGGCAACGCGCCGCCCCAAAGCTCTTCCGGACACCAGATCATCCCGTTTTCGTATCGCGCCGAGGGCGAATAGTCGGCGTGCAGGTACAGGGGGCCGTCCAGGTCCACCACCGCGCATTGCTGGCCCAGCACGAACGCAGGCGCCATCGCCAGCGACGAACCGGACATGTTGCCGACCATCAGCTCGAAGCCCATCTCGCGGGCCTGGCTGGCCATGGACAAGGCCTCGGTGAGGCCGCCGCACTTGTCCAGCTTGATGTTGATGGTACCGACGCGCCCGGCGACCTTCGCGAGATCGGTGTGGTCCTGCACGCTTTCGTCCACGGCAAGGCGGATCGGGCAATCCAGGCCGTCCAGCCAGGCCTCCTCGCCGACCGGAAACGGTTGCTCTACCAGCGACACCCGGCACTGCTGCAGTGTCGGCAGCAACTGC
>DASSNH010000290.1:0-3964 GCA_035701405.1 Rhodanobacteraceae bacterium
GCGGCGCCAGCGGATGGATCTGCGCGAATTCGGGCCAGGTGATCGGGATCATCTCGGCGGTCGCGTTCAACTTCATGGTGCACGAGCCGAGCGGGATCATGCTGCGGTCGAGCGCGAGGTCCTTGTCGGCGAGCTGGCGCAAGTAACGCAGCATCTCGTGTTCGGAGTGGTGCGAATTGAATACCGGGTGGCTGAGAAACTCCGAACCGCGTGTCAGTGACTCGGGCAGCGCGTCAGGCGTCTCGCGATCGAGTTCGTCGATGTCGTCGATGCGCGCGCCGAACAACGATGCGAGTTGCACCACGTCTTCGCGGGTGGTGGTTTCGTCCAGGCTGATCGCCAGCGAAGTCGCGTCGATGCGGCGCAGGTTGATGTGTGCCGCGTTGGCCATCGTATGGATCGTGTGCGCGTCGATGCCGGTGACGTGCAGGGTGTCGAAGAAGTCGCCGCCGACTGCGATGCCGGTCTTGCGCAGGGCGGCTGCGAGGATTGTGGCGAGCCGGTGGGTGCGCCGGGCGATGCGAACGAGTCCGTCCGGGCCGTGGTATACCGCATACATCGCGGCCATCACCGCCAGCAGCACCTGCGCGGTGCAGATGTTGGAGGTCGCCTTCTCGCGGCGAATGTGTTGCTCGCGGGTCTGGAGCGTGAGGCGGTAGGCATTGTTGTTTTCGGCGTCCTTGGACACCCCGATCAGGCGGCCCGGCATCGAGCGCTTGAAGGCGTCGCGGCAGGCCATGAACGCGGCGTGCGGGCCGCCGAAACCGAACGGCACGCCGAAGCGCTGCGAGTTGCCGACCACGATGTCGGCGCCCCATTCGCCGGGCGGCGCGATCAGCGTCAGCGCGAGCAGGTCGGTGGCGACCGCGGCCAGCGCGCCCTTGGCGTGCAGCGCGTCGCTCAGCGCCTTGTAATCGCGGATCGTGCCGAAGGTGTCGGGGTATTGCAGCAGTGCACCGTAGCAGTCGACATTGGCAGCATTCGCCTCGTCATCGATGCGGAGTTCGATGCCGAGCGGCTCGGCGCGGGTTTTCAGCACCTCGATGGTTTGCGGGTGCACGTTCTTCGAGACGAAGAACACGTTCGATTTCGATTTGGACGAGCGCTTCGCCAGCGTCATCGCCTCGGCCGCCGCGGTGGCCTCGTCCAAAAGTGACGCGTTCGCGATCTCCATGCCAGTGAGATCTGCGCACATCGTCTGGAAATTGAGCAGCGCCTCCATGCGACCCTGCGAAATCTCGGCCTGGTACGGCGTGTAGGCCGTGTACCACGCCGGATTCTCGAGGACGTTGCGCAGGATGACGTTGGGCACGTGGGTGCCGTAATAGCCCTGGCCGATGAAGCTCTTGAAGACTTCGTTCCTGTCCGCGATCGCGCGGATCTTCCGGAGCGCTTCGTTCTCGGTAACGGCCGGCGGCAACGCCAGCGGGTTCTTCTGGCGGATCGCGGCGGGGACGATCGCATCGACCAACGCGTCGAGCGAGTCGTAGCCGACGGCTTCGAGCATCGTCGCGATTTCGGTGTCGTCGGGACCGATGTGGCGGCCGATGAACGCGTCGTGCTGCTCGAGGCCGTGCAGGGAAGGGGTGTTCTGGGTCATGGCGGGCGTCCGGGAGCGGTGGCGTCGGGAACAACTGCGTCGTCATCCCGGCCATGGACCGGCCGGGACCCAGTGCCATGGAAGGAAAGCACTGGATTACAAAGTCCGTCCATGGACTTTGCCCTTTCGGGCCGGCCTTCGGCCGTTCAAATTCGTTTCAGACGAATTTGTCCGGGCCTGCGCCGGAATGACGACTTGAAAACACCAGGGTGTCTTCGTCGCGCCCCTCTGTCCTTCTGCCTGAGAGTTTCGAAGCTCGCGCTCCTTGCCCCTTCGGCGCCGGTCGCCGCTGCTGAACGGTCCGGTCTCTCCAGAGTTTTTGATCGTGGTGGTATCGAGCCTGAGCGATTACGGGCGTTGCGCCTTCGGCAGCGGCGGTGCCGCTTCTTCCACCACTCGGCAATTATACAGGTTGGCGGGATTGCGATCGATTAGGATGGCTGCTCGCCCGGAATTCCCGTGCCTGCCATGTCCCCGCCACCATTTCGCCTGCACCAACTCGATCACGTGGTCCTGCGGGTCCGCGACGTGGAACGGATGCGGCGCTTCTATTGCGACGTGCTCGGTTGCACGAATGAACTGGACCAGCCGGACATCGGCTTGTTCCAGTTGCGGGCCGGGTCGTCGCTGATCGACCTGGTGGACGTCGAAGGCGAGCTGGGCAGGAGCGGCGGTCCGGCGCCCGCCGCCGACGGGCACAACATGGACCACGTCTGCCTCAGCGTCGACGGCTACGACGAAGCCGAGATCGTCGCGCACCTGGAGTCGCAAGGGGTGGTCGTCGGCGAGATCGGCCTGCGCTACGGCGCGGAAGGGCAGGGGCCGTCGATCTACCTGTTCGACCCGGAAGGCAACAAGATCGAATTGAAGGGCCCGCCGATCCGTGGATCGCGCGCGGCCGACACCTGACCCCGTCGCCACGAGGAGACTGCCATGCCGTGCCTGATGGTCCTGTTCGCGTTGTTCGTGCCACGCGTGGTGATCGTGCTGCTGTGGCTGTTCACGAGCTGGTTCAGCGGCATTTTCTCGATGGCCTTGTGGCCCGTGCTGGGCTTCATCTTCCTGCCGACCACGCTGCTCTGGTACACCGCCGTGCAGCACTGGTGGGGCGGCCACTGGTCGCTGTGGCCGATCGTCGGAATCGTGATCGCGCTGCTGATCGACCTGTCGCCCGCCAGCGGGCGCCGCAGGTACGTGCGGCGGCTGTGACCCAGGGCTGCGGTCGACAGCCTGTTTCACGGCAGGCGGCGCACGGTCTCCGCCCTGCCGGAAGTGCAGGGAGGCAGCGGTAGCTTTTTTTGGCAAGCAGGCATCCCTGCGGCGGAATCCGGCCCGCACTTCCCTGTGCGCGGCCGCTTGCCGGCGCGGCATGCCCCCCGGGCATCTCGCGAAAGCCGGCTCGCCCTACGACTTCTGGCAGGGGTCGCACGCTTGCGCGCCGTCTAGGATCAGTGGGTTGCGTTTCGTTCGGCCGACCGGAGTCGCCATGCCTTTTCTTCGTTGCGTTGCTTGCGTGTTGCTCGTTTCGGCCATGCTCGCCTTCGGTGCCGGCGTCCATGCAGGCCAGTTGACTGCCGCGGATTATGCGCGTGCGGTCAGGTTCCTGTCGCAGGAGACCGCGCCGCTGGTCGACCACGACGTGCAGCGGGTGACATGGCTGGACGACGCGCATTTCTGGTACCGCGACCACGATGCGTCGGGCGACCACTTCATGGAAATGGATGCCACGACCGGCAAGGCCGCGCCCGCCTTCGACCAGGCGAAGCTCGCGACTGCGCTGGGCAAGGCGCGCGACAAGCCCGTCGATGCGAAGAAGTTTCCCAAGCACTTCGATTTCCGCCGCGTGCCCGGCGGCAACCTGGATGTCCAACTGGGTGACGACTGGTACCGCTGCGATCTTTCCGGGGTAGGTGTCTGCACCGCGCTCGACAAACTGCTGCAGACGGGCGACGAACCCGGCGCCCTCTCTCCCGACAGGAAGCTGCTGGCGTTCGTGCGCGACTGGAATCTGTGGGTGCGCGACCTCGCGACCGGCAAGGAAACCCAGCTCACCGCGGACGGCGTGAAGGATTACGGCTACGCGACCCAGAACGCCGGCTGGGTGCACGGCGACGGCGCGATCCTGCGCTGGTCGCCCGATTCGACGAAGATCGCAACCTACCGGCAGGACCAGCGCAAGGTTGGCGAGATGTACACCGTCTCCACCAGGGTCGGGCATCCGGAACTCGACGCGTGGCCGTACCCGCTGCCGGGCGACGAGCACGTCTTCATGATCGAGCCGGTGGTGATCGACATCTCGTCGAAGAAGATGGTGCGCCTGCAGATGGCGCCGGAACAGCGGCTCTCCACGCTGTGCGACACGCT
>DASSNH010000291.1:0-11261 GCA_035701405.1 Rhodanobacteraceae bacterium
CGGGTGACTGGCAGCCGGTCAGCGATTTCGGCTTCGGCGACATCACCAATCTCTCGCTGCTCGAGTGCACGTCCTGGGGCGATCACCTCTATGCGAGCACCGGCAACAACAAGGGATTCCAGTTGTGGCGCAGCACCTGCGAGGGCGAACCGCCATACCACTGGGAGCAGGTACTGCGCGATGGCTGCGGGCGGGGCAGCCTGAACCAGGGCGGTACCAGCCTCTACCCGTTCCGGGACGCCTTGTACATCGGCACCGGCATCCAGCGCGGCGGCAATGACAAGGAAAACAAGATCGGCCCCGCCGGCTCGGAACTGATTCGCCTGAACAAGGACCTGTCGTGGGACTTGATCGTCGGCGATCCGAAAGACACGCCGGATGGCCGCAAGGAACCGAAGTCGGGGCGCTACGCCGGCTTCGACCAGTTCTTCAACGGCTATTTCTGGCGCATGGCCGAACACGATGGCTGGCTCTATCTCGGGACCTTCGAGTGGAGCAGCGTGCTCGGTTACATCAGTCGCAGCCGCTGGCCACGTGTCATGTCCAACCTGATCGCGCGGGTCGGCCCGCAGAAGATCCTCGAGTACGGATCGGGATTCGACCTCTACCGCAGCCGCGACGGGGACAACTGGGTTCCGGTCACCACCAACGGAATGGACAACCCCTACAACATGGGCATGCGCACGATCTGCTCCACGCCTTACGGCCTGTTCCTCGGCACGGCCAATCCATGGGGCCCGCGGATCATGCCGCTGGACGGTCGCAACCGCTTCGTGCACAATCCGCGCGGCGGCTGCGAAGTGTTCTTCGCGAGGAACCTGGCGTGACTTCGCCCCGAGCCGGCTCCCTTTCCGTGGCCTGCAAGGTGGATGATCCTGCAGCGCCGCCGGCGGATCGGAGAAGCGTATGATGCTGCTGTCCTCGATTGGCAAGAAGGCGCTGACGGCGCTGCTGTTCGGTGCCCTCACTTCGACTTCGGCACACGCTATGCAGGCTACCCAGAGACCGCGGATGGGCGGGCAGGAGGGGAATCGCGGCCTCCTGCAACGGCTGATGCGGCGGGGCAATCCCCAACCGTTGACGTTGCCGTCGGGTGCCCGGCTGCTCAAGGATGTTGCCTACGGCTCCGACGAGCGGCAGAAAATGGACGTGTACATCCCGCAGGGTGCGCACGACGCCCCCGTGATCCTGATGGTGCACGGCGGTGGCTGGAGGCGCGGCAACAAGGAACTCCCCGGCGTCGTCCAGAACAAGATCGACTACTTCCTGCCGAAGGGCTACATCTTCATTTCGACCAACTACCGGCTCGTGCCCGAAGTGACCCCGGTGACCGAGGCGGAGGATGTCGCCCACGCGCTTGCCTATGGCCAGCAGCATGCGCGCGAGTGGGGCGCTGATCCCTCCAGGTTCGTGTTGATGGGGCATTCCGCCGGCGCGCACCTGGTCGTGCTGGTGAGTTCGGCGCCGTCGATCTGGCAAGGAGCGGGGGCCAAGGCCTGGCTCGGCACGGTGGGCCTCGACAGCGGCGCGTACAACGTCGCCGAAATCATGAACCAGAGGCACTTCGGCCTCTACGACATCGCGTTCGGGGACGACCCGCAACTGTGGCAGGAAGCCTCACCGACCTTGCGCCTGCACGCGGCGCCACCACCGATGTTGCTGGTATGCGATGCGGAACGCCTCACCAGTTGCGCCGCCGCCCGTGCGTACGCGGACAAGGCGCAGTCCCTGGGCGGTCGCGTGACGGTGTTCCCCGTCTCCGCAGGACACGGCGAGATCAACGCCAGCGTCGGGACGGAGAGTCCACTCACCAGCCGCATCGACCAGTTCCTGCAGTCGGTCGGACTGCATTGATCCGGTGCCGGCGGTCCTGCCATAACCTTCATCGGCCGATAGTTGCCCGCTCGAGGCAGCGGCCCATCCTGCACCGTGCCTAGCTGGATGCCCCTTGCTTTTGCCGCGCAGCTGCAGCGGCCGCGCGCAGTTGCATGGTTCCGGCGTTTGCCGTTCGCAGGGAAGCGAGCTGTGCGGGTGTCTTGAGTCGCGCTCCACGGAAATACCAGACGCGCAAATCCAGGCCACGCGGGCTGACGCCGATGTAGGAAAAGCCGAGACCGGTCCAGTGCGCCCGTCGCAGCGTGTCGGCGAAACCCTGGTTCTCCAGTTCCAGCAGCATGCCGATGCACGGATAATCATTTTCGCGGGCGTACGCTTCCAGCACTTTCTGGGTATGCCGCATCAACGGCCGCAGCAGCCGTTCGGTACGCCACGCCTTGCCCACGAAGCAGCGGTAGTAATAGAGCGGCTGACCCAGCCGCGGCAGGATCTTCGGTGTCACGGTCGCCACCGCCGCGATTTCGCCGTTCTCGTCCACGATGTGCGCCACGACTTCCGCCAGGCGCCGCGTCGCTTCGCTGCCCGCGACATTGGCTTGTTCGCGAATCCAGAAGGCGCGGATCGCCTCGCCGGTTGCCTCATCGGGCCTTTGCCAGTCGGTGATGGTCTGGTACGAATGCCGATTCGCCATGTGGGTCGGTCCTCCCCAATCCACGGCTACTATAGCGACTCGCGACGCAGGTCACGCGCGGGTGGCGAAACCGGTAGACGCAGGGGACTTAAAATCCCCCGGCCTCGCGGCCATGTGGGTTCGACCCCCACCCCGCGCACCACGGCATTCCAGGCATCGCAGGGTGAACCCGCGAAGCGGTTCCCACCGCACATTGCCCTTGGTGGAAGCCCTTGCCGCTTGCACCCTACCCGGCAGCGTGCCCTTCGGGTGGCTGGTCGACGTGGCCGCAGTTGCTGCAGGTCCGTGCTTCCTTCGAACCGTAGTAGCGTTCGAACACGGGCGGAAAATCCTTTTCGATGCTCCCGAGGACAAAATACTCCTCGTACAGCTTGCGGTTGCAGTTTTCGCAGAACCACAGCAGCCCGTCCTTTTCGTGCGGCAGGCGGCGGCGTTCGATCACCAGGCCGATCGAATCCGGCATCCGCTGCGGCGAATGCGGCGTGCGCGGCGGCAGGTAGAAAACCTCGCCGGCGCGGATCGGGATGTCGCGCCGCACACCCTCGTCCTGTACGCGCAGCACCATTTCGCCTTCGAGCTGGTGGAAGAATTCCGGGCCTTCGTCCCAGTGGTAGTCGCTGCGCGCGTTCGGGCCGCCGACGATCATGATGATGAAGTCGCCATCGACGATGCACTTGTTGCCCACCGGCGGCTTGAGCAGGTGCCGGTGTTCGTCGATCCAGGCTTGCAGGTTGAAGGCGGGCGCGAGGGACATGCTGGCGGTCGGAAGCGACGGGTCCGCATACCATAGCGCTTGCGTGCCCGCGGCGGAACGATTGACTTGACGCGCGCCCGCGGCCACGCTTTGCCCGGTCGCCCCGGGGACCAACCGCATGTTGCACATCCGGCTCCGCCCGTTATGGCTGCTTCTGTGCCTGCTCGCGCTGAATGCCTGCGCGGGCGCACCGACGAAAGTCGCGCAAACGTTCGCTCCGCGGACGGTGACCATCCTCGGTTCCGGCGACGTGCTGATCCACCCGCCGCTGGTCGAGCAGGCCCGCGAGGATGCGCGGGCGAAAGGCGAGGCGGGCTATGACTTCCATGCGATCCTCGCTGCGATCGCACCGGACGTCCGCGGCGCGGATCTCGCGATCTGCGAACTCGAAACGCCCTTGGCGCCCGCCGCCGGACCGTTCTCCGGCTGGCCGGAATTCGACGCCCCGCCGCAGGTGCTCACCGCGCTGAAGGGCGTCGGTTACGACAGTTGCACCACCGCGTCCAACCACTCGCTCGACAAGGGTTTCGCGGGGATCGTGCGCACCCTCGACGAACTCGATGCAGCTGGCCTCGAGCACACCGGCAGTGCGCGCAGCGAAAGGGAGGCCGAAACGCCACTGGTGGTCACGCTGCCGAACGGCGTGGAGGTCGCGCAGCTCGCATATTCGTACGGCTTCAACGCCCACCAGCCGCCGGCGGACAAGCTGTGGTCGGTCAATCCGATCGACGTCAAGGCGATCCTCGCCGCTGCCCAACGCGCCAAGCGGGCAGGCGCGGACATCGTGGTGCTGTCGATGCACTGGGGCACCGAATACGACCACCTCGCGACGCCGACCCAGCTTGCCCAGGCCAAGCGCCTGCTCGCGTCGCCCGACATCGACCTGATCCTCGGCGATCACGCGCACGTGGTCCAGCCGATGCAGAAGATCGGCGACAAGTGGGTGATCTACTGCATGGGCAACCTGGTCGCCCGCCACGAAAAGCCGATCGACGACAGCCGTGAAGGCATCCTCGCGAAATTCACCTTCACGGAGGTGCGCCCGCACGTATTCCGCGTCAGCCGCGCCGAAGCGATTCCGGTGTGGATGCAGATCGAGCCGACCTTGCGCCTCATCGACTTGCCGCGCGCGCTGGGGGATCCCGCGACGACGGCCGAACAACGGGCCGCGTACCAGAGCGCGTGGAACCGCATCGCGGGCTATCTCGACGCCTACGGCGCGGTGAAAGATGGTCTCGTCATCGAGCGGTGACCGTCTGGAACCGGAAGGCTTCGCCTTTTTCCCTTAGAGGATTCCGACGGCCCTGGCTTGTGAGTGGTGTGCTGACTCCGGACAGCCGGAGTTTGCACGGCGCAGGTAGCGGCCAGCGGGGACAGCCGCCGCCAATCTTCTTCTCTGCCTGCTTGACGGGAGCGCTTGCGGATCATGCTGGTGCATTCCCTGCGACCGTGGTGGGGTGTGTCGGCGCTGTGCTCGACCCATCCGCGCCGCATGGCCAGGAAACCTCAGGCGGGTGGGACGACGGACGCGGCTAGTAGCCTCTGTCGTGCAACCTTGATCGTTTCGTCGACGAACCACCACTGCCTTGCGCCGCGGCCGGTTGTTGCCCAGACGCCAACGTCCAGCGCACCTCCGCCAGGATGGCAGCCAAGGTGCGATTCGGTGATCCCGCCGAGGGCCAGCTTGCCGCCAAGATGCACGGGAAACCACACCGGGTTTGCGCAACTCGCCCAATCCTTGCGACCAGGCGCGAGCCGCAGCAGCGCCGTGAAGCGAGCTTGTTCGCTCGCCGGCCCGCCCGATCGCGCCGCCAGTCCCAGTGCATTGCGCAAGTACTGCTTCGCAGCGCCCAGTGCGACGGTGGTTATCAACGCGCACTGGTGGAAGTCATCCGGGCAATGCGCTGGTCCGTTCAATGCGGCGGACATCGAGGATGTGCATTGCGCACTCGGGCTCTTGCAATACATTTGCCTGTCTGGTTCGAGGCTGTAGCCATAGCGGAGCCGAATGCGTGTCTCCGGCCCCCACTTGTCACCTCCCAACCACTCTTGCCATTGAAGATCCGTCACGTTCCGGAAGGCCGGGTCGTCGGTAACGGTGAGCACAGCCGGGTGGCCGCGAATAAGGGCAAGATATCCAGTTGCGCCCTGATCGCGCGTGCACCCGCCCAGTGAGCCACTGCCACGGACCGGTACAGTCGCATCCGCTCGTTTTTCGAACAGCACCCAGGACTGGCAGTCGCCGGTTCCCTGGACAGTGAATGCACCGCCCAATCCGGCCGACGGCAGGTATTCGACGGTGTACGGATACGATCGGAAAGGGGCCAACTCGGCGTGGAGCGCGGCATCCGGAGGCGCTGCAAGCGTGTCGATGGTGTGTTCCGCGTCACTGGCGTTTCGTTCATCCGCCACGACCACGATGCCGGCCGAACGCAGCGCTTCGAGCGGATCGGTCGCGCCGGGCGACAACGCTGCAACCGATTCGAGCAATGCCCGTGCGAGGGGCGCGTCCTGCGTCGCAGCCGGGTTGTCGATGTTTCGCAGGAATGCAATACGGAGTTGGTAGAAATGCGCGAGCGTGGCTTCCGCAGTGCCCGAAAGTGGCGCGGAATCAAGATCGTCGCCTGGTAGCCACCCTATTTCACGGTTTCGCTCACCGAGCCAGTTGATCTCATCCTGCCTCAGGTCGTCCGCCCGCGATGGGTTTCTTGCCAGCGCGGCCGAATACGCCGACGAAACCCGATCATCCAAGCTCAAGATGTTTGGATGCGCACAAATCGTCCGGATTGCGGGATCGGGTGCACGGCTGCAATCGATTCGCGCCGCGAAGGCGGGAGATGCCAGGAACGCGGCGGCCAGCGCCAGAGGCCAACAGATACGCAGTTTTCGGGATTCCATCAGGGAGATCTCACTCAAGCGGCGGCCCGCATAGAGACTACCATCCGCAACAGCCCTGGACCTCCGCGTTGAGGCGAAACGGTGCTCACCCAGGCATACATGGAAAGCGGCGGGATACGCTTCGCCGCCATGGCCCGGATGGAGATTGGGGGCAATGGGGATCGTCGAAGTTCAGCGTGCCTGGATGCTTGGTCGATCCGCTCGCAGCAAGCATGCCCCGCGCCCCTCAATTCACTCAAAGCGACGGCTTTTCGGCCTCGAGCTCCCAAAGCAGGTATGGAGGTTTTGCCGTGGCCTGCTTGCCGCGCAGCGTGCGCGAAACGGCGCGCAACTTGCGGGCCAGGCGCTTCGTTCCGGAATAGTTCTCGGCGGAGCCCCGGATGGCGCTGTAGGCATCGCCCCGCAGCGTCCAGCGCACGTCGAGGGCACGAAACCTGCCCACGAATCCGTACACCCGCGCGGGCGGCTCGTCGCCGCAAAAGTATTCGTGGGTGTGCGCAGTGATCACGTTGACGTGGGTGGGATCGGTGAAGGCTTCCGCGTGCGGGTAGGCGGGGGTCAGGGCGTAGAACCGGCCGCCCGGCGCGAGCACCCGCCAGATCTCGTTCATCAGCCGGATGAACGGAAAGCAGGTGCCGGCCGGGCCGGCTGCAGGCAGGATTCGCGGCACGTGTTCGATGAAATCGAAGGCGGAAACCGAGCCGAAATGGTCATCGTCGAACGGGATCGGTCCGACGGCAAGATTGGCGGCGCGGTAATCGAAGCCGGGCGCTTCCGCGAACGTGAGGATGTCCACGCCGCAGAGTTCCCCGCGCTGGTACGGGTTTCGCGGCCGACTGCCGCACCCGAGATCGAGGTGGCGGTCGGGCAGGACCATCAGACTTCGAGGCTCGCGAGGTCGCCTTTTTCTTCCAGCCAGTTGCGGCGATCGGACGCGCGCTTCTTGGCGAGCAGCATGTCCATCAGTTGCGAGGTCGCGGTATCGTCATCGACAGTGAGTTGCACCAGGCGCCGGGTGTCGGGGTGGATGGTCGATTCGCGCAACTGCGCGGGATTCATTTCACCCAGTCCCTTGAACCGCGTGACGGAAACCGCGCCCTTGATCTTCTCGCGTTCGATGCGTTTCAGCAGCGCGTCGCGCTCGCCTTCATCGAGGCAGTAGAACACCTGCTTGCCCACGTCCACGCGAAACAGCGGCGGCATCGCGACGCAGACGTGGCCTTCGCGCACCAGCGCCGGGAAGTGCTTGAGGAACAGTGCCGACAGCAGCGTTGCAATGTGCAGGCCGTCGGAGTCGGCGTCGGCCAGGATGATGACCTTGCCGTAGCGCAGGCCGGAAAGATCGTCCTTGCCGGGATCGCACCCGATCGCGACCGCGAGGTTGTGGACTTCCTCCGAGGCCAGCACCGCGCCCGATTCCACTTCCCAGGTGTTGAGGATCTTGCCGCGCAACGGGAGGATAGCCTGGTAATCCTTGTCGCGCGCCTGCTTGGCCGAGCCGCCCGCGGAATCGCCTTCCACCAAAAACAGTTCGGTACGATCGGGATCCGAAGAGGCGCAATCGGCGAGCTTGCCTGGCAGGGCCGGGCCTTGGGTGACCTTCTTGCGCACCACCTGCTTGGCCGCCTTCATCCGCGCTGCCGCGTGTTCGATGGCGAGTTGCGCGATTGCTTCGCCCGCCGCGACGTTCTGGTTCAGCCACAACGAGAATGCGTCGTGGACGACGCCCTCGGTCATGCCGGCGGCATCGCGCGAGGACAGTCGTTCCTTGGTCTGGCCGGCGAATTGCGGGTCGCGCATCTTGACGCTCAGCACGTAGGCGACGCGTTCCCACACGTCCTCCGGTGACAGCTTCACGCCGCGCGGCAGGAGGTTCCGAAGGTCGCAGAATTCGCGCAGCGCATTGGTCAATCCGGAGCGAAGGCCGTTGACGTGGGTGCCGCCCTGGATGGTCGGGATCAGGTTGACGTAGCTTTCCTGCACCAGTTCGCCTTCCGGTACCCAGGCGAACGCCGCGTCGAGGCCACCATCCTCGCGCTGGGCGTGGTGGATGAACAGTTCCGGCGGCAGGCAGGTGGCGCCATCGAGCTCAGACGTCAGGTATTCGGCGAGGCCATCCTCGTAGCGCCACTCCTCGCGGTCGCCGCTCGCTTCATCGGCAAGGCGCACGGTCAATCCGGCGCACAGTACCGCTTTCGCCCGCAGCAGGTGCTTCAACTTCGGCAGCGCGATCTTCGGCGAATCGAAGTACTTCGGATCGGGCAGGAAGCGCAGCACCGTCCCGGTGCGGCGCTTCGCGACCTCGCCCAGCGTTTCGAGTTTGCCGATGGCTTCGCCATCCTTGAAGCGCATCCGGTACTCGGTGCCGTCGCGGCGGATCAGCACTTCGAGGAACGACGACAGCGCGTTGACCACGGATACGCCCACGCCGTGCAGGCCTCCAGAGAAGGTGTAGTTGCGGTTCGAGAACTTGGCGCCCGCGTGCAGGCGGGTCAGGATCAGTTCCACGCCCGGCAAGCCTTCCTCCGGATGGATGTCGACCGGCATGCCGCGGCCATCGTCGCTCACCGTGACGGAGCCATCCTTGTGCACGGTCACGTCGATTTCCTTCGCATACCCTGTCAACGCCTCGTCGACGGAGTTGTCGACGACCTCCTGGACGAGGTGGTTCGGACGCGTGGTGTCCGTATACATGCCGGGGCGGCGGCGGACCGGTTCGAGACCGGACAGGACTTCAATGTCGGCGGAGTTGTAGCGGGTGGAGGGTGCCATCGGGCGCGGATCCGGGGTTCGGGAAGACACAGCCGATCAGCATGGCGAACCGGCCGGTGCCGGTCAATCCATACCCTGCTGGCCCCGCCCTCCGGAAGCTTCGGGAACGGCTGCAAAAAGCCGCCAGCCTGGGCCGGCCAAGCCGGCAGAGCCGCCTCGCCCCCGATCGGCGCAATATTCGAATGCCCCGTGTTCCGGGACGCCTCTTGTAAGGCGCTGTTCGGGAAGGGCCGTATACGATTGCGGCTGGACGTGCGCGCCGCGGCCGCCGGCTCCCCGCCTCGGCGCGCATTGGGCAAAGCCTGCCGGCGCGGCGGCTTCCGGCCTGCGCTTGTTGCCAACTGCCTGTTGCCGTTACACTAATCGGCTCACCGACCCCCGAGCGGGGTTTCATCCATTCCGGCGGCGGCTTGTGCAAAGGCATCGAGGTGCCGTTGCACAAGCCACGTGCCGGGATCTGCTTCATTCAACACGCTATTCATCGAGAAGGCTCCCATGCCGCTTTCCACCGAACAAACCAGCAAGATCATCGAAGATTATCGCCGGGCACCCACCGACACCGGTTCGCCGGAGGTACAGATCGCGCTGCTGTCCGCGCGCATCCAGCAGCTGTCCGGGCACTTCGAGTCCCACAAGAAAGACCATCACTCGCGTCGCGGCCTGTTGAAGATGGTCAACCATCGCCGCCGCCTGCTCGGTTACCTCAAGAGCAAGGACGCCGAGCGTTACCAGGCGCTGATCGGCCGCCTCGGCCTGCGTCGCTGAGTGACGCCTTCCATTTGAACTCGCACGCCGGCAGCCGTCGAATCCGAACGCTCGCCGGCTTTCGGCGTTTGCTGAACGCGAACGCGCAAACCAAAGGACGAATCCCGTGGCAAAAGTAACCAAGACCTTCCAGTACGGCCAGCACCCGGTCACCATCGAAACCGGCGAGATCGCCCGTCAGGCAAGCGGTGCGGTGGTGGTCTCGATGGCCGGCACCGTGGTGCTGGTCGCGGCGGTCGCCGCCCCCAAGGCGCGCGAAGGGCAGGATTTCTTCCCGCTCACCGTCGACTACCAGGAAAAGTTCTACTCCGCGGGCCGCATCCCCGGCGGCTTTTTCAAGCGCGAGGGCCGGCCGACCGAGAAGGAAACGCTGACCAGCCGCCTGATCGACCGTCCGATCCGCCCGCTGTTCCCCGAAGCGTTCAAGAACGAAGTGCAGGTGGTCGCCACCGTCATTTCGTTGAATCCGGAAGTGAATGGTGACATCCCGGCGCTGCTGGGTGCATCGGCCGCGCTCACCCTGGCCGGCATCCCGTTCAAGGGCCCGATCGGCGCCGCCCGCGTCGGCTACGTCGACGGCAAGTACGTGTTGAACCCGACGGCGACGGAGTTGCAGTCTTCCGACCTCGACCTCGTGGTCGCCGGCACCGCCAACGCGGTGCTGATGGTGGAGTCGGAAGCCAAGCTGCTGTCCGAAGACGTGATGCTGGGCGCGGTGACGTTCGGCCACAAGGAAATGCAGGCCGCCGTCCGCGCGATCGCCGAGCTTGCGACCGAAGTCGGCAAGCCGTCGTGGAATTGGCAGGCACCGGAGCGCGACGCGCAACTGGTCGCTGCCGTGCGCGGTGAGGTCGGCGACAAGCTCGCCGCGGCGTTCCAGGTCAAGGACAAGCTGCAGCGCCGCGATGCGATCGCCGCGCTGAAAGCCGACGTCAAGGAAGCGCTGAAGACGCAGGCCGAAGAGAAGGGCTGGCCGGTCGCCGACATCGTGGGTGAGTTCGAGGATCTCGAATACCACACGGTGCGCGACAGCGTGCTGAAGACCAGGCAGCGCATCGACGGCCGCGGGCTGGAAGACATCCGCCCGATCAACGTCCGTGTCGGCGTCCTGCCGCGCACCCACGGTTCGGCGCTGTTCACCCGCGGCGAAACGCAGGCCATCGTGACCGTCACCCTGGGCACCGGCCGCGATTCGCAGATCATCGACGCCCCGGAAGGCGAGTCCAAGGACGCCTTCCTGTTCCACTACAACTTCCCCCCGTACTCGGTCGGCGAGACCGGACGGATGGGCGGCCCCAAGCGCCGCGAGATCGGCCACGGCCGCCTCGCCAGGCGCGGCGTGCAGGCGGTCAAGCCGACGATGGAGGAATTCCCGTACGTGATCCGCGTGGTCTCGGAAATCACCGAATCCAACGGGTCGTCGTCGATGGCATCGGTGTGCGGTTCCTCGCTGGCAATGATGGACGCGGGCGTGCCGCTGAAAGCGCCGGTCGCGGGGATCGCGATGGGCCTCGTGAAGGAAGGCGAGGATTTCGTGGTGCTGTC
>DASSNH010000292.1:0-12070 GCA_035701405.1 Rhodanobacteraceae bacterium
CAGGCGAACCTGCGCCTCGCCGACGTGCACATCGCGGTGACCGGAACCCTCACCGATCCGATGCACCTCGGCGCACTGGACATGGACCTCCGGATGTCCGCCGACAGCATGTCCCACCTGTACCCGCTGACCGGCGTGATCCTGCCGCCGACGCCACCATTCACCACGCACGGCCGGCTGATCGCACGCATCCACGACGGCACGTTCAGGTACGAGGATTTCGACGGCAAGGTGGGCAGGAGCGACCTGCACGGCACGGCCACCTACACCATTGCCGGCAAGCGCCCCAAGCTGACCGGCCACATCACGTCGAACACCCTCGACCTTGCCGACCTCGGACCACTGGTCGGCGCCGACAGCAACGCGTCCAAGGCCAAACGCGGCGAGAAGCGCAAGCAGCCCGCCGACAAGCTGCTGCCGATCGAAACCTTCGATACGGGCCGCTGGCACCAGATGGACGCGGACGTCACCTTCACCGGCAAGCGCATCGTCCGCAAGGCCGCCCTGCCCATCGAGGACCTGTCGGCGCACCTGGTGCTGGACGACGCCAGGCTGACCCTCGATCCGGTGCAACTGGGTGCGGCCGGCGGCGACATCAAGGCCCACATCGTGCTGAACGGGCGCGAGGATCCGATGCACGGCAAGGCGGACCTGAGCGTCCGCCACCTGCAGCTCCGCAAGCTGTTTCCGACCGTGAAGATGATGAATACCAGCCTCGGCCAGATCAACGGTGACGCGGCCTTGACCGGCGACGGCAACTCGGTGGCGACGCTGCTCGCGACCTCGGACGGCGAGGTCAAGCTGCTGGTCAACAACGGCACGGTCAGCAAGCTCCTGCTCGAGGAAGCCGGGCTCAACATCGCCAACATCATCGTGACCAAGCTGGCCGGCGACGAGCCGGTCCAGATCAACTGCGCGGCCGCGGACCTCGTTGCGAAGGACGGGCTGTGGCAATCGCGTCTGTTCTTCGTGGACACCGACACCATGACAATCGACGTCGACGGCAAGCTCGACTTCCGCAACGAGACGCTGGACTTCACGATCCACCCGCACAGCAAGGGCATCCGCGTGCTGTCGCTGCGCTCGCCGCTGTACCTGCGTGGCACCCTCAAGAATCCGAAAGCGGGCGTCGAGACGGGGCCGCTGCTGGCACGCGCCGCCGGTGCCGCGATCCTCGGCACCGTCGCCGCGCCGATCGCCGCGCTGGCGGCGATGATCGCGCCCAGCCACGACGATGACAACGCCTGCGTCGGGGTGATGGCGAAGATGCGCAAGCCAGCCGAAGCGCATCCCGGCAAGTGACGTCCAAGCCACCAGCCACGTAGGGTCGAACCCGCGCAAGCGGTTTCCACCGATCGGTTCCATCGGAGGCGTCGCCAACGCGCAGTGGACGCGGCTGCGCCGATTCCACCCTGCGGCGCTGGGTTGCAGCGCCCGGGTTGTGGGAAAATGGCGCGCGCGGACGGCGTGCAATGCGCCGTCCGTTCCCTTTTCCGGCCCGGCTCCCATGTCCTCCTTCACCCGCGCCCACTGGCAGTTGCATTTCTGCGTGCTGCTGTGGGGCATCACTGCCATCCTCGGCAAGCTGATCACGCTGACCGCGCTGCAACTGGTGTGGTGGCGGATGCTGATCGTGACCCTCGCGCTGCTGTTGCTGCCGAAGGTGTGGCGGGAACTGCGCGGGATGCCGCCGCGGCGGATCGCGGCGTATGCCGGCATCGGCGTGCTGGTCGCGCTGCACTGGCTGACGTTCTATTCGGCGGTGAAGCTCGCCAACGCTTCGGTCGCGGCCACCTGCATCGCGCTGGCGCCGGTGTTCCTCGCGCTGGTCGAGCCGGTGATCGTCGGGCGGCGCTTCGAACCGCGCGAACTGCTGCTCGGCATTGCGGTGGTGCCGGGCGTCGCGCTGGTCGTGGGTGGCGTGCCCGCAAACATGCGGCTCGGCGTCGGGGTCGGGGTGTTGTCGGCGGTGTTCTGCGCGACCTTCGGCGCCTTCAACAAGCGCATGGCCGAACGCGGCGGCGCCCTCACCGTGACCTGCCTCGAACTCGGGGCCGGCACCCTGTTCCTGACGCTGGTAACCGTGCTGTGGCACGGCGAAGGCACTTTCGTGCTGCCCGGGCTGCGCGACGCCGCCCTGCTGCTGGTGCTGGCACTGGCCTGCACCCTGCTGCCGTTCGCGCTGGCGCTGGCGGTGCTGCGCAAGCTCTCGGCGTACACGGTGCAACTGACCACCAACCTCGAACCCGTGTACGCAATCGTGCTGGCGATTCCGCTGCTGGGCGAACAGCACCAGCTCGATGGCTGGTTCTACGCCGGCGTCGTGTTGATCCTGGGCGCGGTGTTCGTGCATCCGCTGCTGGTGCGGCATCCGGACAAGCCGCCGGAAGCGGTGCTGGGCACGGCCGAGTCGAAGCAATAAGGTAGGCATCGTGGTTGCCGACAAGCGCCAAGCCCGGACACCGCCCGACGCATCCGAGGGGCTGCGGCGCGTCGACATGCTGCACGTGGCGCCGGGGAACCTCGAACGCCATGCGGACCGGGTGATCGCCGAAGCGCCGGTCGCGCTGGTCTACAACGGCGTGCCGTTCGCCGTGATGATGGCGACACCCTGCGACCTGGAGGACTTCGCGCTCGGCTTTGCGCTGGCGGAAGGCATCGTCGAGTCACCGGGCGAATTCGAGCTGGTCGACACCCTGCGCACGGACCAGGGCATCTCGCTGCAGGGATTGATCCCGTCGCACCGCTTCGCCGCGCTGGGCGAGCGCCACCGCAACCTCGCCGGCCGCAGCGGTTGCGGGTTGTGCGGTGTCGAGTCGCTCGAGGAGGCGGTGCGCCCGCCACCGGTCGTGACCGGCGGACCCTCCATCACCGTCGCCGCAGTCGCCGCGGGCATCCAGGCGATGGCGGGGGCGCAGCCGCTCAACGCGATTTCCGGCGGCGCGCACGCCGCGGGTTTCGTGGCCGGCGACGGCCGCGTGACGGTGCGCGAGGACGTCGGCCGCCACAACGCGCTCGACAAGCTGATCGGGGCGCTGGCCTCCGCGGCGGACAGTCGCGTGGACCGCGGCTTCCTCGCGATCACCTCGCGCGCCTCGTGGGAGATCGTGCACAAGGCCGCGCACGCGGGTATCGCCATTGTCGCCGCGATTTCCGCACCCACCTCGCTGGCCATCTCGGCCGCGGAAGCCGCGGGCATCACGCTGATCGGGTTCGCGCGCGAGGAGGCGATGAACGTCTACACGCACGCACGGCGAATCGCCTGATCCGCGCGATCAGGTGCGCTCGGCCTTCTTGGCGTGCTTCTCCGCGCGCTTCTCCTTCAGCGACTTCTGCGGCTTCTTCTTGGCTTCCTTCTTCTTTTCGAGGCCTTTCATGTCGTGCTCCCATTGGCAATGGACCGGCAGGTGCAAAGATGCGCCAGTCCGCGCGGCTTGGCAAGGGGGCGCGACGGTTCCTGCGGCCGGCCGGAATGGCTAGACTCCCTGCACCGGCTTCGACGGAGTCCGACATGAATCCATCCGCGAAAAACACGATCGCCACGGTGATTCCCTCGCTGCGTTACCGCGATGCGCCGGCCATGATCGAGTGGCTTTGCGAGGCGTTCGGATTCGAAAAGCACGCGGTGTATGCGGACGGCGACGTGGTGCAGCACGCACAACTCGCCTTCGCCAACGGCATGATCATGCTGGGCTCCGTGGACAACGCAACCGCCTGGGGCCAGCGCATCGTGCAGCCGGACGAGATCGGCGGCCGTGAAACCCAGGCCTGCTACCTGGTCGTCGCCGATTGCGCCGCGCACTACGCGCAGGCGAAGGCCGCAGGCGCCGAGATCGTGGACGAACTCGAGAGCAAGGACTACGGCGGCAGCGGCTACAGTTGCCGCGATCCGGAAGGCCATCTGTGGTCATTCGGCGACTACGATCCGTGGGCGGAACACGCCGCGTGAAGAAACCGGATGTGCCCATCGCGGACTTGCTGGCGGGCGCGCGCGGTACGCCCATCAAGGTCGGCATCGGCGGCTGGAACTTTCCGCCGTGGCGCGACAACTTCTACCCGGAGGAGCTGCCGCAGCGGCGTGAGCTGGAATTCGCCAGCCGGCACCTCGCGACGATCGAGGTCAACAGCACGTTCTATCGTGCGCAGACACCGAAGGTGTACGCCAAGTGGCGCGACGAAACCCCGCCGGGATTCGTCTTTTCGCTGAAGGCGCCGCGACGGGTGTCGGAGGTCCGCAAACTCGCGGGCGCCGGCACGTCGATCCGCGGCTTCGTGTTCGGCGGGCTGGCCGAATTCGGCGACCGCCTGGGGCCCATCGTGTGGCAGTTCCCGTCTTCGACCACCTTCGAGCGCGACGATTTCGCGGCGTTCCTGGACTTGCTGCCGCAGGAATTGAACGGGCACCCGCTGCGACATGCGCTGGAAGTACGGAACGAAACCTTCCTGTGCGAGACATTCGTCGAACTGGCCCGCGCACGCGGCGCCGCCTGCGTGTTCACCGACTCCCCCGAGTACCCGAATCTCGCGGACCTGACCGGCGATTTCGTGTACGCGCGCCTGAAGCGCAGTCGCGAAGGCGAGCGCAACGGTTATCCGGCAAGGGAGCTGGACGCCTGGGCGGCGCGTGCACGACTGTGGCAGGAAGGGGGCGAGCCCGACGACCTGCCGCGGGTATCGCGGGCGAGCGGCGCCACCGCCATGCAGCGCGACGTGTTCATCTATTTCATCAGCGCCTTCAAGGCGCGCAACCCCGCGGCCGCGATGGCGCTGCAGGGGCGGATCGCGTGAAGCGCCTCGGCTTCGCGTTGGCGGCGGCGATGTTGCTGGCCGGCTGTGCCAGCGCACCGCCTCCGAAGCCGACGCCGGCAGCGCATCCGGCGCCGATTACCCGGCCTGCTTCGCCGGTCCCCAATGCCGCGTCGCCACGCTATGCGCCCTCGTCGCTCGCGGACGGCATCGACGCCTACGTTTCCCAGCCCCGGTTCGCGCACGCGCAGTGGGGAATCGAGGTGGCTTCGCTGGACACCGGCAGGACGTTGTATCGCCGCAATGCCGACTCCCTGTTCCTGCCCGCCTCCAACGCCAAGCTCTACACCGCCGCGCTGGCGCTGCAGACCCTGGGTCCGGATGCACGCTTCACGACCGCCCTTTACGCGACGGCCGCGCCGCGCGCGGAGGGCACGATCGCGGGCGATTTGATCCTCCATGGCGGCGGCGACCCTTCGCTGGGGGACCCGGAGGTGTCGCCGGATTGGGCCGATCGCCTCGCCACCGCGTTGGCAAATCGCGGCGTCAGGCGGGTGCGCGGGGACCTGGTCGCCGACGACACCTGGTTCGCCGGTCCCCTGCATGGCGGCGGCTGGGAGGCGGCGGACCTCCAGGCTTCATATGGCGCGCAGTCCGGCGCCTTGGGCACTCAGGACAACGTGGTCCACGTCAAGGCCGCGCGCGAGGGCACGCGCTGTTGCACGGTGGCGATCGATCCCCCCGATTCCGGGATGCGCGTGGTGAACCTCACCGGCGGCCCGGCACTGCTGGATCTCTACCGGCCGCCCGGTACCGACACGCTGTACGCGAGCGGCAGTCTGCGGGCGGACACGCCGCGCGCGACCTTTACGGTCGCCGCGCCGGATGGCGCGCTGCTTGCGGCCAATCAGTTGCGCGACGCGCTGGCCCAGCACGGGATTGCGCTCGATGGCAAGGTGCGCGTGTTGCACTGGCCGGAAACGGACGCCGCACTCGCAAGCCAACCCACGGCCATCGCGGGCATCACGTCCCCGCCGCTGTCGCAACTGCTCGTGCACATGTTGAAGCACTCGGACAACCGTTACGCGCAGATGCTGTTGCAGCAGGTCGGCGTCCGCACCGCGCAGGCGGGTGCATGCGCGGACCGGATCGAGCCGCCGCAGACCAGCGCGGACTGGGGACTGTGTGCCATGCGCGCGTTCCTCGCACGGATCGGCGTCGACGAGGGCGAGGTGACTCTGGGCGATGGCGCCGGCTTGTCGCGCCACGACCTCGTCACGCCCGCCGCGACCGTGAAGCTGCTGGGATGGATCATGCGGCAGCCGTTCGCGAACGTGCTGCGCAACGCCCTGCCGGTCGCCGGCATCGATGGCACGCTGAAATACCGCATGCGCGACGACTATGCCACCGACAACGTGCAGGCCAAGACCGGCACGCTGTCCCACGTCTACACGCTGTCGGGCTTCGTCACCGACGCCGCGGGCGAACGCCTGGTGTTCTCGCTGATGTTGAACCGCTACGTGCGCCCGACCGACGAGTTCGGCCGCAACATCCAGCCGTCCCCGCAATCGGACCTCGACGCGATCGCCACGATGCTGGCCATGCATGGGGTGAACTGAAGCAACGCCGGCAGGCATGTGCGGAAAGCAGATTCGCCGGTGTGCCCCGGCAGTTTGCAAGTTTGACCGGCAAACGGGAAGATCGGAGCGGCCGTCACCCTGTTGCAAGGCTGTTTCAGCTGAAGCCAGGTGTCGCCGGGCAGGAGAAATCGATGCTTTCGTCGGTCTTGGTGACGATGGCCCTGGCGCTACCCGCGCCACCTGCGAGTCCCTCACTGCAGGCGGTGCACATCCTCGAACTTCCCACGAGGAAGCCCCGCGAGTGCATTTCAATCATGACCGGTCAAGGCATGGTCATCGTGCTCGCCAGGCCGAATATCGAAAGGGTGATGAGCCGGAGATCAAGTCGGGCTCCCAAGGCCCAAAAGCGATTTTTGGAGTTGCAGGCGCAGCGGGCTGACGCTCTACTCAAAGGAACCACGGAACATCGTGACGCGCTCGGTTGCCTCGTGAACAACCAGCTGATCCGCAACTTCCGCCCTTCGGTGCAATCGAATTGGTTGTACGTGGTCTTTGCGCTGTTCAAAGAGGGCGAAGGCCGCGTCTGGGATCCGGCCACTTCAGCTTTTCTGAAGAAGGCAAGACTTGTCGACGACGACGAGCACTGCGGCGAGGGTCCTGCAGGATTTGAAATACTCGAAACGCTCCGCGGCGAGATAATGGCAAGCGTCCAAACGTGCTTCCGGTAGATGTGCAATACATCGAAGCCGGCCAACCGGACCTCGACGCGATCGCCACGATGCTGGCGGTCCACGGCGCGAACTGACCCGGCACCGACGACGCGCCGCCTGTCCGGCACGCAGCCGCCCGGCGGCAACCAGCCGTTTACCTGCCGGGGTCGGCGGTGGCGCCGTGCCGGACGGCTCGTCCGTAATTGCCGTGCAGGCGCCCGGAAAGGATGAAGTCACGCATCATCGCGAAATAGCCCTCCGGGTTGCGGGTGTCGACCCGGGTGCCGTCCGGCTTGGTCTCGAATTCGTAAATGCCGTGCTCGGTATCCGGAAACACCGCCAGCGTGATCGGCCGGCCCGCCCGTTGCAGGCCGCGCAGGCGCTTGATGGTTTCCGCGCTCGGCGCGTCGGCATCCTCCCGGCCGAGGATCCAGAGCTGCGGCGTGTCCAGGTTGCGCAGCACCGGCATGGGGTCGTACTGGACCGGGACATTGGCGAACAGGACCGGACCTTCCTGCTTGAGCTTTTCCGGCGGCCACGCCAGCAGTATCCAGGTGACGTCGCCGTGCACATGCTTGAACCACGGTTCCTTGCCGTACTTCCGATTCAGCGCATCCAGCTTGTCGTAGCCGCTGCGGAAATTGCTGAGCAGGATCGTGGCGGATGCATCGGCGATCTGCATCGCCTTGGCCATGATGTCCGGACCGTAACCCTGGCGCTGCATGTCATACGCGATCGCCTCGCGGTCCTCGTCGAGCGGCGACACCGCCAGCCCGAAACCCACGATCACGAAATCCACTGGCGAAATCTTCGCGGCCAGCGGCGCCACCCAGCCGCCCTGGCTGCCGCCCTGGTAACCGATGCGGCCGGCGCGCGGCCCGGCAAGGCGCTTCGCCTCGTCGACCGCGGCGATCGCGTCGTTGGCGAGCAACAGATAACTCTGTGTGTACGTGCCACCCGAGGCGCCCGTGCCGCGCTTGTCGTACACGAACACGCCGATGCCCGCGGCGGGAAACAACCGCTGCAGGGCGTAGAAATCGAGCGCCGAAAAGTGTTCCGAGCCGTGCACCAGCACCACGATCGGCACCCGCGCCTTGCCCTCGGGCAATACCAGCCGCCCGGCCAGCGTGACGCCGGCGCCCCGGAAGCGGGTATCGGTGACATCGAATGCGATGCGATCGCCGCGGCCGCCGTTGAAATCGATGCGGCCTTTCGCGCAATCGGAGAACGTGACCTTGATGCCGTCCGGCCGGTCGGTCCAGCCCAGCGTGCTGGTCCATGTGCCGTCGGCATGCGACGTGAGCAGCCCGGTCGTGCCGTCTTCGCGACGCCAGCGAAGGTGCGCATCATCGCTCGGTCCGACATCCACCACGCTGCCGTCGGCCAGCCGGTATGCGCCGACGTGGCAATTGGCCACGGATGCATCGGACGCATGGGCTGCGCCAGCGGCAAAAGCCGCGATCATGAAGACGGAGAGCCGCGCCATCACCTGCGCGGCACGTAGCGCTGTTACTGCATCATGTCTCATCGCAATTCACTTGGGCGAAACGTTCCGTGCATTGTCGCTGCCCACTCACAACGAACGCCACCCCTCGAGTCCGGTGAACAACGCTGCGCCGACCAACACCGTTCCGACCACGCGCGCGGTGACCACGCCCGCGGCAGGCCGCCGGACCAGCCAGCCGCGTGCCTGCGCCGCCGCAAGCGCGACGGCCCCGTACACCGTGACCTGCGCGACCGCGATGATGATCCAGAGCACCAGCGCTTGCGACCATAGCGGCCCGTACCCGGCGTGCAGGAATTGCGGAAACACCGCGAGCATGAAGAGATAAGCCTTCGGGTTCATGAGGCAGGTCAGCGTGCCGCGACGGAACGTGGTCCACGCAGAGTGCGCGCAACCTTCCGCCTGCGCGCCGAACACGGAATCGGCACGCAGCAACGAGATGCCGATCCATGCGATGTACAAGGCGCCGACCAGCAGCAAGGCATTGAAGGCCGCGGGAATCACCTTCAGCAACACGCCGATGCCAAGCGTGGTCATCACCACGAGGCAGACGCCCCCGACGGCGATGCCGGCAACGGCCGCCAGCCCGTGTCGGCGCCCGGCCGTGAGCGAACTGCCCATCACGTACGCCATGTCCAGGCCCGGCAGCACCACGATGCCGAACACCAGCGCCGCGAACAGCAACAAGTCGGCCGAGTGGCTCATGGCTTGGCTTCCGGTGCGGGCCACCAGCGCAGGCGTGAACGCGGCGTGGGATCCAGCACCAGCCGTTCCGGCGCACCGCGCAGCATGTCCGTGCCTTCGAGTTCGCCTTCAACCTGTGCCGCCGACGTTTCAAAGCCTTCCAGCGCGGAGTCGTTTTCGACCACACCCAGCCAGACCAGGAACGGACCGTCGGTGCGGATCGGCAGTTGCGGAAAGTTGTTCGGCACGTCCAGCGTCACCAGCACGCCCGCCGGATGTACCTTCGCCTCGTCGTAGCGGCGGAACGCTGCCTGCGCGCGTTGCGCAAAGGCGGCTTCCTCGCCCTTTTTCACCGCGAAGATCTGGGCAACCACCACGCCGCGCGCACCGCCGGGTTCGTCCACCGGGTCCACTGCCGGCAAAACCGGCACGCCGGCCAGTGGCGCCAGCGGACGCAAAAGCAGCACGTTGTCGCTCTCGCCCGGGAACAGCGCGTTGACCTTGATCCGGTGCTCGCGCCATACCGGCCCGTAATAGAACGCCGCATCCACGATCGGACGTGCGTTGATGTCGTGGTAGCCGCGCAGCCAGACGAACTTCGTGGGCGCGGCACGATCCTCGAACTGCCCGAACACCATGCAGTCCAGTTGCTCGAACGCCTCCGGGAAATACGCGTCGAAATAGCTGACGAAGCGATCGCGCTGGCCGGGCGCGATGTCATAGCGACGCAATTCGACCACCTTGTAATCGGTCAGGTGCGCAACGCTGTCCAGCGCGGCGCCCGTATCGGTGGTCGTATGCGCGGCGGTCACGAATGGACTCATGCAGAAAGCTCCAAGCAGCAGGACTGGAAGACGGGGCATCTCGATCTCCGGGGCGCGAACGTCGCGAACACGCTAAAACCAAATCAGGGCGATCCGTGTCCTGATTACGGATAGACTGGACGCATGCCCCACCCCGCCTCCCGCGTGCTGGCCGTCCTGGAGCTCCTGCAAAGCCGCAGCCGCATCAGCGGGCCCGAGCTGGCGCAGCGCATCAACGTCGACGTGCGCACGCTGCGGCGCTACATCGTGCTGCTGGAAGAACTCGGGATCCCGATCACCACCGAGCGCGGCCGCCACGGCGCCTACATGCTGGTGGCTGGTTTCAAGCTGCCACCGATGATGTTCACCGATGCGGAAGCGCTGGCGCTGTCGATGGGCCTGCTGGCCGCGCGCAGCCTCGGCCTGCACGCCGGCGAATCGGCACTGGCCAGCGCGCAGGCCAAGCTGGAGCGGGTGATGCCGGATTCGCTGAAGCGGCGGCTCCGTGCGGTGGAAACCACCGTCTCGATCGAATCGCCTGGCGTCCCGGCAGCACACGCGGACACCCCGGCGCTGATGCTTCTGACGCATGCCGCGCACGCCGCGGAGCGCCTGCACCTGCATTACCGTTCCGCCCAGGGCGAGGAAAGCCGGCGCGACTTCGATACCTATGGCCTGGGCTTTCGCGGCGGGGCCTGGTACGCGGTCGGTTTCTGCCACCTGCGGCGCGGTGTGCGCGGATTCCGCGTCGATCGAATCCTCGAGGCACGGCCGCTGCCGGTTCGCTTCCGCCAACCCAAGGGTTTCGACGTGCTGGAATGGTTGACCCGCACTATTGCCACGCTGCCGCGCGCGCACCGCGTGGAGGTGCTGTTGCACGCCGATCCTGCGAAAGCGCGCGAGGCGTTTTCACCGGCGATCGGCCTGTTCGAGACGGCAAGTAATGGCGTGCTGCTGCGCGTTCGCACCGACGACCTGGCCTGGTTCGCGCGCCAGCTCGCGCGCGTGCCCTTCGAATTCGAGGTCCGTACCCCGCACCGGCTGCGCAGGGAAATCCTCGCCCACGCGGCGCGGCTGCAGAAGCTCGCGACGGCGCCCGCCGAAACCGGGTCCGCCGACGAGCCCGATGCACTGCCGGGGCAACCGCTCAGGCCAGACCGGCCGCCACGAACAAACCCAATACGCAAGCGAGGCTGGTGAACTGCGCCGCGGAACGCAACGCGGCCCGGTTGGCCAGGTAGAACGCCACGTAGGCCGTGCGCGCCACCACCCACGCGACCGCCAACGCGTCGACGGGCTCCTGCGGAGCGTGCGCCAGGTGGGCGATGATCACCGCAGCCGCGAAAACGGGGAGCGACTCGAACGAATTGAGCTGCGCGTCCCACGCGCGCTTCGCCAGGCCATGGATGCGGTTCGGGAAGTCACGTGGATCGTGGTTGTCGCGCAATCGTCGGCCGTCGGGCCCCCGTCCCCTGTTCCGGGCGATGCCGAAGCAAACGTACGGCAACAGGACCGCCACCAGCACGCACCAGAGTGCAATGGTCATTTGTCTGCCCCTCCGATACCCGCGCAGCGTCCTACATGTGCGGCTTGAACAGGATGTCGAACCCGATCTTCCAGGTCTTGCCGCCATCCAGGGATCGTTCCGCGGTTTCGCGCACGCCGTCGCCCTGCCTGTACCAGCTCACGCGTACCCGTGCGTCGGGCGCCCCGGCCTTTCGCTCGATGCCTTCGAAGACCATCCGGTCGCCCCGCATGCCGCCGTCCAGCAGCAACAGGTCACCGCGATTGGTGACCCAGCTCTGGTGCCAGACCTGGCGGGCGGCGTCGTACAGGCTGTAGCTTTTGCCGTGCAGGCCGTCGCCCTGCCGATAGTCCTCGAGGAACACGCAGCCGTCGAGGATGACTTTCACGGTGTTGCGCGCGATGACCCTGCCGGGTGCCTGCACGTCGTAGGTATCCCAGTCACCCACGAAGAAATCGAACTGGCGGTAGGCCGGCGCATCGCACGACGCTGACGCAGGCTCGGCCGCAAGCGGCGGC
>DASSNH010000293.1:0-7467 GCA_035701405.1 Rhodanobacteraceae bacterium
CTGCGAACGGCGCGTGGTGTACGACTTCGTGAACGTGATCCAGGGCGAGGCCACGCTGAAGCAGGCGCTGATCCGCGACAAGCGCCACGACAACCTGTACGTGCTCGCCGCCTCGCAGACCCGCGACAAGGACGCGCTGACGCAGGACGGCGTGGGCCGCGTCCTCGAGGAGTTGGCGAAGGATGGCTTCGACTACATCGTGTGCGACTCGCCCGCGGGTATCGAAAAGGGCGCGCACCTCGCCATGTATTTCGCGGACCGCGCCGTGGTCGTCGTGAACCCGGAAGTGTCATCCGTGCGCGATTCCGACCGCATCCTCGGATTGCTGTCGTCCAAGACCCGCCGAGCCGAAAAGGGCGAAGGCCCCGGTCCGCAACACCTGCTCCTGACCCGCTACAACCCGATGCGGGTCGAGGCGGGGGAAATGATGAGCGTGGGCGACGTCGAGGAAATCCTCGGCATCCCGGTGCTGGGCGTGATTCCCGAGTCCGAGCAGGTATTGGCCGCATCCAACTCCGGCGTGCCGGTGATCCACGATGGCAGCTCGATCGCCGGCCAGGCATACGCCGACGCGGTTGCCCGCCTGCTCGGCGAGGACCTGCCGATGCGGTTCGTGGAGGCGCCGAAGAAAGGCTTCTTCAAGCGCATGTTCGGAACCTGAGGAGGATGCGATGAGCCTGCTCGACTTTCTGCGCCCGCGCCCGAAAAACACCGCCAGTGTGGCGCGCGAACGGCTGCGCATCATCGTGGCGCAGGAACGCGCCACCCGTGGCGGACCCGACTACCTGCCGCTGCTGCGCAACGAGCTGCTGGAAGTGATCCGCAAGTACGTCCACGTCGGCGCCGACGCGGTGCAGATCAATGTGGAGCGCAACGACGACGGCGAGGTGCTGGAGCTTTCCGTGGCGTTGCCGGAGGGCGGCAAGGCGACTGGAACCGGCGGCTAACAAATCATCGGTTGCGGCGACAGTGCGCCCGAAAGCCATCCCCCTCGATCCCCCTTCGCAGGCGAAGGGGGAAGACAAAACCACCTCCTTCCACAGGAAGGAAGTCGCGCCGCAAGCGCGGGGGGATGAAACCGGAGGCGACGTCCTGCGCCTTGCCGACATCGGCTTCGAGGCGCCGGCCGCCTTGCTCGGACGCCACGGCCTGGAACTGGTGCGCGTGGAAGACGGCGCGCCGATCCCCGGCAGCTACTGGGGCGAACCCGAAGCCGGCGTGATCGCATCGAACGTGTACGCGCGCCCTGACACCCCGGTGCACTCGCTGCTGCACGAAGCCTGCCACCTGCTGGTCGCCGATCCCGCACGCCGCGCGTCGATCCACACCGACGCCAGCGATTCCCTCGAAGAGGAAGATGCGACCTGCTACCTGCAGATCGTGCTGGCCGACGCGCTGCCCGGCTTCGGCCGCGAACGCGCGCTCGCCGACATGGATGCCTGGGGCTACTCGTTCCGGCTGGGCTCCGCGCGTGCGTGGTTCGAAGGCGACGCCGGAGACGCCAGCGCGTTCCTGCAAGCGCGCGGATTGCTGCCGCCGAACGCCTAACAGACCTTCCCTTCGAGAGGAGGCGGCCGAAGGCCGAGCGCGTGGCGTTGGCGGGGATGGCGTTCAATGGACGGCAACCCTGTGGGAGTTGCGACCCGCGTTGGGCTCCGCTGCGCTCAGCGCCAACCTACAAGAGCACTTGTAGTCAAATGCTGCCGACACGTTCGTGCGCGACTGCCGCCTACGCGCAACCGTGGCCTGTGCGCAGGCTCCTGCAACGCCACGGCGGCTGCTACCATGCGCGCACAGTGATGGGAGATGGCATGCCTCCCCGAACCGTCGCCGTACTGTGCGACTGATGATGCCTGCACGACCGGGATTCCGGCGCGTCGGCATCGCCGCATGACGAGCGGCCAACGCGTGCGGTTCCCGACCACCTGACGGGAGCGCACGAATCCATGCTCATCTACGCCCTGCTCGCCACCGGTTGCGGCGCATTCCTCGGCGCATGCCTGCGTTACCTGTTCGGCGTCTGGTTCAACCCGATCTTTCCGACCGTGCCGCTCGGAACGCTGGCGGCGAACCTGCTCGGCGGCCTGCTGATGGGATTGATCCTCGGCGCGTTCGCCCAATTCCAGTCGCTGTCGCCCGAGACGCGGGTCTTCATCACCACCGGGTTCCTGGGTGGGCTCACGACGTTCTCGACTTTTTCCGGCGAAACGATCACGCTGCTGTTGCGCCAGCAATACGGCTGGACTTTCGCGATCATCGGCATGCACCTGGTCGGCACGCTGGCCATGACGCTCGCCGGCTTCGCACTGGCGCAGGCGCTGCTGAGGCACTTCGCATGAACGACACCGCACCCGCGCAAGGCGTGTACCTGCGTTTCTTCGTGCACGAGAACCGCCGCCATGCCGGCGTGCTGTTGTACGACTGGCTGCTCGCGGAAGCACGGAAACTCGGGCTGCCCGGTGGCACCGCGTTCCGTTCGATCGCGGGATTCGGGCGCCATGGCGTCACCCACGAAGCGCATTTCCTCGAACTCGCCGGACAGGAAACCGTGCGGGTCGATTTCGTGGTGGGCCGCGAGGCCGCCGACAGGATGCTCGCGCGCGTGCGCGAAGAAGGACTGCAGATGTTCTACGCGATCCTGCCGGCCGAATTCGGCACATTGGGCCGGGCTGATGCCTGACTATCGGCAAAAGCATCTTCTTGACGCGGATCAACGCTGATGAACGCGGATCAGCGCTGTCGATCTGCAGTATCCGCGTCCATCCGCGTCAAGTGCCTTGTGATCATGCAATCCGCATGGTGAAACAGCACGCGGCCAAGCCGAACCCCGCGCGCCGGCGCGCACTGCTCTTCGTCGTCCTGCTCGGCATCGTCAGCCTGTTCGCCGACATGACCTACGAAGGGTCGCGTTCGATCTGGGGCCCCTTCCTCGGCACGCTGGGCGCGACCGGTGCGATCGTGGGGCTGGTCGCCGGCGGCGGTGAACTCCTGGGCTATGTGCTCCGGCTGTTCACCGGCGCGTTGGCGGACAAGACCGGACGCTACTGGGCGATCACGATCCTCGGCTACGCGATCAACCTGCTGGCGGTACCGGCGCTCGCGCTCGCGGGCAACTGGCCGGCGGCGGCCGGCCTCGTGATCCTCGAGCGCAGCGGCAAGGCGCTGCGCACGCCCGCGCGCGACGCGATGCTTTCCTACGCCGCCAAGGACATGGGCGGCGCCGGCTGGGCCTTCGGCCTGCACGAAGCGCTGGACTCGGTCGGCGCGGTGCTGGGACCGCTGATCGCCGCGCTGGTCCTGTTCCTGCACGGCGGCTACCGGCACGCGTTCGCATGGCTGCTGCTGCCGGCGCTGGCCGCGCTCGCGACCCTGGCCCTCGCCCGCTCGCGCTTCCCGCAGCCGCAGGAACTCGACCGGCATCCCGTTCCCGAGGCCGGTGACGCACGGGCGCTGCGCGATCTCAAGGTCTTCCTCGTCGCGACCGCGCTGATCGCGGCCGGTTATTCCGACTTCGCGCTGATCGCGTTCCACCTGGCCAGGGATCACGTCGTCGCAAGCGACGCGGTGCCGGTCCTGTACGCGATCGCGAGCCTTGCCGGCGGCGCCACCGCGCTCGTGCTCGGCAGGTGGTTCGACCGGCGGGGCCTGTCGGTACTGCTGTGGGCGACGCTGGTGCCGGCGCTGTACGCACCGCTGGTGTTCCTCGGCGGACCGTGGGCGGCGCTCGCCGGGATGGTGTTGTGGGGCATCGGCTTCGGCGCGCACGACTCGCTGTTCCGCGCGGCGGTCGCGCAACGCATCCCCCGCGAGAAGCGTGCCACCGCCATGGGGGTGTTCAACGCCATCTACGGCGTCGCGTGGTTCGCGGGCAGCATCCTGCTCGGCGTGTTGTACGATTGGAATCCGCTCTACACGGTGATCGCCGCACTGGTGTTGCAGCTCGCGGCCTGCCCCCTCTTGTGGAGCCTTCGTTCCCGCAACAGGAGTGCACGATGAACGACATGACGGCGAACACCGAGCCTGCGCAACTGTCGCGCCACGACCAGGCGCTGCGCGAGAAGGCCCGGAAACTGCTGGATCACGCCGACGTGCGGATCGACGGCGATCGCGAGTGGGACTTGCGGGTGCACGACGAACGGGTGTTCGCGCGCACCTTCGCGCACGGCTCGCTGGGGCTCGGCGAGGCCTACATGGACGGGTGGTGGGACACGCCCTCGCTGGACCAGTTCTTCTACCACGTCCTCGGAGCTCGGCTCGACGAACACCTGAAGAATTTCGACGCGCTTCGCGCCCACCTGCGCGCGCGTTTCATCAACATGCAGCGCGGCCGCAAGGCCTTCAAGATCGGCAAGGCCCACTACGACATCGGCAACGACCTGTTCGCGAAGATGCTGGGCAGGCGGCTGGTGTATTCGTGCGGGTACTGGAAGGACGCGACCAATCTCGACGACGCCGAGGAAGCCAAGCTCGACCTGGTCTGCCGCAAGCTGCAACTGAAGCCCGGCATGAAGATCCTGGACATCGGCTGCGGCTGGGGCGAGGCGCTCAAATATGCCGCCGAGAAGTACGGGGTGTCGGGCGTCGGTGTCACGGTTTCCGAACAGCAGGCGCAGTTCGCACGCGAGCTGTGCAAGGGACTGCCCGTCGAAATCCGCCTGCAGGACTATCGGGACCTCCACGAGCCATTCGACGCGGTGTACTCGATCGGCATGTTCGAGCACGTGGGCTGGAAGAACTACCGCACCTATTTCGAGGTGTGCCGTCGCTGCCTCAAGGACGAGGGACTTTCCGTGCTGCACTGCATCGGCGTGAACTCCACGCCCTCCCGACCCGACCCCTGGATCGAGAAATACATCTTCCCGAACTCGATGGTCCCGGCCGCGGCGCAGGTCACGCCCGCGCTCGAGAACCTGTTCGTGGTCGAGGACTGGCACAACTTCGGCGCCGATTACGACAAGACATTGATGGCGTGGCTGGCCAATTTCGATGCCGCGTGGCCGGAACTGTCCGCGAACAATCCCCGCTACGACGAACGGTTCCGCCGGATGTGGCGTTACTACCTCTCGGGATCCGCCGCCACCTTCCGCACTCGCCGCGACCAGCTTTGGCAACTCACGCTGTCGCCGCACGGCGTGCCGGGCGGCTACCGCGTGCCGCGCTGAGGGCCCCTGCCAACTGCCGGTTTGTGGTACACAAGGCGTTCCGGGGATCGATGCAAGGCCGTTCGGGGTGGCTTGCATGCAAGACGATGTAGGAACACGGGGGTCCACAGCGACGTTTGCGTGATCCAGCCAGCATCGGGGGCTTGCTGCGCGACGGTGTGGGCGTCGAGCTGGAGACCAAGGCCTTCGACCTGATCCCGTTGCTGGTGCGCGACCACGCGCGTGCGCCCGGCAAGCGGGAACTGATCGAGGCTGGACACATGGGGCGGCATTGAAGGGGTGAACACCAGTGGGAAACAAGCGGATACTGATCTTGAATGCCGCACTGGTGCTGTGCTCATGCAGCGCCGTCGCGGTCGCGGGCAATCGCGAAGCCGGGCTGGCCGCGCAGTTCAAGGCCGCGGCCCCGGCGGAGCGTGCCAAGCTCGCCGGGAACCTGAGCCATCGCAACGACACCTCCGAGATGGTCGCCGCGCTGGCACCGTTCCTGGAAAGCGATGATGCCGAGCTGCGCGCGGACACGGCTTACGTGCTGCGCGGCTTCTACAGCCGCGCCCTGCAGTCGGCCGCCCCTGCGCTGCTGGCCGCGGTGAACCACGATCCGGCATGGCGGGTTCGCGCCAACGCGGCGTATGCGCTGATGACTATCCCTGAAACCGGCGGCACGCTTGCCGCGTTCGGCAAATGCGCCGGCGATGCCGACGCGCGGGTGCGCGCAGCCTGCGCCAAGGGACTCGGCACCGTCGCCAAGGCCCGGCAAGGTGGCGACAGCGATGTGATCCCGTTGCTCGCCACCGACCTCGGCGACACCGCGCGGCTCGTCCGCTACGGCGCCGCGATCGGGTTCCAGGAACTCGCATCCACCGAGCCCGCCGCGATCCGCGCGCTGGCGGCGCGCCTCGACGTCGAGCCCGACCCGTGGGTCCGCGGCGCCATCGCCCGAGCCATTGCGGCATCGGGCGCGGCCGCCGAACCGGCACTGCCGGCACTGACGCGCGCCGTGCTCGATCCGTTGCCGTTGTACACGGCGAGCCAGGTGGTCGCCGCGATGGCCGCGATCGGTGCACCGGCCGTGCCCACGCTCATCGCGACGCTGGGCTACAGGGGGCCGGCGGAGACGGGGTCCTCGCGTCACGCAGCGATCGCTGCGAAGGCGGCACTGGTGAAGCTCGAGGTACCGATGACCGCGGCGCTGATCGCCGCCGTGCAACGCGGCCCGGCCCAGCAGCGCATGTTCGCAGCCGAGGTACTCGGTGAAAAGGCCGCGGAAGCCACCAGCGCGATCCCCGCACTGGAAGCCGCGCTGAAGGACGACGACGCCCGCGTCCGCCGGGCTGCGGCAACATCGCTCGGTCAGTTGACGACTTACGACAACGCAGCGTTGCCCGCACTGCTCGGCGCGTTGAAGGATCCCGACTCCGGCGTGCGTGAATCCGCGGTCGATGCGGTGGACAATGGCCTGGATGGCGCGTTCGTCGGCAACGATCGCGCGCTGTCCGCAGCCAGGGCCGGCAAACCGGTGCCAAAACCCGTGGACGTCTTGCCCTCGCCCATGGTTGCGCAAACGGCCCAGGCACTCGGCGCCCGTCTCGGCGACACCGACATCACCGTCGCGGCCACCGCGGCACAAGCGCTCGGGAAAATGGGCCCGCAAGCCGCGCCGGCACTGCCGCCCCTCAAGGCGGCATTGCTCGCGCCGGATGGCGACAACGCGCGCGATGCCGCCGACGCGCTGGCGGCGATGGGCGGCATCGGCGCACCCGTGTTGATCGAAGCGGTCCGCAAGGGTGCATCGCCGGCCGACGGCAGCGGCATCGGCATTCGCGGCCGTGCCGCGGCCGCCCTGGCGACCCTGGGCTGGCAGAAGCAACTCGGCGACTACAAGGCTGCAGCGGTGGCCGCGTTGATCGACGGGCTTTCCGATCCCCGCAGCGACGTGCGCGGCGAGGTCGCCGAGGCACTCGGCAACCTGGGACACGCAGGTGACGCCCCGTCCATGAAGGGCACGGTCGTGGCGGCGCTCAAGGGCGCGCTGGACCGGGAGCAGGACGACGATGCAAAGCAATCCATGCAACTGGCAATGCGAGACTGGGGAGCGGGTTCATGAGACGTTTCGGACGGGGCGCGATCGGCTGCGTGATCCTTGCAGCCATCATGATGGCTTCACTGGGCATGGCGTCATGTTCCGGTGATCAACCGAGCGGTGCCGGCGACGACGGCAGCCCCGGCGACGCCTCGGCAAAGGCCACGCTCGACATCACCGCGTCGCTGGATGGCCGGGACGTGACGAGCGACAGCGCCGGGA
>DASSNH010000294.1:0-4576 GCA_035701405.1 Rhodanobacteraceae bacterium
ATGGACGGGCGGGTCAAGACGCTGCACCCCAAGGTGCACGGCGGCCTGCTGGGGCGCCGCGGCACCGACGAAGCCGTGATGCGCGACCTCGCGATCGCGCCCATCGACCTGCTCGTCGTCAACCTCTACCCGTTCGCGCGCACCGTGGCCAACGCCGGCACCACCTATGACGAGGCCATCGAGGAAATCGACATCGGCGGTCCCGCGATGTTGCGCGCTGGCGCCAAGAACCACGAACGCGTGGCGGTGGTCTGTGACCCCGCCGACTATCCGGACCTGATCGAAACCCTGCGCCGCGATGGCGGCACGTCCTTCGAACAGCGCCGGCGCCTCGCCGCGCGCGTGTTCGCGCACACCGCCCGCTACGACGGAATGATCGCCGACTGGATGGCGGCGCGTGCCGAAGGCGAACCCACAGAAGCATACCCGCCGACGCTGCACTTGGCGTTGCGACGCGCGCAGGAACTTCGCTATGGCGAGAATCCCCACCAGGCGGCGGCGTTGTATGTCGATGGCAACGTGTCGGCCGGCACGGTCGCCGGCGCCAGCGTGCTGGCCGGCAAGGAAATGTCCTACAACAACCTCGTCGATGCCGATACCGCGCTGGAATGCGTCAAGGCGTTCGACAAGACGCCCGCCTGCGTGATCGTCAAGCACGCGAACCCCTGCGGCGTCGCGCTGGGCGACGATCCGATCGATGCGTATGGCCGCGCCTTCGCGTGCGACTCGACGTCGGCGTTCGGCGGCATCATCGCCTTCAACCGCCCGATCGACGGGGAACTCGTCCGGCGCATCCTCGCCAACCAGTTCGTCGAGGTGCTGGTGGCGCCTGCATTCGACGAGGCGGCCCTCGCCGCGCTCCGCAAGAAGCCGAACGTGCGCGCGCTGGCCACCGGCGCATGGCCCGTTTCACCCGGCGTCGCGCAACGCCAGGTCCGCAGCGTCGCAGGCGGCATGCTGGTCCAGGATTCCGACATCGACACGTTGATGCTGTCCGACCTCAAGGTCGTCACCCGGCGCGTGCCCGACGCCGAGCAGTTGCGCGACCTGTTGTTCGCCTGGCATGTCGCGATGTTCGTGAAGTCGAACGCGATCGTGTACGCGAAGAGTGGCGCCACCATCGGCATCGGCGCCGGACAGATGAGCCGGGTGATCAGCGTGCGGATCGCCGCAATGAAAGCCGCCGACGCCAAGCTTTCCACCGACGGCAGCGTAATGGCGTCGGACGCGTTCTTCCCCTTCCGCGACAACATCGATCTTGCCGCAGGCACGGGCGTGCGCGCCGTGATCCAGCCCGGCGGATCGATGCGCGACCAGGAAGTCATCGACGCGGCCGACGAGCACGGCATGGCGATGGTGTTTACCGGGACCCGGCATTTCCGCCATTGAGTTGAAAGCGGGAATGGGGAACAGGGAATGGGGAGGCCGGGTTCCACGACCTTGGCCGGGGCCAGAGTGCCTCCGGTCGCCGCGTCGCACCATCCGACGCATTGATCGAAAGCGCCAGGTTCACAGTGGAGATGCTGCCGCCACGGGATCCGGCCACTCCGTTGGAGTAGTCTTTGTCCCGGTTCCCGGTTCCCGGTTCCCTGTTCCCGCTCCACGATGCGCTACGAGCTCTACTACTGGCCCACAACCCAGGGACGCGGCGAGTTCGTGCGGCTCGCGCTCGAAGACGCCGGCGCGGATTACGTCGACGTGGCGAGGCTGCCGGAAGGCTCGGGTGGCGGCGAAGCAGCGCTGCTGCACTGGCTGGAAGAACCGCCGGTCGGCCATCCCTCGTTCGCGCCGCCGTTCCTCAAGGCCGGGCGCAACCTGATCGGCCAGACCGCCAACATCCTGCTGTACCTCGGTCCTCGGCTCGGACTCGCGCCCGCTGACGAAAGCGGGCGGCTGTGGACCCACCAGCTGCAGCTGACGATCACGGACCTCGTGGCCGAGATCCACGATGCCCACCACCCGATCGCGGGCAGCCTTTATTACGACGACCAGCGCGACGAAGCAAAGCGCCGCAGCGCGCACCTCCGGCGCGAGCGGTTGCCGAAATACCTCGGCTGGTTCGAGCGCGTGCTTGCGGAGAACCGCCGCGGGCGCCAGCGTTGCCTGGTCGGCAGCGCCGTCACCTGCGCCGACCTGTCGCTGTTCCAAGTCATCGCCGGCCTGCGTTACGCGTTCCCCAAGGCGATGCGCCGCCTCGAAGCCGACCTGCCGCTGTGCGTGGACCTTCATGACCGGATCGGCGGGCGGCCGAACATTGCGGCCTATCTCGCATCACCGCGGCGCATCCCCTTCAACAACGACGGCATCTTCCGTCGCTACCCGGAACTGGACGGGTGAGGCGACGCAAGGCCAAGGATGGCCGGGCCGGCGCCCAGCACCATGCACGGTTCCCCGATGACTACCCGCCGCTCGTCGACCCTTCGGCAGGCGCGCCACTCGCGGGCTGGCTCGGCTTGCCCCACTTGTAGATGTCGTAATACACCGGCGACACCGGGCCGAGCTTGGGGTCGTGCACCAGGCTGCCGTTGGTGCTGTCGTAGTGGTAGGTCTGGGTGACGCCGTTCTTGGGAATGATGCGCACCATGTAGACCCGCCCGCCGCGGCGATATTCCTCGATCGTGTCGCCGTTGGCATTGGTGCTCACGCTCACGCCGGAGGTTTGTCCGTTGGCGTCCTGGCGCGCGGCCGGTGCAACGGACGGCAGGATACCGGTGTCCGGCAGCGGTACCGCCTGCGGTTTCGTGCCCTTGTCATTGATGCCGGGGGGCGGCAAGGCCGATCCGGGTGGCGGCGGTGCCGAGGACGCCGCCAAGACGTTCTGCGCGTGCGCGGCCGGCATCGCCAGAACCGCGGTCGCAAGGATCCACCACGCCTGCGTTTTCACGGCCTGCCTCCGTCGTTTTTCGCCTGCGTGCAGCATACCCGGGTGTGGCGTGACCGCGGCGTGCAGGGAGGTACATGCGACAATCGGCGGATGCCCAAACTGACACTCATCGACGGGTCCAGTTACCTGTACCGTGCCTTCCACGCGCTGCCGCCGCTCAGCAATGCCGCGGGAGAGCCGACCGGCGCACTGTTTGGCGTGGTCGGCATGCTCCGGGCGATCCTGAACGACAACCCGGATTTCGCAGCATTCGTGATCGATGCGCCGGGCCGGACCTTCCGCGACGATTTGTATGCCGCGTACAAGGCCACCCGCGCACCGATGCCGGACGACCTGCGTTCGCAGGTTGCGCCGATGCTCGCGATCGTGGAAGCGCTGGGGTTTCCGATCCTCAATGTCCCGGGCGTGGAGGCCGACGACGTGATCGGCACCCTCGCACAGCGTGCCGCGGCGGACGGCATCGACGTGGAAGTCTCGACGAGCGACAAGGATTTCGCGCAATTGGTCGGTCCCCGCGTCACGCTGGTCAACACCATGACCCGTTCCAGCCTCGACCGCGCCGGCGTGATCGAAAAGTTCGGCGTGCCGCCGGAGCGGATCGTCGATTACCTCGCCCTCATGGGCGACAGCATCGACAACATCCCCGGCGTCGCCAAATGCGGCCCCAAGACCGCAGCCAAGTGGCTGAACCAGTACGGGACGCTCGACGACGTCATTGCGCGCGCCAGCGAGGTCGGCGGCAAGATCGGTGAGAACCTGCGCGCGGCGCTGGAGCAACTCCCGCTATCGCGGCAGCTCGCCACGATCCGGACCGACGTCGCGCTGGAAGCGGGTCCGCGCGACCTCCTGTTGCGCGCGCGAGACATCGACGCACTGCGCGAGCTGTATACCAGGTACGAATTCCGGCAGGCGTTGAAGGAGCTGGAAGGCGCGGGACCGGGAACCGCCATCGGTTCCGCAACCGACCACGTCGAGGGCACCATCGAAGGCAAAGCCGACCCGGCGACAAGCACCCGGCCAACGCCCGGTCCCCAGTCCCCGGTCCCCGGTCCCGCAGAGTACGACCTGGTTACCACTCGAGGGCAGCTCGACAGTTGGCTCGCGAAACTCCATTCCGCCGACCTGATCGCCTTCGATACCGAAACCACCTCGCTCGATCCGATGCAGGCCGAACTCGTGGGGCTGTCGTTCGCGGTGGAAGCCGGCCGTGCCTGCTACATCCCCATCGGCCACGACTGCACGGGGGTGCCGCAGCAGCTTGCCCTCGGGGAACTGCTCGCTTCGCTGAAGCCGATCCTCGAGGATCCGCAGCGGCCCAAGCTGGGTCAGCACGCCAAGTACGACAGCAACGTGCTGTCGCACTACGGCATCGTGGTGCGCGGGATCGAGTTCGACACGATGCTGGAATCCTACGTGCTGAACGCGACCGCGAGCCGCCACGACATGGACACGCTCGCCAGGCGCTGGCTCGCCTACGACACCGTCCATTACGAGGACATCTGCGGCAAGGGCGCCAAGCAGATCCCCTTCTCGCAGGTCGACCTCGACACTGCCTGCCGCTACGCCGCCGAGGACGCCGACATCACGTTGCGGCTGCACCAGGCGCTCTGGCCGCAGCTCCAGGCCGAGCCCGGCTTGCAGAAGGTGTTCACCGAGATCGAGATGCCGCTGGTCCCGGTACTCGCACGGATG
>DASSNH010000295.1:0-2272 GCA_035701405.1 Rhodanobacteraceae bacterium
ATGCCGGATACGATCGATCCGGGTTTCAATTTGGCCAGCGACTGGCTCTGTTCAAACAGCTCGGCAAAACTTTCGGTCATGGGGATTCCAGGTTGGGAATGGACCGCGAGGCCTTGAAGTTCCATGTAACGCTTGCTCCACAGGCGGCGGTCCGCCGGTTGGGGGATGCATCGGCATCCGTTCGAGTAACGCCGCGCGGACGCGGCACGGGGTGAATCGTTCGATCAGTCCTTGTGCACGAGCGCGAGCACCGCGTCGACCACCGCAGCAATCGACCGTCCGGTGGTATCGATCACCACGGCATCGGCGGCCGCACGCAACGGCGCGACCGTGCGCGACGCATCCCGTGCGTCCCGCACCTCGATCTCGTGCAAAAGGCTGGCTAGTGTAACTTGAAGTCCCTTTGCCTTCAACTGCTTATAGCGCCTTTCCGCGCGCTCGCCGGCGCTGGCCGTCAGGAACACCTTGTAGGGCGCATCGGGAAAGATCACGGTGCCCATGTCTCGCCCGTCCGCGACCAGCCCCGGAGGCCGGCGGAATGCCAACTGCTTGGCCACGAGGGCCTCGCGGACCGCGGTCTGGGCCGCGATCCGCGAGGCCGCCGCGCCGGCGGTTTCGGTGCGGATCGCGTCGGTGGCGTCTGTGCCGTCAATGATGACCCGGGTGTCGCCGCCGTCGCCGGGATCGAGGAATTCCAGCCGGGTCGCGCCGGCGAGGCGCGCCACGGCCTCGGCGTCCCCCGGATCAACCCCGGCAGCGCTGGCGGCGTAGCCGACCGCCCGGTAGATCGCGCCCGAATCGAGGATATGCCAGCCCAGTTGGTCGGCCACCTTACGGGCGATCGTGCCCTTGCCCGAACCGGAGGGGCCGTCGATGGTGAGTACCGGGACGGAATGGGGAATGGTCATCCTCGGGATTTTAGCGGCTGGCGAACCGGTCAGGCCGGGCGCACGTCCAATCCGCAGGCTTGTGCCAGTGTGACGAAGCCCGGAAAGGACGTCGCGACGTTCGCACAATCCCGGATCGTGATGGCGCCGCCGGCCACCGCACCGGCCATCGCGAATGCCATCGCGCAACGGTGGTCGCCCTGCGCATCCACGTTGCCGCCCTGGAGGCGCCCGCCTTCAATCATCGCGCCGTCCGGTGATTCGTCGATGGCGACGCCGAGTTGGCGAAGGCCCGCCGCCATCACGGCGATGCGGTCGGATTCCTTGACCCGCAGTTCCGCTGCACCACGGATCGTGGTCGTGCCTTCGGCACATGCCGCGGCGACGAACAGGATCGGGAACTCGTCGATCACGTCGGCGACAAGCTCCACCGGCACCTCGATGCCGTGCAGGGGTGCGTACCGCACCACCAGGTCGGCCACCGCTTCGCCCCCCGCGCTTCGGGCATTTTCCTGCGCGATGTTGGCACCCATGGCGCGCAGCACCTGCAGCAAACCGGTGCGCCGCGGGTTCATGCCGACGTTCCGCAGCCGAAGTTCCGAACCCGGCACCAGGGTCGCGGCCACGATGAAGAAGGCGGCCGAGGAAAAATCCGCGGGCACGGCCACATCGGTCGCCTGCAGCGCGTGGCCGCCGGAAAGCCGCGCCCTGCCCGGCCCGAACGCGACGGGCCAGCCGAATGCCTCCAGCATCCGTTCGGTGTAGTCGCGGGTGGGGCGCGGCTCGGTCACGACGGTCTCGCCCTCCGCGTACAGGCCCGCCAGCAACACGGCGGATTTCACCTGAGCGCTGGCGATGGGCGATGCGTAGTCGATCCCGCGCAAGCGACGTCCGCCGTGCACGCGCAGCGGCGGCGTGCCGCCCTCGGTCGTTTCGAGGCCCGCTCCCATTGCCGCCAGCGGATCGGTCACGCGGCGCATCGGCCGCTTCGAAAGCGAGTCATCGCCTGCCAGCACTGAATCGAACGACTGCCCCGCCAGGATGCCGCACAACAGGCGCACCGCCGTGCCGGAATTCCCGCAGTCGAGCACGCCCTCGGGCGCGCGCAAACCGCGCAGGCCTACGCCGTGCACGATGCGCTCGTTCGCGGCGGGCGTTTCGATGTGTACGCCCATTTGCCCGAAGATGCGGGCCGTCGCGCCGGTGTCGTCGGCTTCCAGGAATCCTGTAATCCGCGATGTCCCCTCCGCCAGCGCGGACAACATGATCGCGCGATGCGAAACCGACTTGTCGCCGGGCAGGACGACGTCGCCGTGCAATGGGCCCGCCGGAGACGTGGCCCAATCGAGCCGTGCTTTCACGGGAGGGCCCGCAACAGCCGTCGA
>DASSNH010000296.1:0-16172 GCA_035701405.1 Rhodanobacteraceae bacterium
GTGCGCAGCGACACGCCGAGCGTGTCCGCGAGCCGCCGCGCCGGGAGCGCCGTGCGGCGGCCCTGGAGCGCATGGATGATCAGGAACAGGCGATCGGCGCGGCGCATCCGCGCATCATCACCGATCACCCTCCGGACGACCAGCGGCGAGAGCCTGTTGCTGCTTCCGCGTATGCCGTGAAAGCGCACTCCGCACCAGTTGCCCGACGCCGAACCAGCCCCAGTAGATGCGGTGGTGCCGGATCATCCCGCCGGCCAGGTCCATCACTTCCACCAGATCGACCTGGTCGCCATCGGGTGCCGCGCGGGGATACTCCCACGTCAACCTCGAGCCGTCGAAAAAATACCGGCCCTCCTCGCGATGCCAGCGCACGAGCTCGTTCGGCCGCCTGCGGCCGCCCTCCTCGAAGAAATGCCGCAGCGCGGCGTGCCCCTCCAGGGCGCCGCGTTCGACGCCGAGGATGGCGGGAATCAGCGGCGTCTCGAGGATCGCATCTTCCGCGTACAGCGAAAGGAGCCCTTCCACGTCGCGTTCGCGCGCATAGCGGTCCCACAAGACGTAGATTCGCTCACCATCATCCCGAAATTCCATCATGTACCTCCGGGTCCCCGATCTCAGCCGAGCCCCATCTCCGCCGCCAGCACTGCATCGGCCTCGAGCGCGCGTTGCTCGGCCGGCCGCGCCATCACGCGCTCGATGTAGTCGGCGATGACCGGCGTCGCCTCGACCATGCCGAAGCCTGTCACCCACCGCAATGCATTGCCCCACAGCACGTCGGCTGCGCTGAAGCGCTCGCCGAGCAGCCACGGACCGGGCTCCAGTGCCTGCGTGATGGCGGCGACGGTGGTGTCGTAATCGGCGTAAGGCGATTGCGCGCGCGGCGCCGGCTCGCGCTTCATCGCCTTGTCGCCGATCGCGGGTTCGAAACACGCGGCGTAGAAAACCATCCAGCGCAGGTACGAACCGCGGTCCGGATCGTCCAGGGCCGGTGCCAGGCCTGCTTCGCGGTACAGGTCCGCCAGATAGATGAAAATCGCCACGGTTTCGGTCACCACCACGCCATCGTGGCGGATGGCCGGCACCTTGCCCATCGGATTGATGGCGGCATATTCCGGCGAAAGCTGCTCGTGGCGCCGGAAATCGACGATGCATGGCTCGTACTTGGCGCCAAGCTCCTCCAGCAGCGCGCGGGTCATGGCGGCGCGACTGTGCGGGTTGTGGAAGAACACCAGGTCGGACGGGGGAGGCATGGGCGTGGCTCCATATCGATGGTCGGCTCGCACGATAACCATCCCTGCTGACACCGTGCTGTCAGCAGCCGCTGGCAAGCCCGCCACGAAGCCGGGACAATGGCCGGCCCGGCACGAGGAACCCATCATGCAGCGCGATCTCCAAGGGCACGTTTCGCTGACCCAGCACCTGATCGAGGAGCAGCGGCGCCACGACAGCGTTAACGCCGAACTCCGCCTCCTGATCGAGGTGGTCGCGCGCGCCTGCAAGCGCATCTCGATCGCGGTTGGCAAGGGCGCGCTCGGCGGCGTGCTGGGCGACGCCGGCACCGGCAACGTGCAGGGCGAGGCGCAAAAGAAGCTCGACGTGATTTCCAACGAGATCCTGCTCGAGGCGAACGCCTGGGGCGGCCATCTCGCGGCGTGCGCGTCCGAGGAAATGGCGGAACCCTATCCGATTCCGGATGCCTATCCCAAGGGCAACTACCTGTTGCTGTTCGATCCGCTGGACGGCTCCAGCAACATCGACGTGGACATTTCGGTGGGCACGATCTTTTCGGTGCTGCGCTGTCCGGAAGGTGTCACCCATCCGGGCGAAAGGGATTTCCTGCAGCCGGGGACGCGGCAGGTCGCGGCGGGCTATTGCGTGTACGGCCCGTCCACGCTGCTGGTGCTGACCACCGGACAGGGCGTCAACGTGTTCACCCTCGATCGTGAAATCGGCAGCTTCCGGCTGACACGCGCGAACGCGAGGATTCCGGAGGACACCTCGGAATTCGCGATCAACATGTCCAACCAGCGCTTCTGGGAAGCGCCGATGCAGCGCTACATTGCCGATCTCCTGGCCGGCAAGACGGGCCCGCGCGGACGCGACTTCAACATGCGCTGGGTGGCCTCCATGGTCGCCGACGTGCACCGCATCCTGACCCGCGGCGGGATCTTCATCTATCCGCTCGACGAGAAGGTCAAGGACAAGGGCGGCAAGCTGCGCCTGATGTACGAGGCCAACCCGATGAGCTTCATCGTCGAGCAGGCCGGCGGCGCCGCGACCACCGGCCGCTCACGCATCCTCGACGTGCAACCGACGCAACTGCATCAGCGCGTTCCGGTGTTCCTGGGCTCGAGGAACGAAGTCGAAACCGCGACGAAATACCACCTCGAAGACGCGTAGGCGGCGCCCATTTTTGCTGGTCACCCCGGCGCAGGCCGGGATCCGGCTCTTGTGCGGTTCGCAGAAAGGCCACTGGATGCCGGCCTGCGCCGGCATGACGGCCCGTTGCGTATGCGGGCTATACCCGTCCCGTCACCGGGATCAGCGCGCCGGTGATCGCCGAGGCCTGGTCGGACAGCAGGAACACTATCACGTCCGCAAGCTGTGCGGGTTTCACCCATTTCGCGAAATCGGCCTTGGGCATGTCGCGGCGATTCGGCGGGGTGTCGATGATCGACGGCAACACCGCGTTCACGGTAATGCCGCGCGGTTTCAATTCCTCGGCGAGCGATTCGGTGAGGCGCAGTACACCGGCCTTCGAAGCCGTGTAGGCACCCACGCCGGCACCGGCTTTCAGCGCCGACGCCGCGCCGATGTTGACGATCCGTCCGCCCTCGGGAAGATGCGCCAGCGCGGCCTTGCTGGCAGCGACCGCGGTGCGTACGTTGATGCGGTACAGGAGGTCCCAGGTGTCGGGACTGCCGTCGGCCAGCGTCTCGAAACGGAAGGTGCCGGCGATGTTGACCAGTGCATCGAGCCCGCCTAGCGCCTTGGCCGCGTCGTCGATCGCGGCTTTCGCCTGCGCGGCGTCGGCGAGATCCACGCCGCCGATGGCGCGGGCACCGTGCGTATCGGCGGGCGGATCGGCGCGGTCGATCGCGGCAACCTGCGCGCCCGCCGCGAGTGCGGCTTGGACAACCGCGGCTCCAAGCGAACCGAATGCGCCGGTGATCGCAATGCGTTTGCCTGCGAGTGACATGGGAACCTCCTGACGGCGCCGCGTCGGAAGCACGGCACGGGATCGAGCGGCAAGCATATCGCCGACCGGCGGACGAGGACACGCCGTCCGCTTCATCGTTGGGCTTCGCCGCGCTCAGCGCCAACCTGCATGGCCTTCGTAGGTTGGGTTGATCCCGGACTTGTCCGGGAGAAGCCTAACGGTTTTCGAACGTGGCTGGCGAAACGGGCACGACACTCACGTACGAATTGGCAGCCTTCGTAGGCTGGGTTGATCCCGGACTTGTCCGGGAGAAGCCCAACGGCTCGCGGCATCGTTACGGACGGCAAACGACACTCCCAACCGCGTTGGCAGTACGCTAGCGCCGTCGCAGCGCAAGGAACCGGCCATGGCCAGCTTTCCCGAAGACGCGATTCCACCGTCGCCCGCCGCTGTGCGCCCGGCCCGCACCGTCCGGCGCGTCATCTATCGGCATACCTTGCCGCTCCGGATCATGCACTGGATCAATGCGATCTGCCTGCTGATCCTGCTCGGCAGCGGCCTGCAGATTTTCAATGCGCACCCAGCGCTTTACTGGGGGCAGGCGTCGCATTTCGATCGTCCATGGCTGAGCCTCGGCGCGAGGCGCGCGACCACCGGCGAGCTGCGCGGGGTGACGCAGCTTGGCTCACACCGCTTCGACACCACCGGCTGGTTCGGCGTCTCGGACGTGAACGGCCGAACCATCGTGCGCGGGTTTCCGTCCTGGTCGACCATTCCCGGTTCGCGCTGGCTCTCGATGGGCCGCGCCTGGCATTTCTTCTTTGCATGGCTGTTCGCGATCAACGGTGTGCTGTTCGTGCTGTATGCGTTGTGGACTCGGCATCTCACCCGCGACCTCGTCCCTACGCGGCGCGACTGGCGCGGCATCGGGCGCTCGATCATCGACCATGCGCTGCTTCGGCACCCGCGCGGCGAAGAAGCCGCGCGCTACAACGTGCTGCAGCGCCTCGCCTATCTCGTCGTGATCTTCTTTTTCGGCGGCGGCGTGGTGCTGATGGGGCTCGCGATGTCGCCGCGCATGGACTCCGTGCTCGGCTGGCTGGTGGACGCGGTCGGCGGCCGACAGTCCGCGCGCAGCATCCATTTCCTGTTCGCGATGGGTTTCATTGCGTTCTTCCTGATCCACATCTTCGAAGTGATCGTGACGGGCGTGGGCAACAACCTGCGTTCGATCATCACCGGCCGCTATGCCATTGAAACGGAGCAGCGCGATGAAACTCATGAATAGACGCCGCCGTTTCCTCCGTGACGCGCTGGCGCTGACCGGCGCAGTCGTCGTGGCCGGTTGCGACAGGTTGTCGCAAACCGGTTGGGCGCCCAAAGTGCTGGGCAGCGCGACGGCAGTGAGCCACGCCGCGCAAGGTGCGCTGTCGCGCAACGCCATGGCGCGCGAATACACGCAGTCCGACATTTCGCCGGTGTTCCGCCCGAACGGCACCATCCATCCGCAGACGCCGGCGTATCGCGCACTGGCGGCCAACGGCTTTCGCGACTACACCCTGGGCGTCGGCGGACTGGTCGCGCATCCGCTGTCGCTGTCGCTGGAGCAGTTGCGCGAGCTGCCCACCCGCACCCAGATCACCCGCCACGATTGCGTCGAAGGCTGGAGCGTCATCGGCCAATGGACCGGCGTGCAACTTTCCCGCGTGTTGCAGTTGGCGCGCCCGACGAAAGCGGCGCGTTACGTGGTGTTCCGCTGCCATGACGTGATGGACGACGGCAACGAATATTACGAATCGCTGGGTTTCGACGACGCCTACCACCCGCAGACGCTGCTTGCGTGGGAACTCAACGGCAAGCCCCTGCCGATTCCGAATGGCGCACCCCTGCGCCTGCGGGTGCCGCGCCAGCTCGGTTACAAGATGGCGAAGTACCTGCGCCGCATCGACCTGGTCGCTTCGCTCAAGGGCATCGAAGGCGGCAGTGGCGGCTACTGGGAGGACCAGGGTTACCAGTGGTATGCCGGCATCTAGGATTCGTCCCCCGGGTTGCCTCCAGGCTCGTCACTGCGCCCCATGTGCCGCCAGCGCCGCTCGTGGCGCCAGTGCCGGGCGCGCCGGATGATCCAGCGCGACGCGAACGGCAGGACCGCGAGCAGGGCCAGCGACGCGATCATGGGAATCGACACCAGTTCCCCCGCGGAATGCGCTGACGCGATGCGGGTGCCGGCGTTCACGTACACGGCGGTGCCGGCCAGCATCCCGAGCTGCGTCACCCAGTAGAAGGTGCGCACCCGCATGTGGGTCAGCCCCATCAGCAGGTTGACCAGGAAAAACGGAAAGATCGGCACCAGCCGGATGTTCAGGAGATAGAACGCGCCGTCCCGCTCGATGCCGGCATCCACGCGGTGCAGCCGGTGCGAGAAGCGCCGGCGTATCTCGTCCTTGAAGATGAAGCGCGAGGCGAGCATCACCATCGTGGCGCCGATCGCCGAACCGAACGACATCAGCACGGTGCCTTCGACCACCCCGAAGATCGCGCCCGCCGCCAGCGTCATCACCGTCAGCAGGGGCAGCGAAAGCAGGACCACGCCGATCAGGATTCCGAGGAATGCGAACGCGAGCCGCCACGGATGCGCCGCCTGCACGGCGGCGAGCCATTCGCGGCTTTGCTGGAGGGTCGCGTAATCGAGATGGTGCTCGGCACCGGACGCAAAGAACGCGATCACCGCGCCCACGGCGATGACCACCATCGCGCCGCGCAGCAGCCATCGACCGTGTTCCCATGTCAGCATGCTTTCCAGCATGCACGCGCGAAGGTGAACGACACGTGCCCCATCCGGAAGGTGCGCGTCCGGCCGGGCTTCGCACCGCCGCCCTTTGCCGCCGCCCCCCGCGTGCGGCAGCATGGCGGTCATTGATCGGAAGAATCCCGTTGCCCGAAACCCCTCCGCTACTGCGCCGCCTGCGGCGCGACCACCTGCTGCAGGCGCTGCTGTTGCTGGTCGTGGTCCTGGCGATCATCGACTGGCGCGGGCCGCGTGAATACCTGCGCTGGCTCGACCTGCCGACCCTCGCCGGCCTGGCCGGACTGCTGGTCCTCACCGAGGGCGTGCGCTCGAGCGGCTACGTGCAGCGATTCGCGTTGCACCTGATCGCGCGGCTGCGCACGACGCGCGCGCTGGCATTCGTGCTGCTCGCGCTGTCCGCCGTGCTGGCAACCGTGCTCACCAACGACGTGGCGCTGTTCCTGGTGGTGCCGCTGACACTCGCGATCGACCGGGTCGCCGGGATCCCGCGCCAGCGGCTGGTGGTCTTCGAGGCGCTGGCGGTGAACGCCGGCTCGACCTTCAGCCCGATCGGCAATCCGCAGAACCTGTTGCTGTGGCAGCACTCGGGGCTCGGGTTCTTCGGTTACGTTGCGGCGTTGGCGCCGACCGGTGCAATCCTCCTGGGCGTGCTCCTGGTCGCCTGCGGCTTCGCATTCCCGGCAATGCCGTTGCAGCTCGAGGAGGACCGCATCGAGCGCGCCCTGCGCCTCGACACGCCGTTGCTCGCGGGCTCGACGCTGCTGCTGGCGGCGATGGTCGCGGCGATGCAATGGGATTTCGCGATTCCCGCGGCGCTGGCGGTGATCGCGATCGGGCTGCTGTTTTTCCGGCGCGTGCTGGCCGGCGTCGACTGGCTGCTGCTGGCGACGTTCGCCGCGATGTTCGTGGGGCTGGGGCATCTCGCTGCGCTGCCCGTGGTGCAGTCGCACGTGGGCGCGCTCGACTGGCACGACGCTCGCGTCACCTACACCGGCGGCATCGTGCTTTCGCAGATCATCAGCAACGTGCCGGCTGCGGTACTGCTGCAACACTACGCGCCGGACCTGACCTTGCTGGCGGCGGCGGTGAATGTCGGCGGCGCGGGGTTGATGATCGGTTCGCTCGCAAACCTGATCGCGCTCCGGCTCGATGGCAGCCGCGGCATCGGCTGGCGTTTCCACGCGTGGTCGATTCCGTACCTGGTGGTCACCGCATTGCTCGTGGCGGCGGCGCGCTGGGGGTGATCGGGAACCGGTTCCGCCGCCGGCGACGCATCTACATCTGCCGGAACCGGTGCGCGAACGGCCGGCTGACCGTCAGCAGTTCCGGACGCTCGCCCACGCGCAGTCGCATGTGGCCGTCCAGTCCGTGCTGCACCCTCGCGATGGCGGTGACATTGACCAGGGTGGAGCGATGGATTTGCCAGAACTGGTCGGGGTCGAGTTCCGCCAGCAAATCCCGGATGGTCTTGCGGATCAGGAATTCGCCATCGCGCGTGACCATCTGCGTGTACTTGAGATCGGCCTTGAAATACAGGATTTCTTCCACCGCGACCAGGTGCAACTCCCGCCCACGCGACGCCGTGATCCAGCGCAGCCGCTCGGGGCCCTGGTCGAGCCGTTGCAGCAGGCTTCGAATGACCTCCGCCAGATCCGCCGGCGGCTGGTTCAGCCGCTGCTTGAGCCGCGCCACGGCGATCGCGAGGCGCTCGGTCGAGAACGGCTTCATCACGTAATCGACGGCGCCCTGCTCGAACGCGGCGACCGCGAATTCATCGTAGGCGGTGATGAAGACCACATGGCTGCGACCGCTGGCGACGTGGGCGACTTCGAGGCCGCTGGCCCCGGGCATCCGGATGTCGAGGAACAGGATGTCGGGCCGGTACCGTTGCAATGCGCGGATCGCGGCATCGCCGTCCGCGGCCTCGGCGCAGATGCGAAGTTCCGGCCACGCCGAACCCAGCGCGTCGCGCAGCTCCGCGCGCAGCAGCGGCTCGTCCTCGGCGATCAGGGCGGCGGGGGCATCCATTGCGGAATCTCGATCGTGGTGTCGACCTCGCAGCGATCCCCTTGCACGCATCGCCGGCGCAGGAAATGCGCGCGATCGCCGTACAAGGCGGCGAGCCGGGCACGCAGGGATTCGATGCGGTCATCCGAATGTTCGGATGCATGCGCGGCAACGGCGACGACGTGGACCCGCAGCCGGGACTCCGCGACATCGGCCGCGATTCGCAGCAGGGATCCGGAGCCGGGCGAACGCGGCATGCCGGCGATTTCGTGCCGGATCAGGCACGGCAGGACCAGGGCCGGAAACGTGGCGGCGCCGGCGGCGGCCGGCACGCTGACTTCAAGGCGCGCCACGTCGCCTTGTGCGCCCCGCACGACGTCCAGCCATGCGCCGACGAGTGCGATTTCGCCGGCCAGCGTCGGTGGATGCGCGTGTTCGCGAGGCACCGCCTTGCGCAGGTACACGATCAAGGCATCCAGCGTGTGCAGCGCGCGCGTGGCATCGGTGGCGTGCAGCGCTTCGATCTGCCCGAGCGTGTCGACCAGCAGTTCCGGCTCGACCCGCGCCTGCATGGTTTGCAGGCGGGCTTCGGACAGCCGCCGGCGCGCGCTGACCTGCGCCTGCTGCACCTCGTGCAGCCGGTCCTGCTGCTGGCGCAGGCGGCGCAACCATGCGTACACGAAGATCGCGATCCCCCCCGTGACCACGCCGTCGGCCAGCTCGGTGAGCGTCCGCATGCGATGCAGGTATTCCGGCTTGACGTACTGATTCGTCATCGTGGCCAGTGGGATCACGTACTGGAAGCACCAGGAAGCCAGCAGGTTCACCAGCACTCCGCCGCCCAGTGCGGCGACTGCGTACGGCGCCCACCACGGCCAGCGGCGCGGCACCACCCGGTCCGCGATCGCGACCACCAGAAGCAACCCCATGGCGACCATCGCGTTGTCGGCGAAGATCCAGGCGAGGGTCTGCCAGGCCGCCGCCAGGCTCATGCGGAACCAGGTGAGTACATCCCAGACCGAGATCAGCACCGCGATCAGGTTGACGACCAGAACCTGCTTCAAGGTGATCCGTCGCCAGCTCTCCACCACGAACTGCAGCGACCGCGCGAGGATGCCGGCCGCGGCGCCCGTCGCAACCAGCGTGCGCGCTGCAACATTCATTCCGGGCTCCCTGCCTGGTACGGCAGGCTCAAGGTCGCGACCACGCCGCGCGGGGTGTTCCTCGAGAGGCGCAACTGTGCCGCTTCGCCGTACATCAGTCCCAGGCGGTTACGCACGTTGGCAAGCCCGGTGCCGCCACCGGAACTCTGCCGGAAGCCGACACCATCGTCGCTGACCCGCAGCTCCAGGCGCCCGTTGGCCACGTGGGCCGAAATGTCCAGGGTCCCGCCGTCGGGCAGCGGCCCCAGGCCGTGCTTGATCGCGTTCTCGACCAGCGTGATCAGCATCATCGGCGGCAACAGCCCGGTCCTGGCGGCAGGGTCGCCCTGGATGCGCCAGCGCAGGCGCGCACCCATCCGCACTGCCTGGATCTGCAGGTAGGCCTCGGTAAGTTCGAATGCGTCCGCCACGCGGATCAGGCGTGCGCGGATGAGGGTGAGCGAGGTGCGAAGGTGTCGCTGGAAATGCCGCAGCATCGCCCGGCCCGCTGTCGGGTCGGATCGCAGCAGGCGCCTGACGTTCGCCAACGTGTTGAACAGGAAATGCGGTTCGATCTGGGCGTGCAGCGACTGCAGGGCGGCTTCGGTGCCCTGTCGCGAAAGGCGCTGTTGCGTGATCTCCTCCACGTGGGCGGCATCGGCCAATTCGTGCATGCGCGCGTGGAACACGTAGATCGCCGCGAGACCGGAGCACAAAAGCGTGCGGTCCATCCAGTAACCGACGACCATCTCGATGCCGCCCTTCGCGATGCTGCCTGCTCCGGGCACCAGCGAGCCGAACACCGCGCGCAGGAAAACCCCGAGCAGGGTGGCAAGGGTCACCGCCGCGACAAGCACCGCATTGCGCGGCCACGCAGTCATCCCCGCAGTGCGTCGCTCGGCCAGGGCCACGATGGGCAGGACCGGCAGCGCCACCAGCAAGTTGACGAGCCACGCCATGGCTAGCAACTTCGGCAGCGGCTCCGCCATGTCCTCGAAGTAGATGCTCGCCACCGGCCGCACCGCGAGGCAGAAAGCGAACAGGCAGACGAGGGCACCCCAGCGCACGATTCCGCCATGGCCATGCCGGCGCGTGGCTGCCGGGGAACCCCCCACGTCACGCGCTTCATCGAAGGACACGTTCGCGGTCATGACTTGCCGTTCACCCTGCCACCTGGAATACGCTCGAATTCCACGCCAGGCGAAGCAACTCGAAGCTACTTGTAGACCTCTTTACGCCCGCCGGCAAGCATGGCTCGTCCCCCTCGCGCCAAGAGGAATCATCCCCTCCCGGGCCCATCAGAATTTCATGGTCAGGCGGGCCCAGTAGTAGCGGCCAAGTACGTCGAAGTCGTTCGGATCGGTGTTGGCATTCTGCGAATTGTTGGCGTACAGGAACGGCGGCTGCTTGTCGAAAACATTGTCCACGCCGGCGTCTACGCGGAGGTTGATCGGCTGGATGCTGTAGCCCAACTGCAGGTTGTTGTAGACATAGTTGCCGTACTCCAATACGTATGCGCCGGCGGGACCGCCCGGCGCGAAACCGATGGCGCCCGTCGCGCCCTGGCGCGCGTCCAGCGAACCCACCTGGAAGTGGCTGATGTAGTTCATCGTCCACTGCGCGTCCCACGGCCCCCATTGCCAACCGAGGCTGCCAAGCCCGCGAACACGCGGAAAGTAGCAGATGGCACCCGGCGCACCACCGGGACAGGATGCCTGCAGCGCCGAACCCGTCGAACCCATGATGCCGACATAGTTCAGCACCGAATTGCCCGGCAGGCCTGGCGCGCTCTGCACCTTGGCCTGGGCCAGGTAGGTTCCGCTGAGGCCCACGCTGAACTGGCCGAACGCGAACGGCGGCAGCTTGTAATTGGCCTGGAAATCCACGCCCTTGACATCGAAGCGGCCCAGGTTCGCGGTCGGCAGCGTGAGCAGCGCGATTTGGCCCTCGTTGCCCGGCGTGGCGGCGCGGGTGATCAACGGGCAGAACCGGGTCTGGCCGGCGAAGCACAGGTTGACGACGCTCTGTGCACCGACCACCGTGATGACATTGTCCAGATAGATGCGCCAGATGTCCGCGCTCGCCGACAGCCCGGGAAGGAAATGCGGCGAGTACACCGCGCCGAAATCGAACGACTTGCCGGACTCGGGACCCAGCGGAAAACCGGCGTAGGTCGATCCGGACGTTATCGCCTTGAGCTGCTGGGCGGCCGCGACGGCGCGATCCACGAAGCTGCCGTCCAGTGGCACGTTGGCGCAGGCGGGGTTGGCCACGGTGATGTGGTCGCAGGGATCGGCGCTCAGCAGCGGCGCGCTGCTGATCGGCGGCCCGAACACATTCCCGATCGTCGGGGCGCGGAACACCGTCGAGACCGTGCCGCGCAGCAACAGGTCTTCGATCGGGCGATATTCGACGCCGATCTTCCAGTTGTTGGTGCTGCCGAAGGTGCTGTACTTGGACCAGCGGTCGCCCAGGGTCACGTTGAGCGCGTTGACGAAGGGCATGTCCTTGAGCAACGGAACCAGGATTTCCGCGTAGGCTTCCTTGACGTTGTAGCCGCCCTGCAGGTGCGCCGAACAGGCGCTGCCCAACGTGCAGGTGCCGGTGGCGGGATTCAGCAGCAGCGTGTTGCCGACGACGTTGTTGGTGTATTCCTTGCGGTGGGAAGCACCCGCGGCCAATTGCACCGTCCCGGCGGGAAGGTCGAACAGGCCCCCGTTGATGTCGGCGTGGATCGTTCGTTCCTGGTTCCAGAAATTGATCAGTGCCGGACTCGCCGCTGCCCGGATGACGGCCTGGGTATTGGCGTTGAAGAGATTGAAGGGATCGAAAGGCGTGCAATCATCGAGCGGAATCGGAGCCGCCGCCGTCCCGCACTGCACCACCCCGTCCGCGTTGAGGAACGAAGGGCCGGCCGCCAGGTTCAGGATGTTCTGGTCCGGGAGGCCATTGTTCGTCACGATCTGCGACATGTGGCCATAGTTGTAACCGACGTCCCACTGCCAGTTCTGCTGGCCGATGTCGACGCTGCCCTTGAACCCCGCCACCAACTGGTCGTAGGTGATGCCGGTGGCGAAGTACCGGTTCCCGGCCGGGAACAACCGTGCCGTGTAGGTATTTCCCTCGGGTCCGGCGAAATCCACGCCGAACGGGTTGTAGTAGTTGTCCTTGGAAATCCTGAAGCCGGTGTCGAAGTTGGGGCCGGAACCCATCACGGCGGGAGCCAACTGGGAAGCCGACGTGGACTTCTGGTGGTACGCGGTGCCGTAGAAATCGAGGTTGTCGGCGAGGTGGTAGACACCCTTGAAGAACACATTGGTGCGCTCCTGCGGGGTCAGGATCAGGTTGACCGAAGCGTAGTTGTACTTGTCGCTAAGCGCGGGGTCGCTGCCGAAGCAGTGGTAGTCGGCGGGCGTCACCGGGCTCTTGCCCGACGCCGCGGCGTCGGGATTCAGGGAGAGCTGGCCATTGCCGCAGTTGTAGGGCGCAGCGAAGGAACCCGTGCCCGGGCCCGCGGTGGTGAAGATGATCTTGTTGCGCGCGGCGAACGAGGAACCGCCGATGATGGCGGACACGCCGGAGCCGGGCACCGCGAGATAGGTCAGGCCCGCGGGCGCCGTTCCCGGGCCCCCGTAGGTATTGCTCGCCGAAAGGCTGACGGCGTTTTCGGAAAACTTGCGCTGCGACTGCAACACGGGATCGAACTTGTTGTAGTCGACGCCCGCCAGGATGCTGCCCTTGTCGGAGGTCTGGCCGAACGTGAAGCTCGCGCCCCTGCGCGCCCCGTCGCCGCGATCGGAGATGCCGTAGTTCGCCTGGAACTCCGCTCCCTGGTAGTTGCTTTTCAGGATGATGTTGATGACGCCGCCGATCGCGTCCGATCCGTAGATGGCGGACGCGCCGTCGGTCAGGACCTCGATGCGCTCCACCGCGGCGGCCGGGATGGTGTTCAGATCGACCCCGGCACCGATTCCGCCACCGGCCGCGGTTGCACCGCCGCTGAGGACGCGCTGCCCATCCACCAGCACGAGTGTGCGGCTGGAACCCAGTCCGCGGAGGCCGACCAGGGTCTGTCCGGAACCGCCGCCGTTGTTGACGCTCGGATTCTGGATGCCGCCCGTGATCACCGGTAGCTGCTGCACGACATCGCCGAGCGTCAGCTTGCCGGTCGCCTGGATCTGCTGCGACGAGATGGCCACGATCGGATTGGACGTTTCCAGGTCCACGCGCCGCACGTGCGAACCGGTGACCACGATGGTTTCGAGGGTTTGCGGCGGCGCCGGTGGATTCCCGCCGCTGTCCTGGGCCACCGCGGGCATCGTGACGACGCCCAGGGCCAGTGCGGCCGGCACGCCGGTCGTCTGCAATGCCTGCTGGATCGCACTCCACAACGTGTTGTTCGCCATGCGAGTCTCCGGCCGTTGCGCGCTTCGGGAAAGATCTTCATCCGGCATTGCCGACTGGCTTCATGGTGCGAAGTTGCGACCGGACTGGTAAGCGGGCAGGCGACGAAACGACGCATCGGTGATGCGAAATGCCGGAATGGCGGCGCCAACCGTCGCATCGACAAGCGACGTAGCTTCGATTCGCGCGTGATCGGCCAGCGAGCGTCCGCGCGGTTCTGCGAACGCTGCTGCATGCGGATCGGCCGCGGACAACAAACGCCCCGCGGATGCGGGGCGTTCGCTACGTGCCGCCGGGAGGCTCATCTGACGGCAACGGGTTTGCCCGGTGCGGGCTGGGCGGCGAGGTATTCCTGCAACACCTTCCTCTCATACCGCCTGTGCAGCGTCTTGAGTCCGCCGCTCAGGTACTCCGGATAGGACGAGGGCGTGCCGAACAGCATGCCGATTTCGCGCTGCGAGAAATTGGCGAGAAGCCAGCGGTGGAAGTTCCCGCAGTTGGGCGCGTCGGCCGGGGGCTCGCAACTCCAGACCTCCGACGCGGAAACCTGCAGCGGCGGCAAGGTCTCTTGATGGCCGGCCACGGCGGTGCCGGCGACCCCGGCGATTGCGATGGCGATTGCAAAGCTGATGATGGGCGTTTTCATGACGGGGTCCTCGATGATTGCAGCCGGCCCTGGGTGGGCGGCCTGCACGCCGGGCGTGATGCCCGGGTACCGGCACGAGCGCGCGGATGGAAAGCTCGGGGATCGGCTCGATCGTGCCGTCGGGAAAAGTAGTCCTGGCCATGGACGGCGATAACCCGGCACGCGACGAAACGACCGACGAACGGCCTGAATCGCCGGATTCCAGCGTCGAAAATGGCCGGCGAACCTTCCGCCGCGGTGGGTGCCGGCTCAGCCGGACGGCCGCGCGGCTTCGTGCAGCGCGCGCCGGTCGATCCCGGCGATCGAACGCACGCCGCACAAGACCATCGTCAAATCCAGTTCGCGGCGGATCAGTTCCAGGGCCGTGGCAACGCCTGCCTCACCCAACGCGCCCAGGCCGTACACGTACGCGCGCCCGAGCATCACGCCGCGCGCGCCGAGCGCCAGGGCCTTGAACACGTCCTGTCCGGAGCGCACGCCGCTGTCGAGCCACACCTCGCAATCGCTGCCCACGCGCGCCGCGATCTCCGGAAGCACGCTGATCGACGACGGCGCGCCATCGAGCTGGCGGCCGCCGTGGTTGGAGACGACGATCGCGTCGGCGCCGGCATCCACTGCCAGTCGCGCATCATCGGGATCCATGATGCCCTTCATCACCAGCTTGCCACCCCAGCGCCGCTTGATCCACTCCACGTCGTTCCAGTTCAGCCCGCGATCGAACTGCTCGGCGGTCCACACGGCCAGCGAGGACACGTCGCTGACGCCTTCGACGTGGCCGGCGATGTTGCCGAACCCGCGCCGCCGGGTGCGCGCCATCCGCAGGCACCAGCGCGGATGCCGCGCAAGATTGGCGAGATTCCGCGGCGTCGGCTTGGGCGGTGCCGAAAGGCCGTTGCGGATATCGCGGTGGCGCTGACCCATCACCGTCAGGTCCAGCGTCAATACCAGCGCCGAGCAGCCCGCGGCCTTTGCGCGGTCGATGAGCCGCTCGATGAAGGCATGGTCGCGCATCACGTACAACTGGAACCAGAACGGCCGCTTCGTGAACACGGCCACGTCCTCGATCGATGCGATGCTCATGGTCGAAAGCGTGAAAGGAACACCGAACGCCGCCGCCGCGCGGGCCGTCAGCAATTCACCGTCGGCGTGCTGCATCCCGAGCATACCCACCGGCGCCAGCGCGACCGGCATGGCGACGTCCTGGCCCAGCATCGTCGCGCTGGTGGTGCCGCCCTCGACCCCCATCGCGACACGTGGGTGCAATTGGATGCGCGCGAAGTCCTCGAGGTTGCGGCGCAGCGTCGCTTCGGTCCAGGAACCCGATTCGCAGTAGTCCACGAACATGCGCGGCACGCGCTTCAGGTAGAGCTTGCGCAAGTCTTCGATGCAGGTGATCGGTTGCATGGGCACTCCCGAAACAGGCACGACGTTGGGCTTCTCCCGGATTGCATCCGGGATCAACCCAACCTACCCCGCGCTTCGATGCAGGTGATCGGTTGCATGGCGCGCTCCCAGAAATGTAGGTTGGGTTGACCCGGCGCTTTTTGCCGGGGAAGCCCAACATTCCTGCGCAACGTACAACGTCGAATGTTGGGCTTCCGCCGGATCAGATCCGGCGTCAACCCAACCTACGCGCGTTCCTGGCCAGCCAATACGGATCCGGCGTATCGGGATCCGGCCGCTCCGCCCAGCGCTTGTAGGTCCACTGGTACTGCGGAAAGGCGAGTTCGACGCATTGTTCGACGCCGCGGTTGAGCGCGGTGCAGGCGACCTTCAAATCGGTGTCGGCAATGCCATCGGGCGCCGGCAGGATGCGGATGCGGAATCCCGCGCCCCGCGGCAACCGCTCGGCGAACGCGAACAGGACGGTGGCGCCGGTACGCTGTGCGATCCGGGGCAACAACACCATGGTGTTGGCATCGAGCCCGAAGAACGGCGCGAACTGGCCTTCGCCGCGCTTGGGTTGCTGGTCCGGCAGGATCCCGACCACGCCGCCTGCTGCCA
>DASSNH010000297.1:0-16159 GCA_035701405.1 Rhodanobacteraceae bacterium
CACATCGGTCCGCTGAGCAGCTTCGTGCTGTGGAGCGCGATGGTCGATGCGCTGCTGGCGGAGCTGTCCGGCGGCAAGTACGAGCCGTCCGAACTCCAGTTGTTGTTCGCGGGCGGCATCCACGATGCGGTGTCGTCGGCATTGGTGCAGGTACTGGCTGCGCCGCTTGCCGCGCGGGGTGTGCGCGTCGGCATCCTCATGGGAAGCGCCTATCTTTTCACCCGTGAGATCGTCGAGAACGGCTCCATCGTCCCGCAATTCCAGCAGGAAGTACTCGACTGCCGGAAGACGATCGCGCTGGAATCCGGGCCCGGTCATGCAAGCCGCTGCGCCTACACGCCGTTCGCCGAGGAGTACTTCCGCAAGCGCGCGGAGATGCGCGAGCGCAAGGTGCCCGGCGACGAGGCGCGCCAGGTGCTGGACCAGTTGATACTCGGGCGCCTCCGCATTGCGTCCAAGGGTCGCATGCGCGACGGCTTGAACGGAGACCTGCGGACGCTCGAGGTCGCGCAACAGCGGGCCGACGGCATGTACATGCTCGGACAGGTCGCGACCCTGCGGCATGCCCGGACCGACATCAGGGCTCTGCACGCCGATGTGACCACCAGCGCAGCCGAGGTGCTGGCCGCGGCCAGTGTCCGCGCGGCGGAAGCACCGGCCGCGGCCGGGAATGGCAACGGCCGCGCACCGGCCGACGTCGCGATCATCGGGATGGCCTGCTTCCTGCCGAAGGCACCTTCGGTCCGGAAATACTGGGCCAACATCCTCGACCGCGTGAACGCGATCACCGAGATTCCGCTGGATCGATGGGATTCGCGGCTGTATTTCGACGCCGACCGCCAGGCCAAGGACAAGATCTATTCGAAGTGGGGCGGCTTCCTGGACGACATGCTGTTCGATCCCACCCGCTATGGCATGCCACCCAAATCGGTGGAGTCGGTCGACCCCATGCAGTTGATGGCGCTGGAAGTCGCACAGCGCGCATTGACGGACGCGGGCTATGCCGAAAAGCCGTTCGATCGCGAGCGCGCCTCGGTGATCGTGGGCGCCAGCGGCGGCGCGGGCGACGTCGGCATCCAGTACGGGTTGCGCTCCGAGCTGCCGCGCTTTACCGGAAACCTGCCCGACAGCGTTGCCGAACGGTTGCCGACCTGGACCGAGGACAGTTTCGCCGGGATCCTGCTGAACGTGGTCGCGGGGCGGATTGCCAACCGGTTGAACTTCGGCGGCATCAATTGCATTGTCGATGCGGCTTGCGCGTCTGCGCTCGCGGCCGTGTACCAGGGTGTTTCGGAATTGACCGGGGGGCGCAGCGACCTGGTGCTGGCCGGCGGCGTGGACACCGTGCAGGGGCCGTTCGGCTACCTGTGCTTCAGCAAGACACAGGCGCTGTCGCCGCGTGGACGGTGCGCGACCTTCGCCGCCGATGGCGACGGCATCGTGATCTCGGAAGGGATCGCGATGATCGTCTTGAAGCGGCTTGCGGATGCCGAACGCGACGGCGACAAGATCTACGCCGTGATCAAGGGGGTTGGCGCCAGCAGCGACGGCAACGCCAAAGGCCTGACTGCGCCGCTGCCGGCCGGCCAGCTGCGCGCGATGCGCCGCGCGTACGCGCAGGCGGGATTCGGGCCGCGCGCGGTGGGCTTGTTCGAGGCGCACGGCACCGGCACGGTCGCCGGCGACACTGCGGAACTGGAAAGCACCATGCAACTGGTCAAGGCCGATGGCGGCACGCGCCATCAGTCGGTGATCGGTTCGGTGAAGACCATGATCGGCCACACCAAGGCCACGGCCGGCGTCGCGGGTTTGATCAAGGCTTCGCTGGCGTTGCACCACCGCGTGTTGCCGCCGCAATTGACCGAAGCACTGCCGAACCCGGTCCTGCGCGCGGACGACAGCCCCTTGTACCTGGTCGACGAGGCGCGGCCCTGGCTGGCCTCGCCGGAGGCCGCGCCGCGCCGCGCTGCCGTCAGCGCGTTCGGCTTCGGCGGCACCGACTTCCACGTGGTGCTCGAGGAATACGGCGACGAGTATCGCGACTGGCTGCGCTCCGCGCCGCTGTGCGACTGGCCGCTCGAGTTGCTGGTGTGGAGCGCGCCGGACCGCGCTGCATTGAAGCAGAAGCTTGCCGAAACACGGGGCCAGCTCGCGGAGCTCGCGGGCGTGGAACTGCGCCATCTCGCGGCGAGCCTCGCGCGGCATTGGCAGCCCGAGGCGGAGGTGCTAACCGTTGCCGCGCAGGACATCCCCTCGCTCGTCGAACAGCTCGACGCCGCGATCGACTGGCTCGACGGCAGGCGCAAGGCGCTGCCGCCGAAGGTGTCGCACGGCACGACGGCAGGCGAACGCGGCAAGGTCGCGCTGCTGTTCCCGGGGCAGGGTTCGCAATACACCGGGATGTTGCGCCAGGCGGCGCTGCAGTTTCCCGTGTGCGCGGAATCGTTGTCGGCGGCCGACCGTGCGCTGGAACCGGCCTTCTCTATGCGCCACGGCGAGGGCGTGCGCCTCAGCGACTTCATCTTCCCGCGCGGTGCCTACGACGACGCCCAGGGCGAAAGCGCCACCCAGGCGTTGACCAGTACCGACATCGCCCAGCCGGCGCTCGGCGCGGTCGAGGTCGCACTGTTGCGATTGATGCAGGGATTCGGGCTCGAGGCCGACATGGTCGCCGGCCACAGCTACGGTGAGTTCGTTGCACTGCATGCCGCCGGTGCCATCGATTTCGAGACGTTGCTGCGGCTGTCGGCGCGACGCGGCGAGTGCATCGTCGATGCAGTGCGCGAGGCCGGCAGCGAGCTGGGCACCATGGCCGCCGTGCGTGCCCCCCGCGAGGAGGTGGCGCGCGTCATCGGCGGCATCGACGACGTCGTCGTCGCCAACCACAATGCGCCCGAACAGGTGGTCATTTCGGGCTCGGATCGCGGCGTGGAGGAGGCGACCCGCGCACTGACGAAAGCCGGGATCGCGGCCACCACCCTGCCGGTGGCCGCGGCATTCCACTCGCGGCACGTCCGTCCCGCGCTGGCCGCGTTCACGTCGGCCATCGATGCGATGGATTGGGCTACGCCGCAGCTACCGGTTTACGCCAACGCCAGTGGCAAACCGCATGGTGGGGACGTTGCCGCACTCAAGCGCGCCATGGCGGAACACCTGGTGCAGCCGGTGGAGTTCGTCGCCCAGATCGAGGCGATGTACGCCGACGGTGCGCGCGTGTTCGTGGAAGTCGGCCCGAAGGCGGTGCTGACCCAGTTGACCCGACGCATCCTCGGCGACCGGCCCCACGCCGCCATCGCGATCGACCGGGGCAATGGTTTGGCGGACCTGCTCGCGGCGTTCGGCCAGTTGCTGTGCGCGGGCATCGAACTCGACGTTCGCGCACTGTTCAAGCGCCGCGAATGCCGCATTGCGGATCCATCGCATCTGGCTTCGCTTGGAACCGCGCCATCGATTTCGCGTACGGCGTGGCTGCTCAACGGCAGCAGCGCGCGGCGGGCCAGCGAATCTCCGCGCCAGATCGGCGTGACCGTCGAGCAAACCGGCTCGCCGGTGAAAAGTTCGACCCGGTCGGGTCCGCCGGTGGAACCGGGCAGCGCCGGCAAGTTGCATGCGATCACCCCCACGCAAGGGCCACATCCCGAAGCACCAACTTATGCTCCCGACACCTTGATCGCCCAGCGACCGGCATGGGGCGTGCATGGCGACGGGACGTACCGAAGTGACGCACAGGAGTTCCACATGAACGAGCAGAGGCCTTCGATGAACCTCGATGCTGCTGTGATGACGGAATACTTCGCCACGATGCGCCAATTCCTCGACACGCAGAGCCACGTGATGACCATGGTCATGGGCGGCAGCCTTGCGCCGCGCGGGGTCGCAGCCACGCCCCGCATGATCGCACCACCCATAACGGTGCCGCGACCGGCCGAGGCCGTGATCCGCCCGAACCATGCGGCGTCGCCGTACATCAACGGCAGCGGTCATGCGCCAGCCGTGGCATCCAACGGCAACGGTCATGCGCCGGCGATGGCGTCCAACGGTCACGCCGGGGGCATGGCACCCAATGGCAATGGTCACGCGGCCGGCATGGCATCGAATGGCAACGGCCATGCGCCAGCCATGGCGACCCATGGCAACGGCCACGCGCCGCCCGTCACGCTCCAGGCCACGCCGGCAACCCCGGCAACGGTTCCTTCCAAGGCCAGGGAGGAAGTTGTGCAGGTCGCACACGGCAATGGAGCCGCGGGGAGCCCCGCAGCGGCTGGTTCCATCGTCGATCGCGACAAGCTCGGCGACATCCTGCTCGGCATCGTCGAGGAGAAGACCGGCTATCCGCGGGACATGGTGGGGTTGGACCAGAACCTCGAGGCTGACCTGGGGATCGATTCGATCAAGCGCGTCGAGGTGGTTGGTGCCATGCTGCAGTCGCTGCCGGCGACCCAGCGGGAAGCATTGACGTCCCGGCGCAGCGAACTCAACAAACAGGCAACGTTGAAAGGCATCCTGGATCTGTTGGCCACGAGCGTCGACAGGGCTGCCGCTGCTGCCTGAGGGGGCATCACATCGTGTTGCTGCGTTCCCGCCCCGCCCGAGAGGCAAGGGGCTGCGTCTTCACCACCCCCGCCGAACGGCTGCCGCCGGGTTTGTACGCGCGGCAACCCGGTGCTGGCTGACGGAGCCCTGGCATGGCTGCGCCCGTATTCCTGCTCGCGCCACCACGATCCTATACGTCGCTCGTCAACGCGATGATCGGGCAGCATCCGCAGGCATTCGGCCTGCCGGAACTGTGCCTGTTCAACGTCGACCGGCTGATGGGCTTGTGGGACGACACCGAGGGCGAGAGCCCCGAGCGCCTGGCCATGTGGCGGCAGGGCCTGATGCGGGCCATCGCGGAAATCTATTGCGGCGAGCAGTCGACGGCCACGATCAACATGGCCTACCTCTGGGCATCGGTGCGCGAAGACTGGGAGACCGGACGGGTGTACCGCGAGTTGGTGGACCGGCTGGATCCGCTCGTGGCGGTGGAGAAAAGCCCTTCCTACACGACGACCGTGCCGCGCATGCAGGCCATGTACCGGACTTTCCCGGATGCCCGCTTCATCCATCTGGTGCGCCATCCCATCGGACAGGGAAAATCGCTGACCAAGATCGACGAAGACAATGCGTTCCTGACGCTCATGGGCGCGTTCGAAATCCACGAGGACCATGCGACGTTCGATCCGCAGATCGCGTGGCACGACATCAACCTCAACATCCTGGAATTCCTCGAGAGCGTTCCCGACGAGCAGCAGATCCGGGTCCGCGGCGAGGACATCATGGCCGATCCGCACACCCGGCTCGCCGAAATCGCGCGCTGGCTCGGGTGGCGTGACGACCCCGAGGCCATCGAGGAAATGATGCACCCCGAGCGCTCGCCGTTTGCCTGCATCGGGCCTTGGACCGCGATGTTCGGCAACGATTCGAATTTTCTTTCCGGCCCGACCTTCAGGCCGCACAAGCCGAAGATCCCGAAGGCCGATGCGCCGCTGCCGTGGCGTACCGACGGCCAGGGTTTGTATCCGGAAGTCGTGTCATTGATGCGCGAGTTTGGCTATGACGACTGACACTGAAACAGACGGTTCCGCCGCACCCGAACAGAAGGCGCTCCCGGCGCCGCAATCTTCCAAGCGCCAGCGGCTTTCGCCGGTACCGGTGAACGAACGCGGTCGCGTCGACCCGTCGCAGATGAATCCGTACCAGGCGGCACTCCGGCAGTCCCTGGTGAATTCGGTGGATGCCAGGAAGGCGCGCCGCTTGGTGCAACGGCAGATCGGCCACATCAAGTCGAGCCGCGACGGCGCCGCCGCCATCAAGTTCCTGTTCGACGAACACGGTCGCGCGCCAGCCAACGCGCCGCTCGAGGACATCGTCGAGGAGCGCAGGCGGACCGAATACCACTTGTTGTGGCTGGAAGGTTTCGTCGCGGAAATGCGCAACCGCCTGGTCAAGATCCGCCGGGTCGAGGATGCGGCGCTGGAAGTCCTTGCGCAGGCGCACCCGGATGAATGAGATCCAGTCCAGGGGGGCATCCGGGAACCGGCATGTGCTTGGCAGGGCCGCCGGTCGGGTACTGGTGGCCGGAATGGTTGCGGTGGCGTTGGGCGGCTGCGTCGTCGGCCCGGCGTACCACCGCCCGGACATACCCTTGCCGCAAGCGTGGCGCGTGCCGGCGGGGACGGCCGACGCCGTAGTGAACACCGCGTGGTGGAAGGGCTTCCAGGACCCGGACCTGGATGCGCTGATCAAGCAGGCCATCGATGCCAACATGGATCTCCTGCAGGCCACGGCGCGCGTCAGGCAGTACGAGGCGAAACTGGACGTCGCCAGTGGGGCGCGTTATCCGGAAGCGACCTACGACATCGGCGCCGAGCGCAGGCATTACAGCACCGCGCACCCGACCGCCCTCGGCATCCTCAACGAGCCGACCCAGAACGATTTCGGCGTCGGCATCGGCCTCAACTGGGAACTCGACATCTGGGGCAAGCTGAAGCGGGCGGACCAGGCGGCGTTGGCAGACCTGCTCTCCAGCCAGTACGCGCGCCACGCGGTGATGTTGACGGTCGTGACCAACGTGGCCACCAGTTATTTCCAGCTCCTGGCGCTCGATGATCAACTCCGCCTGGCCCAGCAGACGCTGAGGAACCGCGGCGCCGCGCTGAACCTGATCGAGAACCGTTACAAAGGGGGTTCGTCCAGCAAGATGGCGGTGCTGCAGGCCCGCTCGGCGGTCGACGAGGTTTGGGTCGCGATCCCCGACCTGGAGCGGCAAATCGCCGTGCTCGAGGATGCGATGTCGATACTGGTCGGGCGCAATCCGGGCAAGATCATCCGCCATCGCGACGACGAACCCGCCTTGCCACCCGTGCCCGGCGGAGTTCCTTCGGACGTGCTGTCGCGGCGCCCCGATGTGTTGGCGGCCGAACAGCAACTCGTCGGCGCCAACGCGCGGATCGGCGTCGCCAAGGCCGCTTTGTTCCCGTCGATTTCGTTGACCGGCATGTTCGGGGTGGCCAGCAATGCGCTCGACACCCTTACCGATGGCGATGCGACCGAGGCGTCCATCGGACTCGGATTGCTGGGGCCCATCTTTGCCGGCGGGCGCCTGAAGGCCGGCATCCGCGAAGCCGAGGCATACCAGCAGGAACTGCTCGTCAAGTATCGCCAGACCGTATTGACCGCGCTGGGCAATGTCGATGACGCGCTCACCTTCAACGTGAAGGCGAACGAGATAGCACGGCGGGGCGAGCAACAGGTCGCCACGTTGAACGACCGCCTGCACCTGTCCGAAGTTCGCTACAACGGTGGCCAGGCCGATTACCTCGAAGTCCTGACGGCCGAGCGCGACCTCTACAACGCCCAGGCCCAGCAGGTGGACCGCCATCGCGACACCTACCTGGCAATGGTTTCCATCTATGGCGCGATGGGTGGCGGCTGGATGGTCGAACAGGACAAGTTGCGTGCGGCGGACAAGCAGGACACCGCCTCCGCCGCGCAGTCCAAGCCGACCACGACGAATCCCGGCGGCAAGGGGGCGCCCGCGGCTGCGGCGCCGGCCGCCGCCATGCCGGCCTCCGCGCCACCGACCAAAGTGAAGTCACCGGAATCCGCGCAATGAGCGAAACCAGCAGGAAAGTCGCACTGCCCGCCTACCTCGTGCGCCGCTGCGAGGCGTTCCGCGTGGTCAGTGGCGCCGAGCACAGCTACGTCGTCCGCGACAAGGTGCAGAACAAGACCTGGGACTTCGATCCCTGGCAGTTTTTCATTCTGGAAGTGCTGCCGGGCTGCGAATCCGTGGAGAAGTTGCAGACGGCATTCAGGGACCGCTTCAACCGCATCGTCACCAATGCCGAACTGGAGGAGTTCTTCGCGACGGTCGCGGACCATCGGCTGTTGAACGAATCGGCGTTGCAACATCCGCTGCTGTCGGTGTTCGCGCGCCGCACCTACGACGTCGTGGATGGAAAGCCGGTCGCCAGGCCTCACAGCTCGCTGTTCGCCCACAAGGACTCTCCGGCTGCGCCTTCGATGGATTCCGAGGTTGCCGAAGCGGTGGCCGAGGCTCAACCGGAAGAAGAGGTGCTGGCCGCGGGCGTGCAGGACGTGCCGGGGTCGGACCGGCGTACCGCGGACAAGATGATCGACCTGTTCGATCCGCGCCCGATCCTGCGGTTCCTGGCGCCGGCGCTCGCGCCGCTGCGCTACGTCGGCTATGCGTTTCCGGTGATGTTGCTGGCTGCGGTGCTGGTGTTGATCCAGCACTGGCAGAGTTTCGCGACCGATGTCGGCGGCATCCGGATCGCGGTGGGCCTCGGCGGGCATCTGCTGTTCGCGCTCCTGACGGTGAACCTGGCCTCGGTGATCGTGCGCGCCTGCATCGCGCACAACTATGGAGCGCAGGTCGAGAGTTTCGGAATCATGTTCTTCGCGGGGTTCGCGCCCCGCTTCGACGTCGGCATCCGCCATCTCGGCAAGTTGAGCCGCGAGCAGCGCATGTGGTACCACGGCGGCAACCTCTTGATACGCGGCGTGCTGCTGTGCGTCGGCGTCCTCGCCTGGTTCTTCACCATCGACAAGCCCGGCAGTGCCGCCAACGACGCGGGGCTCCTGTTGGCGCTGACGTCGTGGACGGGCCTGGTGATCGAAACCGGCAACCCGTTCATACGCGGCAGCACCTATTTCCTGCTTGCCACGTACATGGACGAGCCAAAACTGCGCGTCAAGGCGCGCAGGGCGCTGATGAGCAAGATCCATCGCAAGGTCTACCAGCAGGCCGACAACAACCTCCTCGCGGCATACGGTCTCGCGTGCATCGCCTACACCACGCTTCTGATCATTTTCCTGACGCTCGCGGTGGGCAACTGGTTGTCGAATCGCCTCGGCATCGGGATCGGCGTGTACCTGGCGGCGGCGGCCCTCTGCGGTTACGTGGTGTGGCGCACCTACAAGCAACTCAAGAAGGTCGGCGCCATCTACCAGCGTTCGCAAGAGTTCGATCGCTGGCGTTCGCGCACGCTGGTCACCGAAGACGCGGCCGAAGGCGAGCCGGAGGTTCCCAAGAAGCATTACTGGCGCTACGTCGCGCTGCTCTGCCTGCTGTTGCTGCTGTTGATCCCGTACCAGTACGACGTCACCGGAAGCGTGGAGGTCTATCCGTACCGCAAGCAGCAGATTTCCACCGATACGCCCGGGCTGATCGACCAGGTGAATTTCGACGGCGGTGAATCGGTCAAGAAGGGGACCGTGATCGCAACGCTGGCGCACGAAGACTACAACTCCCAGATAAAGGTCACGGAAGCGGAGATCGCGGCGCAGGCAGCGGTGGTCGCCAACCTGAAGTCGTTGCCCAAGCCCCAGGAGATCGAACTGGCCCAGGAGGCATTGCGCGTGGCGCAGACCCAGGCCAGCTTCAGCGTCGCCAAGGTGCCGCGGCTCCAGGCTCTCTACAACCAGGGTGCGGTTCCGCTGGAGGACCTGGAAACCGCGCGCAAGGAAGCCCACACGGACGTGCAGCAGGTCCAGGAAAAACAGGCGGCGCTGGCGCTCGCCAAGACCGGCCCGACCGCGGACCAGATTGCGGCGGCCGAGGCCAAGCTGGCGAGCCTGCAGGCGCAAAAGGCCTTGTACGAAGACAAGCTCGCTCGTACCACGCTGCGCATGCCGTTCGACGGCAACATCCTGACGCTGCACCTGAAAGACCGCATCAACAGCTACCTCAACCAGGGCGACCCGTTCGCCGAGGTCGAGTACACCGGCAAGGTGACCGCGCAGATCGACATCGACGAATCCGATCTCCAGTACGTCAAGGTCGGTTCCACGGTGCGGTTGCGCCCGACCGCGTATTTCAACCGGGAGTTCGATGGCGTCGTCACCAAGATCGGGCAGAGCGTGACCAGCACGCCCACCGGAACCTACGCGGCGGTGATCGCCACCTTCCAGAACGAAGATGGCTCATTGAAGACCGGCATGACCGGTGAAGCGAAGATCGACGGTCCGACCATACCGGTCTGGCGCGCGTTCACGCAGTCGATCCAGCGCTTCGTGCAAGTCGAGGTGTGGTCCTGGGTTCCCTGACGCTGGCGGGCTGTACGTATCGCAATGCCGACCACGGTCGAGCAAGGAAGATACCGATGAACCAGTACACGAGGCACGATCGTCAGTGTGATCCGGTCGTCCTGACCGATTATTTCGCGACCATGCGCCATTTCCTCGAGACGCAGGGACGCATGATGTCGATGTGGGCCGGGCATGCCGGGCATGCCGGGCGAGCCGCGGAGATCGGCTCGGCTGGCTTGGCCGACGCGCGGCGGGTGCCGGCAAAGGTGAATCCGGTTCGCCCAGGCCGGCCGGCGGCGGTGCGAGGGCCGGCGATGGCACCGGCCGCGGTTCGGCCGCCGAAGCGCGCCGGAACCAGCGTGGCAGGTGCACGCGCCGTGATGCGCGCGCAGGCCGAGCCGATTCCACCCGGCGCCGCGCGCCGGCTCTCCCGGGGACGCTTCGTCCTGACCCGGGATCGGTTGGGCGTGGCCGATCGGCTCGCGGCTGCATTGCGCGCGCGCGGGGCCGAGGTGGTGGCGATCGAACCCGGCGTCCTGGCCAACGAGGACGCCTTGCTGCAGCGGTGCGAGGCCCTGCGCGCGGAGGCGCCGATCGCCGGCATCGTGCACCTGGCTGCGCTCGGCATGCCGGCGATCAACGGCGAGGAGTCGCCTTCCACGTGGCGTCAGATGCTGCAGGAAAACGAAAAGGCATTGTTCCTGCTGCTGCGCGGGCTGTCGCCGAAGCTGATCGATGACGCGCATGTCGTGGTCGCCAGCGACCTCGGCGGACTCTTCGGCCGCGAAGGCAGCAGCGATGGCGCGTTGCGGCTCGGCGCCGGTGGCATCGGAACAGTGAAATCGCTCCGCGCGGAGCGCGAATCGCTGCGCGTCAAGGCGATCGACCTGGATCCGCGGCGGGAAGCGGCTGCGCTCGCGGCCGATCTGCTCGGGGAAATCGAGCTCGATGGCGGTCGCCAGGAAGTCGGCTATCCGGATGGCCAACGCACGGTGTTCCGCACCACCCCGGAGCCGGTGCCGACGGATCCGGCGACGGTCGCGGCGAGCCGCGGGCTGGTGGTGCTGGCCACCGGCGGCGCACGCGGGATCACCGCGGAAACGCTGCGCGAGCTCGCGCGTCCGGGCAATACCCTGGTCCTGGTCGGGCGCAGCCCGCTCGCCGGGGAGCCCGGCGAGCTCGCCGCACTTGCCGGAGAAGCAGCCTTGCGGGAGCACTTCGTCGCACAAGTGCGCGCGGGCAAGGCCAAGTGGAATCCACGCGAAATCGGCAAGCGCGTCGCCGCGGTTCTGGCACAACGGGAGATGCGCGCCAACCTCGACGATCTTCGCGAACGGGGCGCGAGCGTTGAGTATGTCGCGGCCGACGTCACCGATGAAGACAGCATCCGCGCACTGGTCGCCGAAGTGACGCAGCGGCACGGACCCATCTCCGGCGTGGTGCATGGCGCCGGTGTCATCGAGGACAAGCTGCTCGCCGAGAAGTCCAGCGACTCGTGGTCGCGGGTGGTGGAAACCAAGGTGATCGGCCTGCTGCTGTTGCAGAAATACGTCGACTCGCGCGCACTCAAGTTCTTCACGGTATTCAGTTCGGTTGCGGGGCGCTACGGCAACAGCGGCCAGTCCGATTACGCCTGTGCCAACGAACTGATGAACCGCCTGTGCGTTGCGCTGCAGGCCCGCTGGGGCGACAACGTCGCGGTCAGCGCACTGTGCTGGGGGCCGTGGGGCGCGACCCGGTTCGGCGCGGGTATGGTGACGGCCGATACCGAAGCCAAGTTTGCGCGGCGCGGCGTCAAGCTGGTGTCGGCCGAGCTCGGCCGCGCCCTGTTCCGCGACGAGATCACCCGCGCGCCGGGTGCGCCCGTCGAGATCGTTTGCGGGGAGGCGCCCTGGGATCGACGCGAAGCCGAACTCGGCGTGATCGGCACCGGCAGCGCGGAGGCGTCATCCGTCGATGCCGCCAAAGCCGCCGTTGATACCGCCGCCGCTGCCGGCACGGAACCGCTGCTGGGCGACGGCGTCTGGGACGCACAACCGACCGGTGAGCGCAGCGTTTCGGTCGAACTCGACCGCGCGCGACACCTGTACCTGGACGAACACATGCTGGATGGCAAGCAGGTGCTGCCGGCCGCCGCGGCGCTGGAGATGATGGCCGAAGCGGGCCGGAGCCTGTGGCCGGGCTGGCAGGTGGCGGAAGTGCGCGAGCACAAGCTGATGAAAGGCGTGGAGATGCAATCGCGGCCGCGCCGGCTCGCGGTGCTTGTCTACCCGCCGACCTACGGCAGCAGCGAAGGTTTCGAGGTCACGGCCGAGCTCAAGGGCGAGCTTGCGCCCGGGAAGATGGTGACCCACTACCGTGCGGTCTTGCACCTGGCGCAGAGCCTTCCCGACCCGGTGCCCGTCGAACGCGGCCGTCACACGGAAAAGGCCCTGGCGGTCGCCAAGGCGTATGGCGAATGGCTGTTCCACGGGCCCCGCTTCCAGGTGATCGAGAGCATCGACGGACTGTCGCGCACCGGCGCCGGTGCGCGGGTCCGGGTGTCGCGTCCCGGCGAGTGGCTCGCGGGATGCGCGGCAGAAGGGCCGGCATGGGTCTTCGACCCCGCGTTGCTGGACGCGGCCGCGCAGATGGCGTGGCTGTGGTCGCGGGCATTCCGCGACGAAGCCGCGTTGCCCACCCGTTTCGGGCGGGTGACGCGCCACCGCGCGAGCTGCCCGGAACGCATGCACATGGAATATTCGCGTACCGATACGGAGGATCCAAGCCTGATCCGCGGCAACGTCACGTTCCTCGACGAGCACGGGGAGCCGGTGCTGGCGATCGAGGAACTGGACAGCATCGCCAGCGCCGCGCTGAACCGCTTCGGTGGCACCGCGACTGCCGGGCAGAAGGTGACGTCATGAACCGCACGGTTTCCCAACGTCCCGCTCCGGCCCCCATCGCCATCATCGGCATGGCCTGCATCTTTCCGCAGGCGCCGGACCTCGCGGCGTTCTGGAACAACATCCTCGCGGGCGTCGATGCAATTGACGACCCGGTGCCGGAGTGGGGCGCTGAACGCTACCTTGCGGCCGGTCGCATCCGCACCGCGCGCGGGGGGTTCCTCAAGGACCTCTACCGTTTCGATCCGCGCGAATTCGGCATCATGCCGAACTCGGTCGATGGCGGCGAATCCGACCAGTACCTCGCGTTGCGCGTAGCCCGGGATGCACTGGCCGACGCAGGCTACCTGGGGGCCGACGCCGACCACCACGCCACCGGCATCGTGCTGGGCCACAGCGCCTACCTGCATCGCGGCCAGGTGACCGTGATCCAGAACAACATCGTGCTGGACCAGACGATGGACTTGCTGCGCGTCGCGCTGCCGCACCTGGGCGATGCCGGGCTGGACGAGATCCGGGAAATCCTCCGGCAGAAATTGCCGCCGACCACGGCCGACAATGCGCCGGGGCTGGTCCCGAACATGATGACGGGCCGCATCGCGAACCGCTTGAACCTGCGCGGTCCGAATTACGTGCTCGACGCAGCCTGCGCGTCCTCGCTGCTGGCGGTCGCGGCCGCCGCGGACGAGCTGCGCAACGGCCGCAGTGACATGATGCTGGCCGGCGGTGTCAACGCGACCTTGCCGGCCGACGTCACCACCAGCTTCACGCAGCTCGGCGCGCTGAGCGCCCGCGGCCGCGTGCGGCCCTTCGAGGCCGGTGGCGACGGCACGCTGTTGGGTGAAGGCCTGGGCGTGGTCGTGCTGAAGAGGCTCGACGACGCCATTGCGCAGGGGGATCGCGTGTACGCGGTATTGCGTGGCGTCGGCCGTTCCAGCGACGGCCGCGGCACGGGCCTGCTGGCGCCGAGCCAGGATGGCGAAACGCTGGCCATGCAGCGTGCGTATCGACAGACGGGCATCGACCCGGCGACGATCGATCTCGTCGAGGCGCACGGAACCGGCATTCCGCTCGGCGACCGGACCGAGATCGCTTCGCTGAAAACCGTGTTCGGCGACCGGGGTTCGGAGTTCGGCACCAAGGCACTCGGGTCGGTCAAGTCGATGATCAGCCACTGCATCCCGGCGGCCGGCATTGCGGGTCTGATCAAGGTGTCGATGGCGCTGCACCATCGCGTACTGCCCCCGACCCTATGCGACGAAGTCAATCCGGAACTGGGCATCGAGCAGACGCCGTTCTACGTCAACACGCGGTGCGCCCCATGGATGGCGCGGCACGGTGCCCCGCGCCGCGCCGGGGTCAATTCGTTCGGCTTCGGCGGCATCAATGCGCACGCGATCCTCGAGGAGGCACCGCCCGAAGCGCGTGCCCCCGGCCGCTTCACCTCGTGGCCCGCCGAACTTTGCGTGTTGTCGGCGGCGAGCGCCGCGGCGCTCGTGGAAAAGCTGGAGCGGCTCGTCGCGGCGCTTTCGGCGAACCCGCAGTGGAGTATCGCCCAGGTGGCCGCCGCACTCGCGCGCGAGGATCGCGCCGAGGAGCACCGCGTCGCGATCCTGGCGCGCGACACCACGGAACTGACCACCAGCATCGCGCTGGCGATCGGCAAGGTCGGCGAAGGGGCGTCCACCTGGAAGGCGAGCCGCGCGCGACAGGTATACGGCCGGGGCCACAGCGATGCCAGGCTCGGCTTCATCTTTCCCGGGGAAGGTTCGCAGTACCCGGGCATGTTCGCCGACATCGCGTTGTTCCCGCAGGTCCAGCACTGGCTGGATTTCTGGCATGGAATGCACGACCTGCCGGCGGGGCAGACCCATACCGACATCGTGTTTCCCACCTGCGAAGTCCGGCATGAACACCTCACCGGGCGGGAGCAACGCCTGCACGACATGGACGTCGGCTCCGAGGCAGCCTTCATCGGCGGCATGGCGATGTTCGACCTGCTGCGGGCGCTCGGCGTCGAGCCGGATGTGATGGTGGGACACAGTTCCGGCGAATCCGCGGCACTGGCGGCATCCGGCGCGAGCCCCGCGCACAGCGACCTCGAGCTCGTCGCCTGCATCAGCAGGCAGTACGCCGTGTACGAGGCTTTGTTGAAATCGGACAAGATCCCGACCGGCGCGTTGCTTGCGGTGGGCGCATTGCCGGGCGAACAGATCCAGGCCGCGGTCGATTCGCACGGCGGCAAGGTGCAGGTTGCGATGGACAATTGCAGCAACCAGCAGGTGCTCTACGGATCGGTCGAAGCCATCGGGCAGATCGAGGATGAGCTGGTCAGGCAGGGCGGCATCTGCATCCGGTTGCCATTCGATCGCGGCTATCACACCCCCGCGTTCGAGGACGCGAGCCGCGCGTTCCTCGCGTACTACGAAGACATCAAGGTTGGCCGCCCGAAGGTACCGTTGTATTCCTGCGCCACGGCGGCTCTTTTCCCGAAGACCCCCGCCAGCGTGCGCAAGCTCGCAGCGCAGCAGTGGTCGCGCAAGGTGCGTTTTCCCGAAACGGTCCGGAAAATGTACGACGACGGCGTCAGGATCTTCCTGGAGGTCGGTCCGTCCGGCAACCTAGTTTCCTTCGTCAACGACATCCTGGCCGGACGCGACTTCCTTGCACTGCCGACCAATGTCCGCGGGCGCAACGGCATCGAGCAGGTGCTGTCGGTGCTCGCGCGGCTGTATGCACTCGGCCGCTGGAATGCGCTGGACAGGGTGTACGCCGGCCGCGAGATCACGCCGATCGAGCTCGGGGATCGCAGCCCCGCGGCGCGGCCCCCGTTGCTCGCCAACACCATGCCGATGGTGCGGCTTGGACCGGCCGACTGCGAAAGGATCGGCGCTTTGGCCGCCGTGGCCCGGACGCCCGGTCCGACCGCGAGCGCGGACGGATCCGGGCTCCCCGGCGCAGAGGTTGGCGGAGGCGAGGACGCGGCCGCCAGCACGGGACTTCCCCCGGGAGGCGAGGGACACGCGCATTCCACCCATGCGAACGACAGCGCCACGCCGCTCCTGGATGTGGTGCTGGAACTCGACGAAAACCACATCGTCGCGCTCTGCCGTGTTTCGCTGGAACACGACCAGTTCATCCGCGACCATGTGATTTCGGGTCCCGTGTCGGTGGATCCTGCG